>JBHHWM010000242.1:0-7434 GCA_046756545.1 Rhodothermales bacterium | reverse complement strand
GAGGGCGCGCTCGTCGACCGGCTCCATCAGGCCCACCACGACGGGGCCGACGGCATCGTGTTTAACCCCGGCGGCTACACGCACACGTCGGTGGCGCTCCGCGACGCCGTGGCCTCCATCGATCCTCCCGTACTGGAGGTGCATATCTCGAACGTGCATGCCCGCGAAGCCTTCCGCCACCGGTCGCTCATCGCGCCGGTGTGTGTCGGGCAGATCGGCGGTCTGGGGCTTGCCGGGTATCACCTGGCGGTTCGATATTTTCTGGACTTTCCGCCGTCGTGAGTATCTTCCTGTAGCGGTGGGCCGTAGCCTTTTACTCCATTACCGGGAGACTCTCAACGACTCGTTTTTTCCATGGCAGGCTATCGTGGACATCTGGCAGGGGCCAGCCTTTTCTTCGCCGTATACCTGATCGGGCTGGTCTTGATCTATGCCGTGGATGCGGCCTATACGCGCTTCACCCTGGTGGAGTTGATTGCCTATCCGCTGGCGCTGTTCGGCCTGTGCCTGATGTTCGGCCTTTGGCCCGACGTCGACACTAACTCGGTCGGGCAGGACATTTTCTACACGATCTTTTTTCTGGTCGATGTGGTGCTGATTGCCACAAAGCACTTTGAGGAAGCGGCCTATCTGGGCCTGTTTGCCATCCTGCCGGTGCTGGGCAAGCATCGCGGCTGGACGCACACGTGGTGGGCGATGCTGCTGGTTCCTTCCCCGCTTCTCATTTTGCCCTATGTGTTTTTTCCCGAGCGCCCGCTGTCGGGGCTGCCGTTTTACGGGGCCGCCGTCATCGGGTACCTGAGCCACCTGTTCATGGACGGGCTGGTGGTGCGCCTCAAGCGCCGCCGTCGCCGCGCGCGCCGGTAGCCGGTGTGTAATGTTAGATAGCGCATGGCACGTTAACCAATGCGACAGGCATCTTTCAATAGTTATATCCTCTTTTATGCCAGAGACAGAACCGAAGATTAAGAACAGCGCGGCACCTCGCAAAAGCGCGGCCGGTATTGTGGCCGCCGGGATCTTCAGCAGCCGAATCATGGGCCTGGTACGAGAGAGCACCGTGGCCTATTTCTTCGGTATCAGCGCACACACCGACGTGTTCCAGGTGGCCTTTCGCGGCCCCGGCCTTTTGCAAAACCTGCTGGGGGAGGGCACCCTCTCGGCGGCGTTCATCCCCATCTACAGCCGCATGCTCGAAGAAGGACGGGAGCGCGAGGCCGGGCGGTTTGCCGGTGCCGTCTTCGGGCTGTTGCTGGCTACGGCGGCTGCGCTGGTGCTGCTCGGCATCACGCTGGCACCGCTGCTCGTCAGCGTGCTCACGCCCGGCTTCGTGGACGACGCCGCCAAGGTGGCCGCGGGCGAACTCTCGGTCAATCGCTTCGACCTCACCGTGCGGGCCGTTCGCATCATCTTCCCGATGACGGGGATCCTGGTGCTGTCGGCCTGGGCGCTGGGCGTGCTCAACAGCCACCGCCGCTTCTTCGTCCCGTATGTGGCCCCGGTACTGTGGAACGCCTCGATCATCGCGGCGCTGTTCGTGGGCGGCACGATCCTCACGGGCGATCCGTTGCAAACCGGGGCCTCCCTCTCCGTCGATACGCTGACGCAGGTGCTCTTCGCTGCCTTCTTCGGCGCGCTGGTAGGCGGCTTCCTGCAATTCGGCGTGCAGTTGCCGCTCGTGGTTCGGGTGATGAAGGGGTTCCGGTTTTCGCTGTCTACACGCGTCGAAGGCGTGCGGGCCGCCTTGAAAGCGTTCGGGCCTGCCGTGGCCGGGCGCGGGGTGTACCAGCTCTCGGCCTATCTCGACATCCTGTTCGCGTCGTGGCTGGCGGCGGGAGCGCTGGCGGCGCTGCGTCCGGCTCAGATTCTCTACATCCTGCCGGTCAGCCTGTTCGGGTTGTCCGTCGCGGCGTCCGAGTTGCCCGAACTCTCACGCCTGCGCGAGGAAGAAGCCCGGTCGTTTCTTGCCCGCCTCGACGGCTCGATGCGCCAGACGCTTTTCCTGACGATCCCCACGATGATCGGCTACCTGGGCCTGGGCTTCCTGTTGATCGGGGCACTGTTTCGCCGGGGCGCGTTTGACCTGGCCGACAACTGGCTGGTCTACGTCGTGCTGGGA
Organism: Rhodothermales bacterium; assembly: GCA_046756545.1. Taxonomy (GTDB): domain Bacteria; phylum Bacteroidota; class Rhodothermia; order Rhodothermales; family JBHHWM01; genus JBHHWM01. The sequence goes on along the minus strand of JBHHWM010000242.1, from coordinate 5,315 downwards.
GGGTATAGCCTGGGGCTGGTGGCCACGACGATCTCGCGCCTGCTGCAAAACGGCTTCTGGGCGCTGCGCGACACCAAGACCCCGGCGAAGATCGCGGTGCTGCGCGTCGTCATCTCGGCGGCGGTAGCCGTGCCGCTCATGTTCGTGCTCGACCGTTTTGCCGTGTCGGAGACGCTGGCGGTCGCCTCGGGCGATGCACCGGTGTTTTTCGGGGCGGCGGGGCTGGCCGTGGGAGCCACCGCCGGGGCGTGGATCGAGTTGTGGCGGCTCCGGGTGTCGCTGCGCCAGCGGCTCGCTCAGTTCGGCCTGCCCTGGCGCAGCATGGCCTCGATGAGCGGCGTGGCCGGGCTGGCGCTGGTGCCGGCGGTGCTGCTATGGTGGCTGTTGCAGGGCCTCCCGACCCTCGTACTGGGGGTGATCGTCGTCGGGGTATATGGGGGGACGTATCTCGGGCTGGCCCGGATCTTCAAATTCACGGAGATGGACGCCTGGACCGGGCGATTTTTGCAGCGCTTCAAGCGGTGAGGACGCGAAAGGCACAGGAGCATCTTCCGCGAATATCAGAAGGCGTCGATCCGTTCCATCGCGGTGGGGCGCAGATAGGCGTGGGACTGCCCGTTCCACTCGGCCATGTAGAGCGTGCCGGTTACGCGGTAGCGGGCGGGCAGGAGGCGTTTCAGAGCCGGTACTTCGGCTTCTTCCACGGCCAGCACGTAGAAGTTACGCTGGTCGGTTTCGAGCAAGATCACAGAGAAGGGTTCGTGCCCGTTCACCGACGCCCAGCCCTCTACGGTGATCGTGTCGGCCCGTGTCGGTTTTGACGTGGGCGCGGTGCCGCCACAGCCGACTCCGTAGAGAAACGGCACCAGCAAGAGTATCGTAAGCGGTCGATGCATGAGGATAGGTCGAGGCTGGTTCTTTGTGTCTGGTTCTGCCTACGGGTGTATAGAGGAACGAACGCCCCGCAACCCCGTAGAGGACGGATCTCGGGATAGAGGTGCCCGGAACCCGCGTTGATGCCGCCCGGTGCCGTTCCTCTTTACAGGAGCAGCCTGCCACACAGCAACGTATCTTCAACGTGCTCGAAAGTCGTGCCAAACCATGCACACGCCGTTGGCCGGCAAAGGCGGGGGAAAAGCAGTGACTCAGGAACGTCCCTCTTTTTTACCCCGTAACTGCTCCCTCTATCGTCTCACTAACCCTATATGACGGCCCGTTGCTTTTGACGCCAGTCCCCCTTGGCGCGCGATCTGCTCACAACCCACTCAGAGGAACGCTCACCGCTATGACCCGCCTTTTTACGATTGCTCTCCTGGCCCTGACGATCGCCCTGCCCGCCGCGGCCCAGTCGCTGCAAGTGCAACGCATGGGCGACCCGGCGCAGCGCAATACCCCTTCGACCACCTCCGATGAGCCGCGCCTCCTCCACGTCAGCGACTGGCTCAACCACCTGCCCATCGCCCGCGAAGCCCTCGACGACTTCCACCGGCGCAAGGAACTCGGCCTGCTGCCCGACGCCGACAAGAGCGCACAAGCCTTTGACGTGGGCGACACGCTGACCTTCAAAGTCTTCAATTTCGACCAGTCTACCCAGAACAACCCGGTCCTCGACAACATCGACTTCAGGAAAGTGGCCGAGGGAGATCGCTTCGACCTCTGGGCGGAACTCGCCGAAATCGATAACGGCAATGTGACCCAGGAAAAAATCGACACGTCGGTAGAGGCCCTGGGAACGTCCACTCCCGAAGGCTCCATCGACCCCAACGAGGGCATCATCGTCAATGACGAACGGCTCTTCGGCGACCCGCCCGATGTCGATGGCGACGGCAAATCCGATGTGCTCCTGATGGACATCCGGGACGGTTTCGATTGTACCACCTCTTCGTTTATCGGCGGCTTCGTCTTCAGCGGCGACCTGTCGGGGACCGGAAACAATCGCGACGTGCTCTACCTCGATACGTGCAACAGTCCGCTCGGCCTGGCCCTGACGGCGGCGCACGAATACCAGCACCTCATCATGTTCGAATATGACCGGAACGAGGGCACTTTCGTCAACGAAGGGCTCTCGGAGTGGGCCGAGATCGCCAACGGCTATCCGGGGCGGCTCATCAGCTACCTCAATGATTCGGATCGCTACAACGTCGACTTTCTGCGCTTCCTCGACAACAGCGACCCCCGCGTGGGCGACGACTACCAGCGCGCCGGGCTCTTTACGACCTACATCGCCCAAATCATCGGCCCCTTCGAAACCGGCCGGATCACGCGGCAGGACGCGAACGACCTCGCCGGGTACGACGCCGTGCTGGCCGCGCGCGGCTTGAGCACCGGCGACCTGATGCTGGATTTCCACACGGCCAACTTCCTCAACGACCGAAGCGTCGATCCGAACCTCGGCTACGAGGTCGAGCAGCGTGCCGGCCTCCATGCCGTGCCCATCGCCTCCTTCGACGGGCGCATCCAGTCCGACACCGAGCTTACGCCGATCACGGTGCGGGAGGGGGCGGCGCAATACGTCGTCTGGGACCAGGTCGAAGACTTTACGCTGCTTATCGACCTGGGGACCGGCACGGACGGCCTGCGCGCCCGCACGTTGCTCACCCGGGCCGATGCCGGGAAGACGCTGAACAACGTGGAAGTACGAGACATCGACCCGCAGATGACGGAACATTCCTTTTCCGGGAAATACGACCGCATCGTTCTCATCCTGTCCAACATCGACGGATCGCGGAGCGCTCCTCCCTCCCTCTTCACCTATAGCGCCAACTGGAAGGAGGCCGAACAAACGGTCTCTCTGCTGAATGTGCAGTACGACAATGGACAATTCGGGACCCAGGGGGAGGACAACCCATTTTTTCTGCTGGTAGATTCCTCGAACCCGGCGGCGGCCACGCGTTTCGTCGTACCCTCTGCGGATCAAGGGACGTCGGTCGACAAGGTGTTGCTGGCTCCGCTTTTCCTCAGTCATTTTACCAACGGAGGACAACCGCCCGAAGCACCTCGCGACCTCACCTTGAAAATCTGGGGGCTCAGCGCAAGCGGGCGTCCGGGGGATGAACTGTTCTCGCTGGAAATTACCGATCCGCGCACGTTAGGACTTACCACCACCATCGACTTTTTCGAAGTCGATCTGGCCTCGTTTGCCGCCGAGCTTTCCAGCCTACCGGATTCCATTTTCGTAGGCTACACCAACGCCGGTAGTGATGAGAATTCCTTTATTTTTGCCGTCTCACCATACGACGTCGAGGAAGTCTCTTTTGTGACGAGTAATGTGGATGCCGGTTGGGGAGGCCTCTGGGGAGTGGGGCCGCCCGGCGGAGAGGAACGCCCTTATGAGGGAACCGTGATTCCCATCCGCGTCCAGTTTGCCATCCCCACAGCCACCGCCATCAACGACGACACGGACGAGGTGCCCTCGAAGATCGTGTTGCATCCGAACTTCCCCAACCCGTTCAACCCCACCACCACCATCGGCTTCGCCCTGCCGCAGACCGCCGACGTCACACTGAAAGTCTACGACCTGTTGGGCCGCCAGATCGCCGTGCTGGTCGACGGCGTGCATGCCCCCGGCACGCACCAGGTACAGGTAGACGCCAGCGCCTGGGCCAGCGGCACGTATTTCTACATCCTGCAAACCCCCGAAACACGGCTGACGCAGCGCATGGTCCTGATTAAATAGTGTCAAATGCCTTCACGGTATCGGGCGTAGGAGACGCGGGCAAAGCGGCTTCTACGCCCGCTCTTTTTTACCGAATTCCAACGCGAGGCAGGCGGAGTTCACACCGACGTTCTCTATCTTTCACCCGGTTAAGCGTCGGACGCATCCCTGCACTCCTTGTCCTATGGCCCGGCTGATTCGAACCGGAGACACCCCCGCCAAAAAACGGCACGCCCACATGCGGTCGTGTGCCGAAGTGCTGCGCCTGCTGGCCCAACGCCCCACCTTCGACGACGAAGCGAAGGACATGACCGCCTTCTTCGTCTTCAACCTGCGGGACATCTACCGGATCATCGACGAGAGCGCCCATGCCTGGGACGAACGTAATTACTGGAAAAAAGCCGAAGCGCTGCGCGAAAAATGGCGCTGGGTGCCGACCGCCGCCGACCGCCTGGAACACCTCGTCCGGACCGACCGCTGGGACGACGTGCCCCCGCTCTTGCTGGCCCTGGTCCCGCGTTTCAGCAGCATCACCGTCACCACGATCACCCGGGATGCCGACTGGTGGTGCGGGGCGCGGCGGGCGCTGCTCCGAACCGCCTCGTCGTGATATCGGGCGATAGGGAGAACGTGCCGGGGAACCGATAGCGAGGCCCAGCCATCAAAGGGGCTTTTGGATGAACCTGCAAAGCGTCCGGGTCCGTCCTTCAAACTTTCCGTTCGTTTTCTTCACAGGATGGCAGACCCCGACCTCGTCCCGGCGACCGGCGTCTTGTTGGTCGCACCGCCGATGCTGCGAGATCCCAACTTCTGGCGGACCGTCGTGCTGTTGTGCGAGCACGGCCCGGACGGGAGCTTCGGCCTCATCCTGAATCGCCCGCTCTCCCTCGAACTCAGCGAAGTCATCAACGATTTGCAGGGGAATGATCTGATTTCGCTCGGCGGCCCCGTGCAGCAAAACACCCTGCACTTCCTGCATCGCCACGGCGACCTGGTCACCGAAGCCATTCCCATCCTCGACGGGGTCCACTGGGGCGGCGACTTCGAAGCCATCAAGGTGCTCGTTCAGACCGAGTCCGCCACGCCCCGCGATCTCCGCTTTTTCCTGGGCTATGCCGGATGGTCCGCCGGCCAACTCGACGACGAGGTCGAGCAGGGCGGCTGGTTTCTCACCCGGGCCGACGACGTGCTTATCTTTTCGGAGCAGCCGGACACCCTCTGGCGTGCGGTGCTGCGGCGCATGGGCGGCGAGTATGCCCTCCTGGCGAACTTCCCCGACGATCCCCGCATGAACTGACCGGGCCGCCATGGCTTCTCCCAGCGACTGGACCAGCGACGACCACACGGCGCTCTTCACCGACCTCTATCAATTGACCATGCTCCAGGCCTACTTCGCCGAAGGCATGGACGAGGAGGCCGTCTTCGACCTGTTTGTGCGACGCCTCCGCACGCGCAACTACCTCGTCGCCTGCGGCCTGGAGACGGTCCTTCACTTCCTCGAAACGCTCCGGTTTACGCCCGAAGCACTCGCCTACCTCGACACGCTCGGCCTATTTACCTCCGACTTTCTGGTGTATCTCGCCGGCTTCCGCTTCTCCGGCGACGTCTATGCGGTGGCCGAGGGCACGCCCGTCTTCCCCGACGCGCCGATCCTCGAAGT
>JBHHWM010000241.1:0-7456 GCA_046756545.1 Rhodothermales bacterium | reverse complement strand
CCTTGGCGGCGGGATGGAGCACGACGGCCAGCGGTGCGAACTCGACGGCGTTGGGAAGTGGAACGGAGGCAGTTGGACTCCACTCGACGGCGCTGGGACTCAACGGTCAGGCGACGGGTTTCACGTCGACGGTGATGGGGTCGGGTACGGTGGCCAGCGGTGATTTCTCAGTTGCGATGGGTCTCAACACGAAGGCTTACGGCGTCAACTCCACGGCGACGGGCTACCAGTCGATAGCTAGTGGGATGATCGCCACGGCGCTGGGTCGCGAGACGGTGGCCAGCGGCTTTGCCTCCACGGCGATGGGAGCAAGCACTACAGCCAGCGGCACCCGATCCACGGCGATGGGTTACCTGACGACGGCCAATGGCGATTACGCTACAGCGATGGGTTACCAATCGACGGCCAGCAGCGATTACGCTACGGCGATGGGTTACAACACGTCGGCCAGCGATGCCTACGCTACGGCGATGGGCCGCGAGACAGTGGCCAGCGGCTTTTCCTCTGTGGCGATGGGAGAAAGCACGACGGCCAGCGGTCTCAACTCCACGGCGATTGGATTGCGCACCACGGCCAGTGGCTACTACTCTACAGCGATGGGAGCGGGTACCACGGCGCAAGCCTTTATGTCCCTCGTCATCGGACAAACCAACATCGTCTCCGGGAATTCGGCCCAGTGGATTAGCACCGACCCCCTCTTCGTCGCCGGCAACGGCTATTTCAATTCGCCATCGAATGCTCTCACCTTGCTCAAGAACGGCGACCTGACTATCGCCGGGACCCTCACCCAGAGTTCCGATGCCCGTCTCAAAGAAGACCTTGCTCCGCTCACCGGCGTGCTCGAAGCCCTGGAGACCATAGAGCCGGTCTACTTCCGATTCCGGGAGGGCACGCACCGCAGCCGGACCCGGCACATCGGGTTGTTGGCGCAGCAGGTGCAGGCGGTGTTCCCGGAGTTGGTCAGCACGGAGTCCGACGGGTACCTGAGCGTGTCCTACGCGAACCTCTCGGCGGTGCTCATGCAGGCCGTCAAGGAACAGCAGGCGGAGATCGACGCCCTTCGAGACCGCCTGGCTCGCCTGGAGGCTATCCTGCTTGAGCACGACCCCGTATCCCCCGCCGAGCGGTAATGACCCCGCCGCACTCGCCCTTCTCACCCTGTTTGGTACATGGTCATGAAGATATCCATCCTCCTGCCTGCCCTCGTTGCGATGGCCTTCCTCGGCCCCGCTTCCACGGCGCAAACACTCTCCGTCTCGAAGAGCGCCCGCCTGCACCTGCTCAATGGCGGCATCGTCGACCTGGGAACAACCACCATGCTTGTCGAACAAACCGGAGGACTCGTCACCGGCGGCACCGGCGTCCTCACCGCCACGCGCACCCTCAACGCCCCCAACGGCGTCAATGTGGCTGGTCTCGGGGCTACGATCACCTCTTCGATCAACCTCAGTTCGACGGTCGTCACGCGCGGGCACGAAGCCTATACCAGCGGCAGCAATCAGGGCATCGCCCGCTACTTCGCCATCAGTCCCACAACCAACACCGGCCTGAATGCCACGCTCGTCTTCCACTACGACGAGAGCGAACTGGGCGGAGCCATCGAGGTCGATCTGCGCTTGTTTCGCTCCACCGACAACGGCGTGCGTTGGACGCAGATGGGCGGCGTGCCCGACCCGACGGGCAACACGGTTACGCTCACGGGCATCGATGCCTTCTCGCACTGGACGCTGGCCGGGGAGGGACTCTTGCCGGTCGAACTCGTTGCGTTCGAAGCGTTCGTGGATGGAGACGAGGTGACGTTGACCTGGGCAACGGCGTCCGAGACCAACAACGCCGGCTTCGAAGTGGAACGGGAAATGGAAACCGGAAAATGGAAAATGGTGGGGTTCGTCGAAGGGCACGGCACGACGCTGGAGCGGCAGACCTACGCCCATCGGATCGAGGCGCTGGAGCCGGGGCGGTACGTGTACCGTCTCAAGCAGATCGACTTCGACGGCACGTTCGAGTACAGCCCCGAGGTGGAGGTGTCGGTGGCGGTACCGGGGCGGTTTTATCTCTCGCCGGCCTACCCGAACCCGTTCAATCCGAAGACGCAGGTGAACCTGGCCGTAGCGCAACGGCAGCGGGTGCAGGTGGCGGTCTATGACGGGCTGGGTCGTCGCGTGGCGTCGCTGTATGCGGGGATGCTGGAGGCCGACCAGACACGCCGGATGGTGTTCGAGGCCGGCGGCTTGCCCAGTGGGTTGTACGTGATTCGCGCGGTGGGAGAGACCTTTTCGGTCGTGCGCTCCGTGATGCTGATCCGGTGAGGCATCTGCTTCGAGCCGTTACTGGTTCAGCAGGACGACGATCACGACGATGACCAGGATGGCGGCCAGGACGGCCAGCGTGATCTTGACCCAACTCCACGGACGCTCGCCCGAGACCTGGCCGGTGCGCGCGTTCACCATGAAGCGGTAGATCTTGTCCTGGTACCGGTAGGCGCTGATCCAGACGGGGAGCAGCAGGTGCTTGAAGGTGACGTCGTGGTACTGTATGTCCTTACTCAGAATCCGTTGCTCGTCCCCGCCGATGTCGCTGCGGATGGTGGAGTCGATGGTAGGTTCCATGCGCTGCGTGGCGATCTCGAACCCCGCTTCGAGGTCCACGGTGTAGCTTTCCGTGCGAAAGCCGCTGAGGTATTCATCGGTGTAGGGAGCCACCGCTTCGAGGTCCCACGGCTCCAGCTTTTGCATGTACTTGCGCGGCAGCGATGTGCTGGCCACCACCAGCACATCGTCGAACGTGTTATAGACGACCCCGCTGGCCGAGTACCACCGCGTCTTGCGCACCTGGCGCGTGCGGGTGACGGTCTGGCCGTTTTCGACGGTGGTGTAGGATTCCGAGACGTAATAGTATTCGCCTCGCTGGCCTACGTAGCGCGTGGTGGTGTTGGCGTCGTACGTCCAGTGGGGGATGTACATGCCGTTGAGTCCCCCTTCCCGGCGAGCATATTCCTTGAGCTTGTTCGGAGCAAACCAGAGCCCTTGCAGCCATTTTTTGTACCGCTCCCTGGCTTCCCTGTTATCAATTTTGAAGGGAAGCACAGCCTGCGGCTTGATGAGCCGCGTGGAGGCCTGTTCCTGGACGTGGGGCGTGCCGCAGAAGGCGCATTCGTCGGAGGTGATGTTCTCGTCGAAGGTCGTCTCGGCCCCGCAGTTGGAGCAGCGAATCGTGACGACCTCGTAGGTCTCCTGTCCTGCTTTCACCTGCGCGAGGTGTTCCCGGAAGTCGAGTTCTTCGACGACGACGTCCGAGGCGGCGATTTCGTTTTCTGTGCCGCAATAGGGGCATTGCAGCGCATCCGTACCGGGCGCAAACTTGAGTTCCGCGCCGCACTCTATGCATGGAAACTGGCGATGAGCCATGCGGTGGTCGGGTTGGTATGAGGGGGAGTGGTGAGCTTACGGGACCGGGGGTGCCGGCGGGGGCAGGGGCGGCGGCACCGCCCCGAAGACGGATTGCAATTCTTCTACGTCCCCGGCCTTGGTCCATTGGGCCATGCCTTGTTTCCAGACCAGCGAGTCGCGTGTGAGCGTGCCCTGTTGGGCCTGCTGCTGGAGGGTTTGCATGTCGTACGGCCCCGTTTGCTGCCCGCCTGCGGCCACGTAATAGGCGATGGTCGGGATCGGAGGCGGTGCGCTCGGGCCGCCCATCTGCTGGGGCTGTGCCATCGATTGTGCCATCTGGCTGGCCATGCCGAAGCCCATGCCCAGTCCCATACCTCCGCCGGCCAGGCCACCGGGGGTCTCGGCTGCCTTTTCCATCGCCTGCGCCGCCTGGAATTGCGTGTATGCGCCCAGGTTGCCGATGACGCCCATGCTCGCCCGCTTGTCGAGCGCTTCCTCGACCGCCGGGGGCAGCGAGATGTTTTCGACGAGCAGCTTGGTGAGTTCCAGGCCGTATTCCTCGAACTCAGGCCCGATCTTTTCGGATACGAAGTCGCCGAGTTCGTTGTAGTTGGCGGCCATGTCGAGCACGGCGAGCTTGCTCTCGGCCACCGTGTCGGTGAAGCGCGTGACGACCAGGTTGCGCAGTTGATCGGTGATGCCGTCGGTGGTGAAGTGCCCGCTCGTGCCGACGATCTCGCGCAGGAACGTGGCCGGGTCTTTCACGCGGACGGCGTAGGTGCCGAAGGCGCGCAGTCGCAACGGCCCGAACTCGGGATCGCGCAGCATCACCGGGTTCTTGGTGCCCCACTTCTGGTCGGTGAACTGGCGGGTGCTGACGAAGTAGACCTCGGCCTTGAACGGGCTTTCGAACCCGTATTTCCACCCTTTGAGCGTCGAGAGGATGGGGAGGTTCTGCGTCGTCAACGAGTAGGTGCCGGGCGGGAAGACGTCGGCCAGTTGCCCCTCGTTGATGAAGATGGCCGATTGTCCCTCGCGTACGACCAGCTTGGCGTCGTATTTGATTTCGTTCCCGTACCGCTCGAAGCGATAGACGAGGGTGTCGTGCGACTCATCGAGCCACTCGATGATGTCGATAAACTCGCCCTTGATCTTATTCCATAAAGACATGCTCTACCTCCTTACTGGTCGCTGACGACAGTGCACAATTCGATGAAAACGTAGGCGAAACGGAACTGAATCGCAACCGCAAAAAGGTTGGAAAGAGGTTGCGCCCGAGTCCTCTAGTGTGTAGGATGTGAAAAAGACGTATCCAGCGTTTTTCTATCGTGGAATCTACCTCTGCCACGGTACATCAACGAATGAGAGTACATGTGTTGTAGCGCAACGTTCCGGCATATATAGTGATAAGCGAGGGGCGGCGAAATGAGTATACTACTGCTTATTTCCAGTCTGATCTGTCTCGTAGCTGCAGGATGGTCCGGCCTGTTGATATGGCGTTCACGAGACGGGCGTGTGGCCATTTTGACGGTGATGTTCGGATTGGTAGCGCTAGGTCAATTGCTGGCGCTACGGGCCGCCGTTGAAAGCCCTCTGGTGGTGCATGCCGGTACGGCGAGCGACCTGCTCGCGTTGAGTGTAAGCACCACCGCGCTCGTGTTTGTCTTTTTGTTGGGACGCATCCTTACCCGGCGTGGCCATAACGGGGCCGCGCGATACCAGACGCTCGTTGAGCAAGCGTCAGACGGCATCTTTCTGGCAGATCACGAAGGACGCTATATCAGCGTGAACAGGAGCGGGCTGGAGATGCTGGGCTATACCGAGGAAGAACTCCTTCAACGCAAGATCACCGACCTGGTCCCGAAAGAAGACCTGGAAACCGACCCCATCCGTTTCGAGGCCCTGTTTCGGGGGGAAACCCTTATGGTGGAGCGGCGGCTGATACGCAAAGACGGGACCCTGCTGCCGGTTGAAATCAGCGCTAAAATGCTTCCTGACGGATGCCTCCAGGGGATCGTCCGCGACATCACCGAACGGAAACAGGCCGAGGAAGCCCTGCGCGAGAGCCGGGAACGCCTCGCGATGATCATGTCGATTTCTCCCGTCGGCATCTTTCATAGCAAGCCGGACGGCGGCTATTTCTACGGCAATCGAAAAGCCGATGAACTGTCTGGGATGCGTTTTGAAGAAGCCAAAGGGGATCAATGGATGCGCGCTCTCCACCCGGATGATCGAAAGCGCGTCGGGGAGACATGGCTGCATGCCGTCTTGGAAAAACGTCCCTTCACGATTGAGTGTCGTTTCCTGCATCCGGACGGGAAGGTCGTGTGGGTCATGGCGCAGGCCGAACAAGTGACGGACGAAACCGGCAAATCGTTCGGTTATGTCGGGACACTCACCGACATTACGGTACATAAGCAGTTTGAGGCGGCCCTCAATGAAAGTGAAAAGCGCTACCGGGGGTTGTTCGAGAATGCTCCTTTTTCTGTCTGGGAAGAAGATTTCTCGGACGTACAAAGCTACCTCGACCGCCTGCCCGAGGACGCCGACGACGATATCGAACGGTACCTGGAGGAGCATTCGGAAGTCGTAAAAACGTGTCTCGGTCTCGTACAGATTCTCGACGTGAACCGGGAGGCGCTCGTGCTGCACCGCGCAGAAGACAAAAGCGCATTACTTGGGGGGCTGGAACGGACCTTTACGCAAGCTTCCTTTGAAGCGTTCAGGAAGGAGTTGGTGGCCATAAAGAGGGGAGAGACCTCTCTGGAAATGGCAGCCGAAGTGCAGACGTTGGATGGAGAGAAGCGGAATGTTGTGATGCGTTGGGTCGTGCCGCCGGGGTATGAATCGTCCCTTTCACGCGTGTATGTTACGTTGATCGATGACACCGAACGGGGGCGGGCCGAAGAAGCCTTGCGAGAGAGCGAACAGCGGTATCGGCAGGTGCTGCAAACATCCATGGACGGGTACATCCTGGCGGACACGGAGGGCTCGATTGTGGATGTGAACCCTGCCTATTGTGCCATGGTGGGGTATACGCGCGACGAGTTATTGCAGATGAACATCCGGCAACTAGAAGCTACTTTCTCACCCGAAGAAGTTGCTCAGAAGATTCAAGAAATGCTGCAACAGGGCGAGGCCCGGTTCGAAACGCGCCATCGCCGTAAAAACGGGGAAGGGATCGATCTTGAGGCTGCTGTTAGCATCATGCATGCCTCCCGGACGCTCGTGGCGTCTTTCGTACGCGACATCACCAAGCGTAAAGAGGCTGAGGCCGAACGAGAACAGTTGATCAGGGATCTGGAAGCGAAAAATACGGAACTGGAGCGGTTTACCTACACCGTCTCGCACGACCTTAAAAGCCCCCTGGTGACGATCCGGGGTTTTCTCGGCTGGTTGGAGAAAGACGCCCGATCCGGTGACATGGAGCACCTGGAAGTAGATATCGAGCAGATCCGGACGGCCACGGAGAAGATGAAGCGGTTATTGGATGAACTGCTGGAACTCTCGCGCATCGGTCGATTGATGAATATGCCTGAAGAGGTGTCGCTGGCGGCGCTGGCTCAGGACGCCGTGGACCTGCTCGCCGGACGCATCGAAGAACAGAAGATCGATGTAGTTATCGATCCGGGCTTGCCTTGTGTTCTTGGAGATCGCGTGAGGCTGCTGGAGGTGTTTCAGAACCTGATCGACAATGCCGCCAAGTTTATGGGGGCGCAGCCGCAGCCGCGTATCGACATCGGGCTGCGCAAAGACGGGGAGGAGGATGTCATCTTCGTCAAAGACAACGGCATGGGGATCGAGGCGAAGTATCACGAGAAAGTCTTCGGCCTCTTCGACCGCCTGCATCATGATCGAGAAGGTACCGGCATCGGATTGGCGCTGGCCAAGCGGATCGTGGAAGTACAGGGAGGACGCATCTGGGTCGAATCGGAGGGGGTGGATTGCGGGAGCACGTTCTGCTTTACCCTGTCGCAGCATATCGGTGGATCATCGACCTGATGAAAAAAAATTCAAAGGTGTGATCCCTTTCGGAGCGAAAAAGCGAATATATACATGTACGGCAC
>JBHHWM010000240.1:0-7460 GCA_046756545.1 Rhodothermales bacterium | reverse complement strand
CGTCACAGAACAACAAAACGCACGGAGGCTTTGCCACCGCCCTGGTGCCGGGCGAGACCACGACGCTGGAATACTACGAGCCGGCCGCCGTGAGCCAGGCCGGCCGCCTGCACGTCTCGACGGTGGTGCACGGTTCGGACGTGCTGTTGACCGGCGCTTCGGCTCCCTCCATCCTATCGACGGCGGCTCCGGCGATGGCAGACCCGCCCGTCGATCAATGCCGCATCGACACGGCCTGTTCGCAGGGAGCGGGCTGGTCGCAGGAAATCAGCTCGGTGGTACACATCAGCAACGGCTGCACGGGCGTGCTGGTCAATAACACAAACCAGGACGAGAAGCCCTACGTGCTGACGGTGAATCACTGCGGAAGCCCGACGGTGGGACAGACGCTGAACTGGACCTTCGATTTCAACTACGAGAGTGCCACATGCGGAGGCAGCGCGCCGGGGAGCGCGCCCTCGGTCTCCGGCGCGATCGTCCGGGCAGCCTCCGCCGGCGGTCAGGATTTTGCGCTGTTGGAGTTGCAGGAGCCGGTGCCGGCAGGCATACATTTCTCGGGCTGGACGATTGAGGATCACACGCCGTCGAACGGGATGATTATCGGGCATCCCCTGGGCCTGATCAAGAAACTCTCCGTCATCGATAACCCGATCACGAACTATCCCGGCACCACGATCTTCTGGCAGGCTCGGGTCGATCATGGAACCATCGAATCGGGGTCGTCCGGTTCGCCGATGTTCAACGACGCGCATCAACTCATCGGCCTCGTACGGGCGGCTACTTCCATCGACCACAATTTCTGCTCCGGCCCCGGTCAAGATGACAACAATTCAGAAATTATCTCTGCCAAGCTCTCGTACATATGGGGTGCCGGTGTGAGCAACTATCTCGATCCGAGCGGCACCGTGACGTCCTTGCCGCCGATGCAAGGTTCCGGAGCCGGAGGCCCCTCGTCGATCTGGATCAACGAGGTCGATGCCGACACCAAAGCCGGCTCCGAAAACGATGAATTCATCGAAATCGTAGGCCCGCCCGGTACCGACCTCAACGGCTACGAAGTCGAGGTGTATACCTGCTCCGGCGGTGCTGCGACGCTCCAGTCCAGTCACACCATCAGCAGCTTTACCCTCCAAAACGTGTACGAGAACTTCGGCATTTTCGTCATGGGCGGCCCCGGATTCGACAGCGGCCTCCGCGACCAGACCTTCTCGGGAAGCGGCACCAGTGTGCTGCCCGACGGCACCGGCCTGATCGTCCTGAAAGATGACGGAGGCACCGAGGTCTTCGACTACCAGTACGACGGAGGTAGCACCTGCCCGGCCTCGCGCACCACGCGCTCGGCGGGCGACCCCCAGGGCAGCGGCACGATGGGCTTTACGCTCAGTTCGAACCCGTCGTCGTCGGACCTCGGCTCGAATGGGCTGTCGGCCTCGCCGGGCGCGCAAAACTCCGACGGCGGCCAGGTGCTGCCCGTAGAGTTGGTATCGTTCGAAGCATTGCTCGACGGCCAGGCCGTCGAATTGTTCTGGGAGACGGCTTCCGAGACCAACAACGCCGGTTTTGAAATTCAGCATCGCCCCGGCACGGCGGGCTCCGCTGGCGACTGGAACGTGCTCAGCTTTGTGGAAGGCTACGGGACGACGCTGGAGCCGCAGCACTATAGCTACCTCGCCCCGGCCCTGGAGCCCGGCACACACCGGTTCCGCCTGAAGCAGATCGACTTCGACGGCACGTTCGAGTACAGCCCCGAAGTGGAAGTGGCCCTGGAGGTGCCGGGGGCGTTCCACCTCTCGCCGGCCTATCCGAATCCCTTCAACCCGCAGACGCAGTTTTCGCTGTCGGTGGCGCAGGCGCAACGCGTACAGGTCGAGGTCTACGACGTGGTAGGCCGCCGCGTAGCTACCCTGTTCGACGGCTTTATGGAGGCGTCCTCCTCGCGTTCGATGGTGTTCGAAGCAGGCCATCTGCCGAGCGGGCTGTACCTGATTCGAGCGCTGGGCGAACGATTCGTGACCAGCCAGACCGTCACGATGCTCAAGTAGCACCGCTTACCGGTTGTACCCAAAAAAGAGCGCCCCGGCCCCGTAAGGCTGAGACGCTCTTTTTTTATGCTGGTCGGCACAGCACCATGCCTGCGAACCGCTAGCTAACTTTCGGGCGGAGCCTCTTCTTCCATGCGTTTCAGGTCGGCCTCGGCGGCGAGGTAGCCGAAGGCAGCCCAGTAGGTCCCCCCGACGACCTGCCGGAAGATATCCACAGCCTGCTCCCGCTGCCCGTTGACCAGGTACCAGTTGCCGACGCCGTAGCCCTGGGTGGCGAGGTTCAGCGCGGCATCGTCGCCCGCTACGCGGAGCAGCGAGTCCGGCGGGATCTCGCCCTTGTACATGAGCAGGCGGCGATGGTAAGCGACGTTTTCCAACAACTCCATGCCGGCATGGATGGATGCGATGGCGGCATTGGCCTCGTCGTGGCGGCCCAGGCGGCGGAGCGTCATGTAGAGCCAGTCGAGGGTAGCCACGCGCATGTCGTCGTTGGTGGCCGCTGCCAGGCAGTTACGGTATGCATCAAGGGCCTTGTCGAAATGGCCCTGAAGGTAATAGGCCAGCCCGAGGTGATACCAGATGTTGGTGTGGAGGGTGCTCGTCGGGATGCCGGCAGCGTTGGGTGCACCGTCCGGCTCGATCTCGTCGTCCGTCCCCTCAATGAGTTGCGCAGCGCGTTCCAGGTCGGCCACGGCTTTGTCGAACGCGCGGACGGTGATGTAGCGATGCCCCCGATGGCGGTAGAGCCTGGGTTCATCCGGATACGTTTCGATCCCCTCGGAATAGACGGCAATCGCCTCCCTGTAGCGCCACAAATACGCCAGCCGGCGTCCCAGCCAGATGATGTTATCGACGGCGTCGGGGTCCTGGTCGTACCGGGTGCGGGCGTCGTTGAGATCGGCTTCCAGTTTAGCCCGGCGTTCGGGCGAGAACGCCAGGGGATACAGCGGCGTGCCCAACAGAGAAACGGCCTCCGGAGGTTCGGTAACGTCCCCTTCGACGGCTTCAGAAACCGGCTTTTCGGGCTCGGCACAGCCTACAACCAGCAGCGCGAGCGCCGCCATCCAATATATTTGTCGTTTCATCAGTAATACCGGGATAGGTTGAGACACTAAGATAGAACGCACGCCGGGGATCCACCAGTGCCCTGTCTGGTTTGCACGTGTTTCCGGCGCAGCCACACGAGACGCGCGCTCCTCCCGAAAGAGCGACGTTTCGCTCCCGACGTCCTGTTCACCCTCCCTTACCGGCCCCCATGCAAGTTACTGCCTCTACGCTCGATGCCGTCCGTGCCTACTATGGCAAGGTGCTCCAGAACAGCAAGGATTTAAAGACCAACGCCTGCTGCACCACCGAGACCTTGCCGCGTCATATCCGCGACGTCCTGGCCGAGATCGACGACGAGATCCTCAACCGCTACTACGGCTGCGGCTCGCCCATCCCGCTCGCCCTCGACGGCGCTACGGTGCTCGACCTCGGCTGCGGTAGCGGGCGCGATGTATACGTCGCCTCCCGCCTAGTCGGGCCGGAGGGCTATGTCATCGGCGTGGACATGACCGAGGAACAACTGACCGTCGCCCAGCGCCACCGCGACCGCCAGACGGCCCGCTTCGGTTATACGATCCCCAACGTCGAGTTCAGGCATAGCTACATCGAAGATTTGCAAACGGCAGGCATCCAGGACGCGTCCATCGATGTCGTCATTTCTAATTGTGTGCTCAATCTCTCGCCGGACAAACGCGCCGTCTTCTCCGAGATCTTCCGCGTGCTCAAGCCCGGCGGCGAACTCTATTTTTCCGATGTGTTTGCCGACCGTCGCATCCCGGCTCACCTCGCCGACGACCCGGTGCTCTACGGCGAATGCCTGGGCGGAGCCCTCTATGTCGAAGACTTCCGCCGCCTGCTGCGCGACCTAGGCTGCCTCGACCACCGCGTCGTCACCAGCCGCCCCATCGACATCAACGATGCGCAGATCGAAGCGCTGGTCGGTACGACCCGGTTCTATTCGATGACCATCCGCGCTTTCAAGCTGCCCGATAGCCTGGAAGACCTCTGCGAAGACTACGGCCAGGTAGCCTATTACCAGGGCACCATCCCCGAAGCGCCCCACGCGTTCGTCCTCGACGACCACCACGTCTTCGAAACGGAGCGTCCGGTGTTGGTCTGCGGCAACACGGCGGCCATGCTGGAGGAAACCCGCTACGGGCCGCACTTCCGTATCCTGGGAGACCGGAGCGTGCATTACGGTGCCTTCGACTGCGCCCCTTCCCAGACCACCGCGCAAGACAACACCGTCGGCGACTGTTGCTGATCCCGATACGCACGACATTTGACAGGGGCACCTCAACGGGGTGTCCCTGCGTGTTTTTAGCTATGCGCTCCTCGACTAGAAACCACTCACTCGACCTTCCGTAATAGCGTCCATCGTCTGTTTGTCTCATTCGAAGCCTTACGAGCTATGGTGCGGGTCGTCGTTTTTCTCCTGCTGATCTCCACCTCCTTCGGCTGCAATAACCACGCGCGTTCGCAGCAGTCTTCCGATACACCGTCGCCGTTGCCGCAGCGCGTCGAAGCGCCGCCGGACGTCAACGCAACCCTCTACCAGAGCCGGCAGACCGCCATCACGCGAGCGGTGGAAGCCGCAACACCGGCCATCGTCAGTGTGAACGTGATCGAGGTGCAGCAGGTACGCCTGCGCGACCCCTTTGCCGATTTCTTTTCCGACCCCTATTTCAGGAGGTATTTCGAACAACGACGCTCGCGTGTGATAGAGCGCGAAGTGCAAAACCTCGGCTCTGGCTTCGTGATCTCGCCCGACGGCTACATCGTCACGAACGACCACGTAGCCGGCAATGCCGCCAAGATCACCGTGGCCTTCCCGAACGGGCGAACGATGGACGCCGCCCTCATCGGCACGGATCAGGCCTCGGATCTCGCGTTGCTGAAAGTGAACCCGGACGAACCGCTCCCCTACCTCGCCTTTAGCCGGAACGCACAGCCTATCGTGGGCGAGTGGGCTATTGCGCTGGGCAACCCCTTCGGCCTCTTCGAAGCCGCCGAACCCACCGTGACTGTGGGCGTGGTGAGCGCCACCGGACGCGACCTGGGCACCAGCGACGGGCGCATCTACCGCGACATGATTCAGACGGACGCTTCGATCAACCGGGGCAACTCGGGCGGCCCGCTCGTCAATGCTCTCGGCGAAGTCATCGGCGTCAACACCGCCATCTACAGCCAGTCGGGGGGGTCTATCGGCATCGGCTTTGCCGTGCCCGCCTACAAAGCCACGCAGATCATCGACGAACTGCGCGAGAACGGAGCCGTGGATCGCTCCTACTACACCGGCCTGCGCGGCCTGGATCTCAACGAGCGCATTGCCCGCGCCCTGCACCTCGCCGACACACGCGGTGTGCTACTCCGCGACGTGGACCCCGGCTCGCCCGCCGACGAGGCCGGCTTCCTGCCCTACGACGTGATCGTCTCGCTTCAGGGCGAAGCGGTCGACAACCTGAATGACTTCGTGGCCCGTCTCTACGACTTCCGCCCCGGCGACCGCCTGCACTGTGAAGTCATTCGGGATGGGAACGTGGTGGAACTGGAAATACAAATCGGGCGGCAAGAAGGCTGAGGATCGAGCGGTATCCACCGCCGTCATCGGATCAAGATGACGACCTGCGTCTGCATCTTTCCCGTTCCCTTTGCCCGGACGAAGTACGTGCCGCCGGCCAGATCCGCCGCCTCGAAGGGGAACACATACGTCCCCGCCGGCAGCGTACCCTCATAGAGCCGTGCTACCTCACGCCCCAGCACATCGTAGGCGACGAGGCTCAGCGGCTGCTCGTCGGGCAGCATCACCGTGATCGACGTGCGATCCGTAAACGGGTTGGGGTAGGCGGCCTGTAAGGCAAACGACGCGGGCGGCTCCAGGGGCGGCCGTACCTGGATGCCCGTCGGCTCCACGATAAAAAGCCCGGCCTCGCGCCCGCTCACGATGACGGTGCCGCTCTCGAAAAAGGGATAGTTGCTCCACGAACCGTTGAAACCCGCAGCATCGTGCGGCGGAAACACATCAAACGAGGCGACTTCGACGGGGCGGGCCACGTCGGAGATATCGAGGATGCGCAGGCCGCTCGCGTAGTTGGACTGGAAAACGTAGGAGCCGACGACATACTGGTTGTGGTCGGCCGAGGGCGTCGTGCCTTCATATTCCGCCAACAACTGCGGATCATCCAGGTCGGCCAGGTCCCAGATGTAGGTGCGTGTGCGGCTGAACGATTGACGCAGTTCGTCGAGTTCGTCATCCTGAAAAAAGTAGCGATGATCCTCGGTCAGCCAGCCCTGGTGAATGTAGGACGCCGCCGGATAGGTCGCCGTCGAAAGGGCCACCGGCGCGCTTTTATCCGTTACGTCGGCAATGCTGACGGCCGTCTCGTTCGAGCCGATGCAGATCTCCCGGCCCCGATGTTCGACGTCCGGCCCGTGATAGATGACGCACTGCGCATCGTGCGTGTAGCCGGTGCCCGCTCGCCCGGTCGTCGGATCGGCAAAGCACCCCATGAAGAGAGGGTTCACCGGGTCCTGGATGTTGACCATGTGCAGGCCGCCGCCGCACGTTTCGCCTCCGCTGTTGGCCCCGACGACGTAGGCAAAGCCACTCTCTTCATTGACGACGATGTTGTGGGCGCTGCTGAAGGCCGCGTAGTGCGCCGTTTCGCCAAAAGTGACGGGCGGATTGACCACCGCGCGCAACTGCGTCAGGTCGAAGACTTGCATGCCGTGTTCCGGGGCTTCGCTGACGATGAAGGCGTGGTCGGCGTGTACCTTCACATCGCGCCAGCTAGACGGCTCCGAGTGCGTGAGCAGGTTGCCCAGAAAGACGGGATGGACGGGATCGCTGACATCGACGAAGCTCGTGCCATCGGACCGGCCTACGATGGCTACCTCCATGCCCGTTTCCGGGTCGGTCCATCCCCACAGGTCGTTCACCCCGGCCCCCCGCGCGCCGCCGATGGCCGACGTGGGCAGAAAGGCCAGGAGGTCGGCATTACGGCAGGGAAAAGAAACGGCCATCCCGTTGGCGCACACGACGCGCGCGCCCACGACGGCCGCCAACCCTTCATCGCTTCCGATCAACGGGCCCGCGTTGACCCAGGTCCCGGAGCCCGCGTTCTGTTCGTAGACAAAGGCAGAGCCTGCGCCAAAGTCCTCGCCCGCCACCCCGGCTACGGCATGCGTACCCGATACGCCCACAGCCCAGCCGAACAAATCGCCGAACTCAAGGCCGGGGCCGGTTAGCCGGGCGCGTTCGAGCCAATCGCCCGACACCGCGTCTCGTTCAAACGCGAAGACCGCTCCAACGGCTCCATCGGCAAAGGGCGCTCCGACCCACAGCGTCTCTCCATCGCCCGACACCGAGCG
>JBHHWM010000239.1:0-7496 GCA_046756545.1 Rhodothermales bacterium | reverse complement strand
GTTTTCAGGCGAGGATTCATACGCATAGTGGTGAAAAAACCTCCTTGTCAATACCGACGGCAAGCTACATAGGAAGAGGTCAGCACGGGTTCCCATGCTGACCTCTTCGAGTTCTGTCTAGATCAAGGTTCAGAAAGCGTTATTTTACCCGATCCAGTTTCTCCGGCCGGAGATCTCTGGCGCTTACCTTGGGTGCCGAGCCGGGGCCGCCCCCGCCGAAGGTGTAATTCGCCAACTGCAACACTTCGAGTTCCGAACCGGGGACCGGGAAGTGAATGGCCGTGTTAGAGACCAGGTCGCCCCAGCCTCGGTCGTCGTTGAAAGCCACGGCGCTGCCCGCATTGAAGCACTCGATGCGCTTTTCGTGCTTGAGCTTCGCCCAGAGGCTGGCACTATCAAGGTGGCTCTGGTCGTCGCTGACGCTGCCGGCTCCGTCAGCGGCTGTCGCCGGGTTCAACTGGCCGCGCGCCACGCGGGTGTTGTTGATGAGGGCCGCTACCGCGCCCAGATCACCGCCGGTCCAGAGCAGCCCTTCGGCCTTGAGCATCTCCATTTCGGTCAGTTTCATCTGGACCATGGGGCCGTTGTCCCCGTTTTTCTGGTACACCTCCTGGTAGCGCCGGTGCGTGTGGGACGAGTAGTGATACGTGCCGCGCGAGGACGGGAAGGGTCCTTCAACGCCCCAATACTCGAAGTCGGTACCGTCCACCTGCGGGAACTCCACCACCTGGCCTTCGGTGAAGACGCCGTCTTCCACTCGAACGTCTTCGTCTTCAGATGGGGCGGTCCACGTCTCGCCCGGTGCGGCCGAAATGCGGCGGTCGCTCGTGATGATATCGAACACGTTGCGGTCGGGCACCGGCGTCGCCAGCCAGTTGTCGTACCCGCCTGATTCGTCGGCGGGGCCAATCGTCCGGTAGTCGGCGCGCGACCAGGTAGAGCCTTCCTGGCCCCAGGACTTCGAGGCGTCCCATTCGTTGTCGCCGCCGTCATCTCCGACGGGTGCCCAGTCCTCGGTGATGCCTTGATCGACGTGGCCGATCACCGAGGTCCAGTTCACGGCAGCGCGTTCGGCGGGATCGCGGGCGACCTGCGCCATAAACCGCGCGATGAACGAGTGGGACAGCCGGGCCAGATCCCCGCTCGATACGTCGAGGCCGAAGATCCAGTCATCGCCGGCGGTGATGTCGCTGTGGCCTGCGTTGGAAATGGCAATGGCCTCTTCGAGCTTCTGGATGGCAAAATCCATCACCTCGTTATAGGGCCGGAGTTCGATGGTCGTGAGGTCGGTGGTTTCGTCCACCGTGAAGCCCTGGTCGTAGCGCAGCGCGATGTAGCCGTGCGCAATGCCCTGCACAAACTTCGCAAACGCCTTGATCCGGTTCACGTCGATGCCTGCACTGGTGAAGACCCCCTCATCCGCCGTGACAATCCCCAGGCCGTCGCTGGCGTTGGAGATCGCCCGGTAGTTGCGGTTCCAGGGATTCCTGCCGGCACGCGCGTACCGATACGACGAGCTGTTGTCGAACGCCGCGCGGGGTTCGGAAGACAACGCCCGCGTGCCGTAGTTGGCCCAGGATACGGACCATTCGTCGGCCATCGCCGTCACGTTGATCTGTCCGTCACCCCACACAACCGCGGTCCACCAGTCGAGGAAGGACCCTCCGATCAGGTTTTCCACGTCGGCCGGCGAGGCCAGCACCTGTTCGCGGTTCGGGCTGTTGTTATTGTCCACGGTGAGGTCCAGGCACCCCGCCAGCGAAAACATCAGCAGGAAAGCCAGGCCCCATACCGCGTGTCTATTCAATGTCTTCATGATCGCAACCTGTTTAGGTTAAAATTCAATGGTGATCCTGCCCGTGAAGCTCCGGAAGTTGGGGTAGTTAAAATCATCTACCCGGAACAGCGAAGCATCGCCGCCGACATTCCTGCCGCCGCCGGTGTCTCCGGTCTCCGGATCGAAGCCGGAGTAGTTGGTGATGGTGATCAGGTTGCGCCCGGTAACACCGATGGCAATGCGATGCAAGGCATTGCCGAAGACCTTGGTCAACTGCGCCCGGTTGAAGGAATACTCGACCGACAGTTCACGCAGCTTGACGTAGTCCCCGTCTTCGACGAAATGGCTGTTGGTGCCATTGGCGTGGTAGAGGGCCTGCATGTAGTTGGCCGTTTTCTTCAGTCCGTCCGGCTTGCCGGCCTGATCCTGGTCGCGGTGCCGGTCGTCGCGGTAGGCCCACTGGGCGGTCGCGTTGTAGATATCGCCGCCGATCTGGGCATTCCAGAGCATGTAGGCGGTGAACCCTTTCCAGCGGAAGGTGGAGTTGAACCCCAGGTTGAAGTCCGGCAGCGTGTTGCCGATCTGGGCGAAAGCCGTGCAATCCTCGTTATCGAACAAGATGGGCATGCCCCATTCATACGACGTGGTGCCGCAGGGCGTCGTAAAGTCCGGGCTGTCGGTGCCCCACAGGCTCTTGCTGATGCCGTCCTGGAAGGTATTGCCCGCGCCGACAAAGACGACATAGCCGTCGTCGTTGACCTGGAACTGGCTGGCATCCACGCCCTCGGGCAACTGGCTGAGGCTGGAGAGGAACAAGTCGCCGTACATGGCTCCGAGCACCTCGCCTTCGCGGATGTAGAACCGGCTTCCCGGACCGCCCCGGAAGGGCGGCGGTGTAAACTCGGTGATCGTCTGATCCGTGCGGTCGAACACGAAGCCCAAGTTCAGGCTCATATCCCGTGTGGAAAGGACCGTAGCATTGACCGAAGCCTCAATCGTGTTGGACTCCAGCGTGCCGGCATTTTGCCACTGGCCGCTAAAGCCGACGGCCGCCGGCTGCGGAATCAGGAGCAACTGGTCTTCCACCTTCGAATCGGCGTAGACCAGTTCGACGAAGATCCGGTCGAAGAGGCCGATCTCGACCCCGTACTCCAGTTCGGTCTGGAGTTCGGGCTTCAAGAGCTTATTGCCGAGCGTACTCTTACTCAACTGGCCGTTACTGAGAGAGAACGTCTCATACTGGCACTGGAAGCACGGCCGCGCGCCGGCGGTCCCATAGGAAAACCGGAGCTTAAACTCGTTGATTTGATCCCTGAACGGCCAGAAGTTCTCATCCGAGAGGCGCCAGGCACCACTGGCACGGAAGTACGTCTGCCACCGTTCATCCTCACCAAAGAGCGAGCTACCGTCCCGGCGGACGAGCACGTCGGCAATGTACTTGCCGGCATAATCGATGCCCACCAGGCCGTAATACGCTTCCGAGCGAACCTGAGAAGTACTGGTGCTGATCGTCTTGTCGTCCGTATTGACGTTCGAGAGGTCATTGACACCGGCGGCGGCCAGGCCCGTCCCCGAGGCGAATTGGGATTCGCTCGAGAAATCTTCAATGGCCCAGCGGAATTGCGCGCGCCCGGTCAGTTCACCAAACGTGCGCCGGAAGGACGCCGTCAGGTTGGCATTCAGAGCTTCACTGACCGCCGAGTTTTTGTCGATTTCGCCCAACTCTCTGGCGGTGCTGCCTACCAGTTCGAAGCCCTTGTCGTAAAACTCTTCGTTGTCGCGGTCCGAGCGGTCGAAGCTGAAGTTGCCCTCCAGGTCGAACCAGTCGACCGGCTTGTAGCGAGCCCGGAAGTTGCCCAGTACCCGCGACCGTCTCTGCTCTTCTTCCGCATTCTCGATGATGTAGAGCGGATTTTCCTCGACGGACAGCGGATCGGCCTTCACCCTCAGGTTGCCATCGGAATCCCGCTCGCCCAGGCTGACGGCCGGGCTGGTAAACATGATGCCGAAGAAGGGGTTGATGTCGACATTCGCCGGCGCATCCCGCGTGGAGTTGGAATAGTAGCCCGAAGCCGAGATGTCAATCACCTGGCTCAAGCGGTGGTCCAGGTTGAACCGCACACTCCGGCGATCATAGCCTTTCTGCCCGGTGATGACGCCGTCCTCGTGCAAGTTGCTGAACGAAAAGAGGAAGTTGGTCGTCCCGGTGTTCCGGCTGACCGAGATCGAGTTCGTGTAGGTCTGGCCCGGGTCGAAGAACTCGTCGAAGGCGTTGAAGGTCTGGCCCGGATAGGGATTGTCGAAGAACGAAACGGCTGCACCCCCGTCAATGGTCGCTGAAGGACCGTACCCGACTTCGTTCCCGTCCTTATCGAGAAAACTCGTCCCGGCCGCATTCATCGCGAAGTTGTGCGACATGTTGGGTTCGAAGTTCCGGGTCATAAAGTTGGCCCCGAACTCATTGCGCAGTGTCACACGGGTCTGGTTGATGGGAATGTGCGTGCCCCGCTTGGTCGTGATCTGGACGACGCCGTTCTGCGCGCGGGATCCGTAGAGCGAGGAGGCTGCTGCTCCCTTAACCACCTCGATGTTCTCGATGTCCAGCGCGTCGAGGTCCACCTGGTTGGCACCCAGGATAACCCCGTCGACGATGTAGAGAGGCTGTGAACTGCCCGTGATGCTGGTGGAGCCCCGGAGCCGGACCGAAATGCCGTCACCCGGCTGTCCACTGGCCGCTATGACACTGGCCCCGGCGACTTTGCCATGCAGCCCTGAGAGCGGGTTGGAGGCGGGTGCCATTTCTACGAGTTCATCGCTGACCCGGTCGACAGTGAAGGCCAGCTTTTTCTTGGGCGTCGCGTCGGCAACGCCTGTCACCACCACCTCGTCCAGGTGCAACAGGTCGGCCTGGAGCACGAAATTCTCCGTCATGGTGCCCGCCGTGACGGTAATGGTGCGCACCTCCATAGAATAGCCGATGTACTTGGCCGTCAGGAGGAGGTTTTGACCCACGTGCGAAGCAGGCACCTCGAAGGAGTAATTCCCGTCGATATCCGTTGAGGCTCCGAACAGCAAGCTCTCAATGACGACGTTTGCGCCAATGAGAACCTCGCCGTCCGTATCGGTGACGGTGCCAGAGATCGTCGTATTCTGGGCCAGCGCTATGCCAGGCAATAGCAACAGGCACCAGAACGCCGCTAGTAGCTTTTTCATGGTTCTTCCGATGAGTGGGTAACCGATGAGTGAACATGTGGCAGCGCGGTTGCGGCAGGGAACAGGGACCACAACCGGCTTAATATATCGACAGATGCCGGACCACGGTGGGTGGGTCCAACATTCGTTATACCCAGGGTAGATTCAAACAGGCTTCACTACGGCTAGTCTAATATAAGAACTGGTAATTAGGATTCAAGGCACCGCAATGTCCCCCCACGTCTTTTTGTACCAGGCAGAATACTCCCCAACGTCCTAAGAAAACACGTATCCCCAAATAAAACAGCCCCGTCGGCTGGGGCCTCATTGCTTGGTCAATGTAAAAGCCAGTGTACGCTCCACCTGTCGGCCCGTTACTCCATCGGTAATGCGTACCGTGACTTCGAGGTCGCCTTTTCCTTTCCACTCCGAAAAGTCGAGCAGGATGTACTCTTTGGCTGTGCGGCTGGAACCCGTGTACCGGCTCTGAGCCGAAGTGCCTTCTTCCTTGCCCCCTCCCAGAAAACGGAGCAATCCGCCGCCCTTTGTGCGCCGCACTTCATACTCGACGGTGTAATGCGTCTGGTCGTCCGGGCCAAAGGCTAGATGATAGGCTTCAAAATACAAGACGAGCGGCGTCTGGGGCGTGATGATGGTATACGGATAGATGGTGGCGGTTTCGAGCAGTTCCTCGGAGGGGATGCCCAGCTCCGCGTCGAGCATCACCATCGTTTTCAAATCGCTCACCTCCAGAACATTCGCATCGTTGTTGAGCGCCTGGAGCGTGTCGACCCGGAAGGTGTTCGCCTTGATTTGTTTTCCCATTTCAACGAGGACCCCTTCGCCATCGAGGGTAGCCAGATACTGATCCCACTGAAGCGCGAGATGGAAGGTGGCGGTATCTCCCTGCACCGTATAGCTCTGCGGCTCCAATGCCACATCTTCGGCCAGCCCCAGACCCGGCACGACGTGCCGATAGTAATTGATCACTCGATCCTGATAGGCTTCGGTCTTTTGCACGACGGTAGCAATCAGCAGGTAACTCCGGGGTTCCAGGCCCTCCTTGCGTAGCTCTTTGACCATGCGTTTGGAGGGTTTCAGAGCATCGGTGGGCGCGCCCCAGTATACCTCGGTGCGCGTGGTGCCGTCGGGGTCGAGGAAGCGGGCCGTCCGCACCAGCAACGGCAACGGTTCCACCTCGTCGAAGGTGTTGGTATAGGATGGAGGCACATGCTCCTCGCGCTGGAGCCGGGCCTGATCATCCTCAACCCGCCCTTGCATCATCATACTTTGCGCGAACAGGTCCGGTCTATCCGGGGAGAAGAGTGTTCCGGTCAACCCTACACTTCCACCCGGATTCGTATTGGCCGCCAGCACATCCTGAATCACCTCGGGCAAATCTGACTCCGACCCCTCCTGATCAATCGCCGCCTGCTGGTTCGCTTGCATCGTAGCATTCGCCTGCGCCATGGCTTCCGTCTCATCGAGCAGGCCCGAAAACGCAGCCACGTCCTGGTAGCGCGTTGCAAAGACCGGATGATAGAGCGCCAGCATCGCATAAATTTCTTCCATGGTGCGAACCAACGCGCGTGATTTGCTCTGTCCACGCGACGAAGCATTCAGCCCACTGCGCAGTACGGACGGGAGCAGATCCATTACCTCACCCAGTTTGTAGTAGCCCCGGCTGTCGTAGAACAGAAACTGGGCGGCCACATCGATGTGTTCGTAGACCCAGAATTCATTCTCCGGGAAATCCGACATATTGAGGGTGAGGTTGCGATCCACCACCTTGTTTCTAAACCTCGTGCTGTCGAAGCTGATGTTCGTCTTATGCGACGGCTCGCCCAGGCGGATGTATACTTTGCCCCGGTCATCCAGGCGACCCCTCTGCCGGTAGTGCGCTTCGGCATAGGCAACGCGCCGCAGATGCTCTTCCAGGAACTCATTCCTACGAGTAGCCGGGGCCACATCCTGGCTGCGCCACCAGGTCACGAGGTGCGCACCGGTCCCTTCCGGAAGCTGCAAGGGGCTCCCCGGCTTCAGCGTGTCCAACCCATGTTGCTGCTGGATCGACTCGGGAAGGATGAACACCAGCATCTCCAGATGGTAGCGCAGGAGCAGAACGATTTCCTCGGGGTGGGGTCGATCCAGGCTGCCGAGCAAGGCGAGGTACATCCTGGCGGCACGCTGGTACGCCTCCTGCTCCTCCCCGGCAAAGGTGTGCCGCACGAACACATCAGCCAGCCGGAGATCGAAGAGGCCGGTGTCCTCCAGGGCGTCGATGCCTTCGCTCCAGACCTCGTAGGCGCTTTCGAGATCGTCGTCGGCCTCATAGGCCCTGCCCAGCCAATAGGCCGCTGCCCCTTGCCCCGGCGACACATACGTCGGATCGCTCTCAAAGACGCTTTCGAGATACTCAATGGCGAGATCGGCCTGTTCGGCGGCTAGAGCCTGCATTCCCTGGTTAAATTCGGCATCCAGTGCCGCCGGGTCGGAAGGTGCTCCAACGTCTTGCGCCCGGACCGGC
>JBHHWM010000238.1:0-7511 GCA_046756545.1 Rhodothermales bacterium | reverse complement strand
TACATCGCGATCATCCTTTCCGGATTTCAGTACGCAGGGGATGCGGTGGGCCTGGCCCCCGAAGACATCGCAGACTGGCTCATTCACGGGGGGCTCGACCCCTATACCGAATCCGCTAAATCAGCACCGTGGCTTGTGGGTACCGTGATGGTCGTCCTAGCAGTGCTTGTCGGTTGGATCACCGGCATCTTGATCAATCTAAACAAGTACTACGGTTTTCAACTCTGGCTTGAAGGCGACAAGCTGCACAAGCGGCACGGCCTGCTTACCGTCTCGGAGGGCACCATACCCCTCAAAAAAGTGCAATCGCTGATCCTGCGCACGAATCCGCTCATGCGACGTTTCGGCTGGTACCGCCTGGAACTTCAGACCATGGGCTACGACGTTGAGAAACAGGGCTATCAGGTGGCTGCTCCTTTCGCGAAGAAGAGCGACATCCTGAGGCTGGCTCCCCACATTCGCTCATTTTCTCCTCCCCAGACGTTTACGCCGGTCTCACGCCTCACCATCCGGAGGGCGTTCATCCGGTATAGCGTCGTCCTCCTCGTGGGCCTGTTGCCCCTGTCCTATTTCTGGCCGCAGGCATTATGGGGTCTCCTCGTGCTCCCCCTGCTGCTCTACCTGGCCGTCCTGCGATACCGCAACCACGGCTACACCCTGTCCGACGACATCCTGTACATTAAGCGAGGCGTGATTCAGCATTACCTGTGGGTGGTTCCTCTCGATAAGTTTCAGGTGTTCTACACGTCGAGTTCGTTCTTTCAGCGGCGCCTGGGCCTGCGCTCGCTCGTGGTCGATACGGCAGGGGCAGGCTCCTTCCACTACCCAAAGATTGTCGACGTGGTTTCCGAGACGGCCGACCCCTTCATGCTCCACCTCTACCAACGATTTCAGGCTCACTTTGCCTGGCCGAAGATGCATTCACAAGTGGAGGAAAGCCCGACCCGTAACCTCGCACGCGAGCGCGGGGACGATCCCGGCTCTATCGCGACAGATACAGATTCCTCATCTCATAGGGACGGCGGAAATGCTCGTCGGTGAGCGTCTCGACAAAGACGATCGCTTCGCCGGTGCTCTTCATCTCCGGTCCCAATTCCTTGGGTACTTCGGGAAATTTATCCCACGAGAAGACCGGCTCCTTGATCGCATACCCGACGAGCGACGATGCCAGCTCGCCTCGCTCGCGGAACGACGCCAGCTTCTCGCCCAACATCACCTTCGTGGCAATAGCTGCGACGGGTACGCCCGTGGCCTTGGCTACAAACGGCACCGTGCGAGACGCCCTCGGATTGGCCTCGATCACGTAGACAACCTCGCCCTGCACCACCAGTTGCACATTCATCAAACCGATGACCTCGATCCGGTTGGCAATGTCGGTGACGTATCGACGGATGGAGGTGAGCGCCGTGTCTGAAATCGAATAGGGCGGTAACACGGCGGTGGAGTCGCCGGAGTGGACGCCGGCAGGCTCGATGTGCTGCATGATACCGGCGATCCACACCTCGTCGCCGTCCCGAATCGCATCGACATCGATTTCGATGCCGTCTTCGAGGAAAAGGTCGAGCAGGATCTCGTTGCCGGGCATCAGCTTGAGGATGTTCGAGACATACTGCTCGACTTCCTCTTTGTTGATGGCAATGCGCATACCCTGCCCTCCCAGCACGTAACTGGGACGAACCAGAATCGGATACCCGATGCTCTCGGCGACACGAACGGCTTCGCCCACGGTAAGGGCCATGCCGTACGGCGGAAAGGGGATCTCCAGTTCTTTGAGTACCTCCGAAAACTTGCCTCGATTTTCGGCCAGGTCCATCATCTCAAACGAGGTGCCGAAGAGGTGGATATCGTGCTGCACAAGGCGGCGAGCCAGCTTGAGCGCCGTCTGTCCCCCCAGTTGGACGATCAACCCCTCCGGTTGCTCGTGCTCAATGATGTCGAGGACGCGTTCCCAGAAAACCGGCTCGAAGTACAGCTTGTCGGCAATATCGAAATCAGTGGAGACGGTTTCCGGGTTGCAGTTGATCATGACGGCCTCGTAGCCGAGCGCCTTGACCGCCTTCACCCCGTGCACGCACGAGTAGTCGAACTCGATGCCCTGCCCGATCCGATTGGGGCCGCTGCCGAGGATGATGACCTTCTCGCGTTCCGACACGATGCTCTCGTTGTCGGTCTCGTAGGATGAGTAATAATAGGGCGTCTGGGCCGGAAACTCGCCGGCGCACGTATCGACGAGTTGAAAAGACGGCTTGAGACCCAGCGCCTTCCGGTGAGCACGCACGTCGTCTTCGGTCACGTCATCCTTTACCAGGTAGGCGATCTGCACATCCGAGAAGCCGTGTTGCTTCACCATGAACAAAAAGGCGTAATCCAGTTCGGCCAGGGTACGGTCCTGAATCTCTTTTTCAAGCTGAACGATGTGCTGAATCTGGTACAGAAACCACGGATCGACCCGCGTAATGTCCTGCACTTCCTCCACCGACGCGTCGTGCTTGAACGCATTGCGTATCTGAAGCGTGCGATCCCAGTAGGGCTTCTTGAGACGCTCACGCACTTCGCTCCGAGGCACGGATTCGCGGTCGGCACCCAGCCCGGCATACCCGATTTCCAGACTTTGCCAGGCTTTTTGAAGACTCTCGGGGAAAGTACGCCCGATAGCCATCACCTCGCCGACCGCTTTCATCTGCGTCGTCAATTCTTCGTCAACCCCCTCGAATTTCTCGAAGTTGAAGCGCGGGATCTTGGTGACGACATAATCGATGGCAGGCTCGAAACACGCGCTCGTCGTGCCGGTCACGTCGTTGGGCAACTCGTCGAGCGTGTAGCCCACGGCGAGCCGGGCCGCGACCTTGGCGATGGGGTAGCCCGTCGCCTTCGACGCCAGCGCCGACGAACGCGACACGCGCGGGTTGATCTCGATGGCAATCATGCGCCCGGTACGCGGATGCACGGCGAACTGTACGTTACACCCCCCGGCGAACGTCCCGATGGACCGCATCATCTTGATCGCCGTGTTGCGCATGTGCTGGTACTGCTTGTCGGTGAGCGTCTGCGCCGGGGCCACCGTAACCGAGTCGCCCGTGTGTACGCCCATAACGTCCACGTTTTCGATGGAGCAGATGATGATGACGTTGTCGTTGGCATCGCGCAGCAGTTCCAGTTCGAATTCCTTCCAGCCGAAGACGCATTCCTCGATCAACACCTCGTGGACGGGCGACATCTCCAGGCCACGTGTCACTTTGCGATCCAGTTCGTCGTGCGTCCAGACGATGCCGCCTCCGGCGCCGCCCAGCGTAAACGACGGCCGGATGACGATGGGTATACCGCCGAGTTCCTGTGCGATTTCTTTGGCTTCGAGCAGGCTGCGAGCGACCCGGCTGCGCGCCTGATCCACGCCGATGCGCTCCATGAGGTCGCGAAACTGCTGCCGGTCTTCGGTGATGTGGATGGCGTCGATGTCCACCCCGATTACCTCGATGCCCTGCTCCTGCCAGTAGCATTCTCGGTGCAACACGTCGGCGATGTTAAGCCCGGTTTGTCCCCCCATCGTCGGAAGCACCGCATCGGGCCGTTCCTTCTCGACGATGTCCTTCACCGAGGCCGGGGTGAGTTCTTGCAGATAGACCTTGTCGGCCGTCATGGGGTCGGTCATGATGGTGGCCGGGTTCGAGTTTACCAGCACCACCTCGTAACCTTCTGCGCGCAACGCCCGGCACGCCTGTGTACCCGAGTAATCGAACTCGCAGGCCTGCCCGATGACAATGGGACCTGACCCGATCAGGAGAATCTTGTGGATGTCGGTACGCTTAGGCATAGGAAATCGTTTTATTTACACACGTCGAGGCACATGGGCGACGTGCCCCAACGATCAGGCTGGCATATGGTGAGGGTTATGCGCGCACATAGTGAACGGCGTCCGTCACCGGAACGCCGCGCCGTTCTGCGATCATCTGCAAGAACTCATCAAAGAGGTAATGGCTGTCGTGCGGGCCGGGCGAGGCTTCGGGGTGATACTGCACGCTCAGCCCTGCAAACGCCTTGAAACGAAGCCCCTCGACCGTCTGGTCGTTGAGGTTCAGGTGCGTAATGTAGGCATGGGCTTCGTCAATCGAATCCGGATCGACCGCAAACCCGTGATTCTGCGTCGTCACTTCGACATGGCCGATGCGCAGATTCTTGACCGGATGATTGGCTCCCCGGTGTCCGACGTACATCTTGTAGACGCCGAAGCCCTGCGCCAGCGCCATCAGTTGATGCCCCAGACAGATGCCGAAAAGCGGCAAGCCCGTTTCCATCGCTTCCCGCACCGTGGTAACGGACCCAGGCATAGCGCGGGGATCGCCGGGGCCGTTGGAAACGAAGATACCGTCCGGGTTCCAGGCCAGTACGTCGGCCAGTGGAGTAGATCCCGGAAATACACGCACGGCACACCCTCGAACGGTGAAGGAGCGTAGGATGTTGAGCTTGCAGCCGAAATCATAGACAGCAATGCGCGCTCCCTCCCCCGCGCAGTAGTCGTACGCTTCATCGATGGTGACCCGTGAGGCCAGTTCGAGGCCCTCCATCGAAGGCCAGATACGCGCTTTCTCCACGAGGCTGTCGTCGTTCAGGTCTTCCGAGGAGATGACGGCATTCATGACCCCCTTCGTTCGGATATGCCGCACGAGACGCCGCGTGTCGATGCCGGTGATTCCGACGAGGCGGTGCCGCTGCATAAATCGCTCGAACGATTCGTCGGCCTGCTGATTCGAATGGCGATGGGTGAAGGAACGCACGACCAGCCCCGCCACCATCGGACGCGACGCTTCGAGATCGACCTCCATGGCTCCGTAATTGCCGATGTGCGGATAGGTCATCATCATGACCTGTCCGAAATAGGAGGGGTCGGTCATGATTTCTTGATACCCTGTCATGCTGGTATTGAAACAGAGTTCGCCCCCGATTTCGCCTCGGTGACCAATCGACTGGCCCGTGACGACGGTGCCGTCGGCCAGGGCCAGTTTGCAGCGAGGCAGGGGGGTGTTCGAAAGAGGCATAGGGCTCGGTTCCAGAAAGTGAAAAGGGGCTGATACAAAAAAACCCTCCCGACAAATCGGGAAGGTTTATCCACCGAGACAGGGATACTCTGGAGCCAGCGGGGGTAGCATGTGGTGCCAGAAGATGCTCACGTCACTCGACGGATCTGCTTGTTGGTTCATGTGGGATAGCCTTCTGACATTGCAAGATACACGAATCCATCGGATCTCACAAGCCGCGTCCCCCGCTTTTACACAGCCTTCAAAGGAGACATCCGGACAGGCCGATACACGCTCTGCCCGTTTACACCCGGTTTTGAACGATTGGCAAGAATTACCGTGCACCACAACACCGTATTGCGAATTTTTCACTTTGCCATGAACCCGACTTCATCCTTCCGGGTTTTAAGAGCATGCCTGCAACCTACGATACCCTCACCGAGGATACCGCCGTCTCAGGTGTACTTTTCCCTTGACTGCCCCATACCGTGCGGCATACATCCAATCATACCTATCAACGTCGGCATTCGATGCACATGATGGCGAGCATGGTCGTCAGCCTGCTTCTCCTCATTGCTACGGTGAAGCTATGGCCGCTACCGAGCGAGGGTGATCCGTCCAACAGAACGTACTCGACACGCGGGCAGGAGACCATCCAGATGGAAGAGATCGTGCCGACGCGGCAGGTTCGCCAAACCCCGCCCCCGCCGGCTCCGCTCCCTCCCATCGTCGTTCCTAACGACGAGATCATCGAAGAGGTCGAGCTGGATATCGAGGACAGTTTCCTTGCGGTCGAAGACCCGGGTGTAGATGCAGAAATCATAGAAGGACCCACGGAAGGAACACCGACTACGTTAGCCCGAGCCGACACGGGTCCGAAGCCGGTACGGATCGTCGAACCGGAATACACGCGAGCCGCCAAACGGAAGAGGGTACGGGCCGAGGTCGTCGTAGAAGTCCTCGTCGATGAACGAGGCCGGGTACAAGAGACCAAAGTCCTCGAACGTTTCTTGTTGAACGGCAAAGACAACCCCAAGAAACCCGTGAACGAGCTAGGCTATGGGCTGGAGGAAGCAGCCCTGGGAGCTGCACAACGCTGGCTTTTCCGCCCGGCCCGTCAAAACGGTACGCCGGTGCGTAGCTACCACTCGCTGACGTTCCGGTTCGGCGTCTGAGCATCCCCATCCCGATTTCTAAGCCGGTGCACGTCAAAGATCCACCCACTTCGCATCCTCGATGTCTCCATCCGACGAACGTGCCTGATTCGGCGAGGGTCCGTGCCATTGCGTGCGACGCTCTTGCGGCGGACGTGCCTGCATACGCGGCGGGGCTTTGGGATCGTTCAGCACCGCCTTCACCATGTTATTAATACTTTTCCCTATGAAGTAGAGTATTACCAGTAAGAGAAGAAACTTGATCGCCATAACTACGTCCGGTCAGCGCTGTACTGAGGGAGAAGGCTTGGGGTTGAAGTACGTGGTGCCGTGATGTCTTACAGTCGCTATCTGGCGCACCAGTTCCTCCAACTCATCTGGATTCTTGACGAAATCGATATGTTCGGTCCTGATGATGAGCAACGGGCTTTTGGCATACCGGAAGAAATAATACGTATAGGCTTCATTGAGTGCCTGGATATAGCCGGGATCCATGTTCGCTTCATAAGACCGACCGCGTAGCCGGATATTATGCAGCAGGCGCTCCGTGCTCGATTGCAGATAGACGACCAGATCGGGCAGCGGCGTGTTGGGTTCCATCAGGTTATACAGCGTTTCGTAGAGTTGTAGTTCGTCGCCGGTCAGGTTGAGATGTGCAAAAATCCGGTCTTTGTCGAAAGCATAGTCGGAGATCGTCACCTGATGAAACAGATCGGGCGTAAGCAGGGCTTTCTGCTGGCGAAAACGGCTGGCGAGGAACGCCAACTGAGTTTGAAACGCCCAGCGATTACGATCCTTGTAGAACCGTTCCAGAAACGGATTCTGGTCAAAGGCTTCCAGCACCAGTTTCCCGCTGAAACGCTCGGCTAAGAGACGAGCCAGGGTCGATTTTCCGGCTCCGATAACACCTTCAATAATGATATAGTGGAGGTCGTCAAGAAGCCTGATGGGCTCCGGAGCCGGCTCGGGCTTCGACGCCGTGCTGTCGGGTTGGCGAGGGGGCAGCGGGTCTTCGGACATGAGGCTCACACAGGCTGGCTCGGTTCGAGCAGTGCGAAGACCGTGCTGGAGGGCTCGTCGATATCCGGGCAGCGCTTCAGCAGGTCGGCTACAGTAGCATCAAACGGCAGTGGAACGTAGAGGTTCGGGGCTACATCAGCCAGGGGCTGCAACACAAAGCGACGCTCTCCCAGGCGCGGGTGCGGGAGGGTGAGTTCCGGTGACTGTCGCGTCTCGCGCCCGTATACCAGCAAATCGAGGTCGAGCGTCCTCGCCTCCCAGCGCAACCGCCGTTCCCGACCGGCAGCGCGTTCCAGCGTGCGGCAGTGCTCCAGCAAGGCTTCGG
>JBHHWM010000237.1:0-7541 GCA_046756545.1 Rhodothermales bacterium | reverse complement strand
GGCTCGTTCTCGGGTTTAGTGAACGATGGGTGTGAAAAGGGTAAACCTCGCCGCATGATGGAATGGGGCGAGGCCGGTTCATATGAGTATGGAAAACGGATCATGTTTACTACACAGCAAAGCCCCCGTATGCGTAACAGGAATCTCGAACAAATCGATTCCTCGCGTACTCCGGGGACTTTTACAACGTCAACCCGCGCGGTGAGGGGCAGGCCGTCGTTCCAACAATCACGGCGAAAAACCGAGATGTTTCATTATCACGGTAAAGCCTACGACCTGCGTATGAGAATCGCAAGGGGAGAGGGGAATTGATCAACTCGAAACCGCGTACTCAATTTTTCATCAGTTCGGCCTGGTGCACGGCGCGCACCTGCTCCGCCGTCGTCACCAGCTTCTGGACACGCTTCTCGCAGACCGGCGCATTCCAGCGGCCTCCTTCTTTGAGCGCGCTGCCGACGATAAACCCCTCGACGTGGGGATAAAAGGTGCTGTAGTTCTCCGGTGTGGTGCCGCTGCCGATCAGGAGGGGCAGGTCCGTCGCTTTTCCGACGGCCAGGACGACCTCCGGATCCGGCGCTTCGCCCGTGTGCGAGCCGGTAACAATGACGGCGTCGGCCTGGTGGAGCGCCATCCCCCGGGCAATGTCGGCGATGCCGAGGTCGGCGGTGAGGGCATGCGCGGCGTGTTTTTTCTTAATGTCGGCAAAGACCGGAATGTCGTGGGCACCGATGTGGTGGCGGTAGCGCAGCACGGAGCCCGCCGACGCTTCGGCGACTCCTTTGTCCGAGACGTGGGCATGCGTCCAGCCCTCGGCACGGATGAAGTCGCAGCCGGCGGCCTGGGCCACCGCCAGGGCCGTCTTGTTTCCCTGAAAGAGGATGTGGAGGCCGACCGGGATATACCGCGCCCGGCGCTTGACCGCATGGGCGACGCGGGTCATACAGGCCGCCACTTCCGGTCCCATCTCGCGCTCGTGCACGCAGGGGAAGTCATACATGTTCTCGATCAGGATGCCGTCTATTCCGGCGTCGAGGTACACTTCCGTCTCGGCGATGGCCCGTTCCACAACGCTCTGGATGCCGATGAAACCCGGCATGCCCGGGCTCGGGCCGGTATGGATCATCGCGATGAGGGGCTTCGGCCGTTCAAAGAGCGAGGAGAAGGAGATCGGCATGACGGACAGCGGCGTTGTGAAGGGGCATTCCGGTCTTCTGGGTGCTCACGGCGCTGGCACCCGAACGGAGAGCTAACCAACCATCATTTTACGCTGTTCCGCGGCCACGGGCGGTGGTAACGTCTGTGTTACGCAAGTCGGCTACAGGGGAGCCTTCGGACGGGCTCGGCTTACAACCAACGAGGCTGCAACAAGGGGTTCTCTCACAGCAGAGGGTGTTGCGCTCTGAACGCGGGGAATCAACCCTCTAGTTCCGGCGTTGCACCTTGCTATTGAAGAAGATTCTCCCGTCATTCGAGGGATTTCTTCGAAAGCCCCCCTGTACTCCCTCCCGAAATGTTTATGAGTACTCACACGTCTGATCCTGCGCGGCTCGAAACCGGGAAGCCCGTTCAGGCTATCCCTGAAGCGACCATCCTCTTTGCGGGCGACTCCGGCGACGGCATGCAGTTGACCGGCTCGCAGTTCACCCTGGCCACGGCTTTTGCCCAAAACGACCTGGCTACGCTGCCTGATTTTCCGGCTGAAATTCGCGCGCCGGCAGGGACGCTCTACGGCGTCAGCGGGTTTCAACTCCATTTCGGTTCCGTCAACATCCGCACGCCGGGCGACGAGGTAGACCTGCTCGTGGCGATGAACCCTGCGGCGCTCAAGGTAAATCTTCACCGCGTGCGCCGGGGTGGAGCCATCATGGTTAACGTCAACGCATTCGGCCCACGCGACCTCGACCTGGCCGGGTACGAAGCCAACCCGCTCGACGGCGAGGCGCTCAACGACTATCAGCTCTTCAAGGTAGAACTGACCAAGATGACGCACGAGGCGCTCAAAGACAGCGGCCTCGATAAAAAGCAGATCGACCGCAGCAAAAATATGTTCGCGCTCGGTCTGGCCCTGTGGCTCTATTCGCGTCCTATGGAGCCGGCCCTTGAGTGGCTGTCTCAGAAGTTTGCAAAGAAGCCCGAAATCCGGAATGCCAATACCCACCTGCTGAAGAAGGGCTATCATTACGGCGAGACGACCGAAGATTTTATCGTTCGGTACGAGGTGCGTCCGGCTCGCCTGAAGCCGGGTACGTATCGCGCCGTTCGCGGGGCCGAAGCCATCACGCTGGGGTTGTTGGCCGCGAGCCAGCAGAGCGGATTGCCGCTTTTTTACGGCTCCTACCCCATCACGCCGGCTTCGGACCTGCTGCACGAGTTGAGCCGTCATAAAAACTTCGGCGTGATGACGTTTCAGGCCGAAGATGAGATTGCAGCGGTCGGTGCCGCCATCGGTGCGAGCTTCGGCGGGAGCCTGGGCATCTGCGGCACCAGCGGCCCGGGCCTGGCGCTCAAGGGCGAAGCCATCGGCCTGGCGCTGATGACCGAGTTGCCCATGGTCGTGATCAACGTGCAGCGCGGAGGGCCGTCTACCGGCCTGCCTACGAAGACCGAGCAGAGCGACCTGCTGCAGGCCATGTATGGTCGCAATGGCGAGGCTCCGCTGCCCATCATCGCCGCCAGCACGCCGGGCGACTGCTTCTTCGCAGCCTATGAAGCGTGCCGCATCGCCGTTACCTACATGACGCCCGTGATTTTCCTGGCCGATGGGTACTTGGTCAACGGCTCGGAGCCCTGGCGCTTACCCGACGTAGACGACCTCTCGCCTTTCAGCGTCACTTTCGCCGACAAGGCGAACCATACCGTGGATGGGAAGGACGTATACCTGCCCTACCTGCGCGACGAAGAAACGCTGGCGCGACCCTGGGCCAAGCCGGGCACGCCGGGCCTGGAGCACCGCCTGGGCGGCCTGGAAAAACAGCATGAGACCGGCAACGTCTCATATGACCCGGACAACCATCAACGGATGGTCGAGCTTCGTGCCGCCAAGGTCGAACGGGTGCGGCAGCTTATCCCTCCTACGGAGGTCCACGGCGAGGCCTCGGGCGACGTGCTGGTCGTCGGGTGGGGCTCGACGAAAGGAGCCATCGAAGCCGCCGTCGAACGCGCTCAGGGACGGGGGCTGAAGGTCGGCAGCATCCACCTGCGCCATCTCCATCCGCTCCCCGACGACCTGGGCGAGATCTTCAGCCGGTTCGAACACTTGCTCGTGCCCGAACTAAACAACGGCCAGCTCGTTCGCCTGCTGCGCGATCAGTTCCTGTTGCCCTTCAAACCGCTCAACAAGATCCAGGGGCAGCCGTTCAAAGCCAGCGAGATCGAAGCCGCCATCGACGCGATCTTGTCTCAAAAGTGATTCCCAACCTGTAGGGACCGGGCGCGTCTGGTCTTTACGCACGGTGTACCATGATGATGCCTGACAACCCGAACAGCGACAAGCCGCACGGCAAGAAACCGGCGCTGCCTCCCGGCGCAAAGCCTACGGGCAAAAAACCCACGTTGCCCCCCGGCGCTCGAAAGCCGACGCTTCCGCCCGGTGCCGCCCCGGCGAAAAAAACCACGTTGCCGCCGGGGGGAGACGGCGCTCAGGCGAAGCTGGCTCGCAAAGACTTCGCCTCGGATCAGGATGTGCGCTGGTGCCCCGGCTGCGGCGACTACGCCATCCTGGCTTCGGTGCAGCGGCTCATGCCGGACCTGGGCGTGCCGCGCGAGAATATCGTCTTTATCAGCGGCATCGGGTGTTCGAGCCGTTTTCCGTACTACATGAACACGTACGGGATGCACTCCATCCATGGGCGTGCTCCGACGCTGGCCACGGGCCTCAAAGCCGCCCGCCCGGAGCTCGACGTGTGGATCATTACCGGCGACGGCGACTCCCTGTCCATCGGCGGCAACCATCTGATCCACATCCTGCGCCGGAATGTCAACCTGCAAATCTTGCTCTTCAACAACCAGATCTACGGCCTGACGAAAGGACAATACAGCCCCACATCGGAACTGGGCAAGGTGACGAAGAGCACGCCCTATGGCTCCATCGTGCATCCGTTTAACCCCGTCCTCCTGGCGCTCGGGGCCGACGCTTCGTTCGTGGCGCGCACCATGGATCGCGACCCGAAGCACATGACCCGCGTGCTCAAGCGGGCGCACGAGCACAACGGGTCGGCCTTCGTCGAGATCTACCAGAATTGCAACATCTTTAACGACGGGGCTTTCTTCGAATTTACCGAAAAGGCGACCAGAGCGCAGAGCACCGTGATCATCGAGCACGGCAAGCCGATGGTCTACGACAACGGCAACAAGGGCATCCGCCTCGACGGCTTCAAGCCCGAGTCTATCGACCTGACCAACGGTCCATGGTCCGTGGATGACTGCATCGTCTATGACGAGACGAGCATGGAACTGGCCGGGATCGTCGGGCGCATGTTCTGGCAGAGCGTGTTGCCGCGTCCGTTCGGTGTGTTCTATCGCGAAGAGCGCCCCACCTACGAGGAGTTGCTGCACCAGCAGATCGACCAGGTTACGACCCGTCGCGGCACGGGAGACCTGGCGAAGCTCCTGCGCATGAGCGATACGTGGGAGATTGAATAGCCCCGAGCAGAGTAAAAAGCGTAAACGGGGGGCCTCGGCGTGTCGGGGTCGCCCGTCTTTTGTTTCGGGCAGGCTTAACGCGCAGGCGTGCGATACTACGACGGCACGGACGTGGGTATCGTACCGGGAGGTTCGTACATTACACCCCTCTTGTACCACACCACGAGCATCGACGACCGTGAAATCAAGCATCCTGTTCCTGAGCGGCGTGTGCCTCCTGATCGCAGGGTTTATCGGAACGATCACCGCGTATCCGCCTGCGAAAGACCGACATTCCGATCTGCCCTTTGCGCCCCGGCAGTACGTGAGCTACCGAACGGCGATGCCCTTGCAAATCGATGGGGTGCTGGAAGAAGCATCCTGGAAAGCAGCGCCCTGGACGGATGCTTTTGTAGATATCGAGGGACCCGCAAAACCTGCCCCGGCTCATCGCACACGGGCCAAGATGGTATGGGACGACACCTATTTTTACGTGGCCGCCGAACTGGAAGAATCGGACCTCTGGGCCACCTTAACCCGCCGCGACGCCGTCATCTATCACGACAATGACTTCGAGGTGTTCATCGATCCCGACGGCGACACCCACGCGTACTATGAACTCGAAGTAAACGCGTTCGGGACCGTCTGGGACCTGCTCTTGACTATGCCCTATCGCGATCACGGGCGGGCCATCGACGGATGGGACATCCGCGGATTGCAGGTGGGCGTCCAGGTCGAGGGGACGTTGAACACGCCCGGCGACACCGACACCGCCTGGACCGTAGAGATCGCCATGCCCTGGCGCGTGCTCAGAGAAGCGGCACCGGGGCGGCGGGCTCCGAAGGCCGGAGAACAATGGCGCGTCAACTTTTCGCGGGTGCAGTGGCAGTTAACGGTGGAGAACGGGAGGTACGCCAAAAAACAAAACCCGGAGACGGGCAAGCCCTACCCCGAAGACAACTGGGTCTGGTCGCCGCAGGGAGCCGTCAACATGCACATGCCCGAGCGTTGGGGCTACGTGCAGTTCTCCGGCATCGTGGCGGGCGAGGGAACCGACGCCTTCGTCGAGGATCCGAACGAACGCATCAAGTGGGCCCTCCGCCAACTCTATTATCGGCAACGCGCCTATCGCGACGAACACGGCACCTATGCCGCCGACCTGCGCCGGCTCCACGACGGCGACGAGGTCGTTACAGACCGGCCCTTCGAGCCGGTCATGCAGGTCACGCACAGCATGTATGAAATCACCGCCGCCGGCTTCGACGGTAAAACCGTGCATATCCGCCACGACGGTAAAGTCTGGATACCCTAAAACAGGATGAACATGGACAGGAAAGCCTTTCTCAAAATAATGAGCGCCGGTACCGTAGGTCTCATGGGCGGGTCGTTGCTTCAGTGCGCTCAGAGGCCCGACGCCGAACCGGAAACAGCCGGCCCGAAGGCCCTCAAAAACTGGACGTGGATGGGAGGCAAGGATCGGTCGCTGGATCAGTGGAAGCAGCAGTTCGCCCGGATACGTGCCGCCGGGCTGGATGCCGTTCTGTTGAACATAGGTATCGGCGAGGATCAGGTCGAGCAACTGATTCCTGCGGCACAGGACGAAGGGCTGGAAGTACACGCCTGGATGGTCACGATGATGCACGGAGGCCAGGAGGAAGCCCACCACGAATGGTATGCCGTAAACCGCAACGGCGTCTCGACGGCGGACGACCCGCCCTACGTGGATTATTACAAATTCATGTGTCCCTCGCGCGAACCCGTCCAACGCTACCATCTAAAACGCGCCGAGAGACTGGCGGAGATGAAGGGGCTCGTAAGCATCCACCTCGACTACATTCGCTACCCGGATGTGATTTTGCCGGTGGCCCTCTGGCCCAAGTACGGCCTGGTGCAGGATAAGGAATACCCGGAGTTTGATTTTTGCTACTGCGAGGTTTGCCGCGATGCCTTCAAGCAGCAAACCGGCCTGGACCCGCTGCAACTGGAGGACCCACCCTCCAACGAAGCCTGGTTGCAATACCGCTACGACAGCATTACGCACGTCGTGAACCGGATGGCCGACGCGGTGCATGCACGCGGCAAGCAACTCACCGCCGCCGTTTTTCCGACCCCGGACATCGCCCGCGCGCTGGTTCGTCAGGACTGGACCCGGTGGAACCTCGACGCGGTGCTGCCGATGATGTACCACAGCTTTTATAATGAAGACGTGGCCTGGGTAGGAAAAGCTACCCGTGAGGGCGTCGAAGCGCTCGCCGGTGCGTTTCCGCTCTACAGCGGGTTGTATATCCCGGCCCTCACACCGGATGAACTGGCGCAGGCCGCCGAGCTGGCGCTGGAAAACGGGGCCGGAGGGGTGGTTCTGTTCGAAGGGTGGGCCCCGACCGAGGAGCATTGGACCCGGCTCGCCGCCGTGCTGAAGGCGTGACGGGTGGGGGATTACAAGGGATTTGGGGCGACCACAAGGGATCGCCCCTACGGTGGTGGGATGGCCGGGGATGGGGGCGGGTATGATCGCGTTGCCGGAGGGAAGGGCGTGCATGTGTGGTAAACGGGGGGTGCCTCGCATCGTTGGGTTGCGTTGCGTACCTTGCGCCTGCGTTCCTTCATCCGACCCTGCATCGCATGAGATTCGGCACGTCGTCATTGGTGGTTGCCGCCTTCGTGGGGCCGGGCACGGTGCTTACCTGCGCCACGGCCGGCCTCGACTTCGGGTACGATCTGGCCTGGGTGCTGCTCTTTGCTACGGGGGCCACCTTCGTGTTGCAATCGTTTACGGCAGGGACGGGCATCCTGGCCGGCCGGGGTCTCGGCGAGGCCATGCGAGACGCCACCCATCGGCCTGCCAGTCGTGCCGTCGTGTTCGGCCTGGTGGTGCTGGGGCTGTGGATGGGCACGGCGGCTTTTGAGACCGGAAACCTGGT
>JBHHWM010000236.1:0-7656 GCA_046756545.1 Rhodothermales bacterium | reverse complement strand
CCCGTCAGTTGATTGAGAAAGAGATTCAGTTGCGTGAGGTCGGTAAGATTGCCCAGTTCAGGGGGAATCCCGCCCGTCAGGCGATTGAACGATAGATCCAGGATATCGAGATGGGTGAGATTGCCCAGTTCAGGGGGAATCCCGCCCGTCAGGCGATTGAACGATAGATCTAGGAACGTGAGGTTGATGAGATTACCCAGTTCAGGGGGAATCCCACCTGCCAGTGGAGTGTCGCTGAGATCCAGAGAGGTGAGGCCGGTGAGATTGCCCAGTGCCGAGGGAATCCCGCCCGTGAGTTCATTGAACGAGAGATTAAGAATATCGAGGTCGGTGAGATCGCCCAAGTCGGTAGGAAGCGACCTTGAGAGTTGATTCCTTTCCAGGCTCACCGTGCTGACACGATCCCCGTTCACAGTCACACCGAACCACGTGGAGACCGGCCCCGCGAGCCAGTTCGTATTGACGGCCCAGTTGGGTCCATCAGTGGCATTGTAGAGCGCTACGAGCGCCAGCGAATCCTGTTGTGTGACCTGCGCCTGGGCCTTCCAGCCACTCCCAGTGAGCAGCACTACGATTCCGAGCAAACACGCTTTATGGTACATGGTAGACCTCCTTGTTGCGTCAGAACTGAGTTAAAGATCTGTCTCATCGTTTTTTCAGTTTTTTTGAAAGGAGTACTGCTATTCATGCGCTCGAGGTACGAAGGCTTGTGAGCGCTAACGCACCAATACCATCTTACGTACCTGCTCGTAGTCGCCCATACGAATGGCGTAGACGTACACTCCGGAGCCCAGTCGACCGGCGTCAAACGTCGCTCGATGGCGGCCGGCTGGATAATACCTATCGACCAGGGTTGCTACTCTTCGACCGAGCAAATCAAAGACCGTCAGCACGACCCGTGTTGTTTCTTTGACATCGAACGGAATCGTCGTCGTTCGGGTAAACGGATTAGGATAACTCGGGTACAACATGAAATCGTCCGGTAAGGGCATTTCATCTTCGATCCCGACGCTGGTGTTTACCTCCACAACGACTTCGGAGACATTGTTGAGCGTATCCGGATCTGCTGCAAAGGACGAGACGAGACTGAACACCGTCAATGAACCGAGCCCCGTAGGCTGAACCGTGATGTCAACGCTTGCACTGTCGCTCGAAGCGAGCAAGGACAGATTACACGTAACAAGGGTATCGTCTCCAGTACACGACCAGGTTTCGGAATTTGTCGTTTGAAAGATCAGTCCGGCATCGAGTGACAATTCGAGGGTTAGTAACTCGGCTTGAGACGGACCGTCATTCGTTACTACAACATGCATATCGAGATCATCTCCGGCTACCCCTTCGGACGGCCCTGAAAGGGCCATTCTGAGATCGGCCGCCGGCCCTTCACATACGTCACCGACTCCATCTCCGTCTGAGTCCAATTGATCGGGATTGGGAAGCGATGGGCAGTTGTCGAGCGCATTGACGAAGCCATCACCGTCGAAGTCGAAAGAGAGGGCCGCATCGAACAAGTCGTCCTCTGTGGGCTCCGAGATCAGTTGTGAACTGGTGACACCGGAAGCGAAAGCCCTGGCGGTGCGAAAGCTGTAAATGAGGTGGCTCC
Source organism: Rhodothermales bacterium (assembly GCA_046756545.1). Lineage (GTDB taxonomy): Bacteria > Bacteroidota > Rhodothermia > Rhodothermales > JBHHWM01 > JBHHWM01. The sequence goes on along the minus strand of JBHHWM010000236.1, from coordinate 6,053 downwards.
AATCGTCGAAACCGTCTAAGATAAGTAGGCCCGGAGCATCCGGGATCAGATCCATGTTGGTGTCCACGTCGAATCCACAGCCGAACCCCAAGAAATTGATGTCACCGGACACGTTTGTCGTAGCCGGCGTTCCGTCCCAATCGATAGAGGAAACATTCGCCTTCACGGTGACAAGCTTTTCAGTAACTCCGAGCAAGGTCGTCTGGTTATATACGACGGTTCGATTTGGTGGGCCGTCGAGCCCGATGCCTTCCTGCAGAGAGGCTTCATCCAACGAGTCCATTAAATCCGCCGAGTAATCGAGGACGCGATTGGGAACAACATGGCCCAACTGTAACGCATAGCTCATGATGCTCGGATAGTTCGGTTTGCAATTGATATCGTCTCCTCCTCCGTGCCTAAGGCCGAGGGTGTGCCCCAGCTCGTGCATGATGGTACCCGCCTGTACAACGCCGAGGGCCTGCCCGAACGGTACACCGGGCCCTAGCCCCGACATACCGTGTATCCCTTTTCGTGACCAACTGCCCAGAGCGATAAAGAAGTCGTTGCCTGGTAACTCCGCGATGCCACCCGATCCGATCCCTTCCAGATAGGCATAGCCCAGTAACATGTATCTCGTTGCAAGCCGCTTCGCTCCCAGGATAGCCGCACAGTTATCGGACCTACGGTCCTCTGGCGATCCAAAATGAGCATCCGTTGCACCAACACCACAGGGCTCGACGGGACGCCCCCACTTATAATCCATGAACGTAGGAAAACCACCCGGACTTGCTCCCGACCATCGGATCACCATTTCGAAGCGTACCGGTTCGCTCTCTATAAAATGACTGGCGATGCCCGTCGTGCCGTCAGGATTCGGGACGGGACTCTTCAAAAAAGCTTCTGCAATGAGTTCAAAAGGGTAGTCAGTCGGCTTGAAATTCCTCCCTCCCCCCTGCATCCAATCATATTCCACGATCACATCCTTGCGGAGAGGGTTCGTGTTATAAGGGGAGGTGTGTAACATCAAATCTTTTTTCCCATCTCCGTTATAATCTAACCCCTCATCCTCCCACGTATCACACAAGCCGTCACCGTCAGAATCCACGAGACCATCCCCATCAGGATCACCGCATACCGGCGAATATTCCGATGTACTTCCGTTAGTATCCGTAGTCGTTGCCGACAAGAATGGATAAGGGGGCGGCTCCGAGAGGATTAGCCGGAACACACCTAACGAATCAGGCTTTACCTCGCCGATATGGACATGCGATCCACCGGATCCTGTCGTATCGGGCGCTTCCGTAGCGTACACGTCGATTGTCAAACTCCTGGGTACATCTGAATCGAGCCACCCCATCACGGCGGGATCCGGTACACCCAGTAATGAATCGACCACGACGGCTGCCGGGAAATTGACCAGGCTGTTCGGGCCGGAGTCTCGATCTCCACCAATCAGGAGGGCTCCCAGGTCGTTGCCGGTTCTCCCATCATTGCCGAGATCGATGGGGATCCCCCCATTCGAATGGATCTCATTGAACCGAATCGTAACCCCTCGCGTCGTTTCTCCAGTCACCCCGACACCCGCACCCCCATTATGGATGATCAGATTCCGTGATGTTTTCCCCTGGTTGCCGATGAAAACCTTCTGTCCATTGTCTACCCAGATTCCGTTCCCTTTATTCGGTAGGGCAGTCTCGCCGTCAGGCGACCCGCCGATAGCGTTCCCTTCGATAGTAACATCCTCGGCGTCGAAACCGGCTATTTTTACCCCACTGCTGTCATTGCCTGAGATCTGATTGCCTCTTTCCTCACCAGGGTTCGTCGTGATCATCCCGCCGATCCTCGCACGGGGGGCGTTGACCACCGAGATCCCGTGACGGGCATTGCCGAGTATCGCCGTACCCTCGGCGGTTACGCCGATACGGTTTGCAACAATAACCGTTGCTCCGGATGACCTGCCGCGCACCTCAATCCCGTTTCCCGTGTTGCCGGAGATAACGTTTCCTTTGCGTGTGCCCGTTTCAGATACCTGGCCGATATCATTCGTAGACGACGCGTCGACAAGCACGCCATTTTTCAGATTTGGTATCGCCGCAGATCCCTTTTCGTTTGTACCAATCTTGTTCTCGATGATGCTATTCGATGCGGTTGTTCCGGCTCCTGTCCCTACAAGGGCGACGCCGTTTTCAGCATTCCCCGAAATAAGGTTTCCTGAAACAGTATTGTTTTTCGCTGAATCGGTTATCCGAACGCCGTCTCCGCCGTTTCCGATATCACTCGATCCATCATTGTTGACCCCGATGTAGTTGCCGACGACGGCATTGAGGGTGCCTGCCGCGGCGGAAATCGTTACGCCGTTCCCGACGTTGCCCGAAATGACATTGCCCTCGCCCGCCCCTTTGCCTCCCACCACGTTGGAGAAGCCGTCGAAGATGCGAATCCCGTCTCCTCTGTTGGGGGATGCTTGCATCCCATTCTGGGTACCGATATAACACCCGGCAATGATGTTCTCAGTCGATCCGTCCAGGAATATTCCGTGACCACTGAATCCTACGATGGCTAGGTTGCGAATCTCGCTTTGGCGACCGGCGAAGGAGATGATGAGTCCGTTTGCTGCTGCTCCGGCCGCCGAACCATCAAGTACGATCGACGGTACGCCACCGACCGATCCCCGCTTTCCGATAGACGCCGGACCGGTGATGACCACTGCTTCGGAGATGTCTGGAAACGGACTAGGCGTCCTGATGACATGGGGACCATTGCCTTCGATGTCGAACGTTATCTGGTCTTTGCCATCCAGGCTGTTGGCTTCGAGGATGGCTGCGAGCAGGGTGCATTCCGGCTCGTTACCAGATGGTCGGTTGACCGTATTGCCGGTGTCGCAGACGCCGTCACCGGGATTTGTGTCGGGGTCATTTCCCACTGAGTTAACAACCAGCCCTTTGCTGGCCACCAGAATCGCTGTGCCCCCATTGTTCGTGAAACGCACACTGAAGAGCAACTCCCCCTCCCCGCTGAAAGCCGTCGGATGACCATCAGCACCCGTGCGCGAGCCCCCCAAGAGGTTCAGACCCACAAACGGATCCTCCACCGTCCGCGTATCCCCCGCCGCCAACGCGATCGCTGCCCCCCGGGCAATCACCAGTGCCAATCCCGAGAGATCACCCGCCCACAGACCGCTCGTATCCTCAAAGGTAGTCGGGTTGAACGCCAGATCGAAAAAAGCAACCTGGCCTGTGTGATTCGTGGTCATGTTGTTTACCCGGAAGAACTCCATCCCCGGTCCAACACCCGGCGCCTGATCGCCCACCTGCACAACGCTGCGCAGAGCGCCGATGTCATCCTCCATCCAGATCCCCTCAGCATTGTTTGAAAGTTGGGCATGCGTGACCAGGCGGCCGTCGTCGAAGAGACCGAAGGCGTTAAAGAACTCGAACGTCTGGCCCAGGGCACCGTCTGCTGCGTCACCTTTGGTCACCACCGGCGAGGCTTTCTCCCCCTCATGCCAGATCGCCTTCGGGTTCGGAAAGGCCACAAAGCCATGAAAAGCCCCCTGTTGACTGCTGTTGAGACGGGCATTGGCGAAGACCGGCTGCGTGCCGTCGCTGCTGGCTATCGGTGTAAGCTGCCCCCCGCTCCAGCGGTAGAGCACCCGGATTCTTTTACGTGAAGCCGGGTCGTCGCCTTCCATGCGTATGATGGTATCCCCCCCCGGACCGAGCGGATTCGTTCTGTTGAAAACGAAACCCGAGCCGTCGAAGATAAAACCCCCGGCCACGCCGGGCATCACGTCTCCCTGACGTGCGATGAAGGTCAACATGTTCGGATCAACACCGGGGTCATAGCTCATCAGGGCCACAACGTTGCCATTGTGGACCCCTGGGCCAGCGAGCCTGCCGATGAGCAGCACCCGGCCCTGGTTGAAAGCGAGTACGTCCAGGTTCACACTGGAAAGTTCAAGACTGTCCGGGGCCGCCATGCCCTGTGTGATCTTGAGCACGAGGACGTTGTTCTCTTCGACAAAGAAGGCATCCTGGGTCGTGACCCCGTCGGAGAGCTCGGCGATGAACCCCACGGTACCGGCAAGATCCACGAAAACCTTACCAGCGAGATCCTGGAAGGGATCTCCGAAGCTGGAAATGGAAAAGCCGGGCTTATCAGCGACGGGAGCGCCCATCCGGGCCAGGAGTCTGACTGCCTTGTTCTCTTGGATCCATAAGCCCCGGTCGTTGAGGCCGGCCTGGGTGTCGCCGCCCTCCAGGAACGCCTCGAACACGAGCTTTCCCGTGTCGCTGATGCCGAGGGGCCTCAGGGGCTGCGTGGACGAGAAGGAAGCGCCTGCCGTGCCGGGGGCCGGTTGGCCGGAGTAGGCCACCACGCGCGTGCGAAACTGCGCGTGCGCCTCGTTGGGTAGGTAGGCCGGTGCAGCCACACCGATGCTGAGCGCTATGAGTAGCGGCAATGCAAGCCGGTATTGCGAACGCGGAGCGGGCTGGCTTTGCTTTGAGACAGGTTGGCAACAAGGCATGGATCCCATTTGTGCTTGGTGATCAACAGTCCAGGATTTCAGGAGCATGCAGGCCGTCTTTCTTCTTCGCGTAACCGTTTGCCTGATATGGATTCAAGACCGGCTTCTCAAGACAACGCCAGAAACGGCGGCGAAAGTGATCATCCGATAAGTAGATATTTTATAATTGCCGCCAGCGAGCTAATATCTTGACTAAAACAACCTTGACGGCTATCATTTTGTTAAACTAAGCTACTGGTTGTAGAGCAATTAGTCCTCTATACTCTGCTTGATGGATCCCTCACCCCCTGATACGCACGTCATTACTCGGCTTCTGTGGGAAGTGCAAGAAGGCCATCAACAGGCTTGGGATGAATTGATTCCCCTGGTCTACGACGAACTCTATGCCCTGGCCGAGCACAAGCTCCACTTCGAACGCAACGATCACACGCTAACCCCCACGGCCCTCGTCCACGAAGCCTATCTAAAGCTCGTCGATCAAGACCGCGTGCACTGGCAGAGCAGGTCGCATTTCTACGCCATCGCCGCCCAGGCCATGCGCCGCATCCTGGTCAACTATGCCGCTCGACGAAAGACGGCCAAGCGCGGCGGAAGCACACCCCAGATCGCTTTTAGTGAGCCTCTGGTCCAGCGGGTGGGTCTGTTTACCGACCGACAAGCCGAGGAGGTGCTGGCCCTCAATGAAGCTCTCAACCGGTTGGAAGCCTTCAGCGACCGGGCCTGCCGTGTGGTCGAATATCGGTTCTTCGGTGGTTTGACCTACGAGGAGATGGCCGAAGTCATGGGCCTCTCGTCGATCACGGTGCGGCGCGCCTGGAACACGGCCCGGGCCTGGCTACGCCGCGAGATGACCTCGGAGTAATGAAAATAGGGAATGGGTGAAGGGAAAGCGCACTACGCAGCATCTGCAACCCAGACTCCATAAGCAAATGACCCCGGAACGCTGGCATCAGATCGAAGAGGTTTATCAGCAGGCACTCGACCTGCCTGCTCATGAAAGGAGGGCCTACCTGGAGCGGGCCTGCGGCCATGATACCGCGCTACGCCAGGAGATCGACAGCCTGCTGGCGGCGCACGACGAGGCCCCGTCGTATTTGGAGACGCCGCTGATAGCCTTGCCCCAAGACGCACCGGTGACGCCCCCGGAAACACACGTGGGGCCCTACAAGCTGCTGCGCCCCCTCGGGCGGGGCGGGATGGGGCAGGTCTACCTGGCCGCTCGTGCCGACGAGTCTTTTCGCCAGTACGTGGCCCTCAAGGTGATCCTACGCGGGCTCGACACCGAGAACATCCTTCGCCGGTTCCGGGCCGAGCAGCAGATCCTGGCCACCCTCCATCACGCAAACATCGCGCACCTGATCGACGGCGGGGCTACCGACGACGGGCAATCATATCTGGTGATGGAGTACGTCGAAGGAATCCCCATCACGACGTACTGCGATGTGCATCAGATGACCGTGGAAGAACGGATATCGCTCTTTAGTCAGGTCTGCGAAGCGGTGCACCACGCGCACCGAAATCTGGTTGTGCACCGTGACCTCAA
>JBHHWM010000235.1:0-7660 GCA_046756545.1 Rhodothermales bacterium | reverse complement strand
ATTGCTTGCACGGTGGTGTTGGGGATAGGTGTCGTTAATTCGCTCCAGGTGTCACCTCCATCCGTTGATTTGAATATCTGACCATACACGCCTACGTAAATAACGCTATCGCTGCCAAAGGCAATTGATTCCGGAAATAAGCGGGCGGCCGAGAAACTGCTGTCGGCATCAAACCAGGAGTCCCCATTGTCATCGGAGATGCGCAGGAGCCCGTTGAGGCTGGCGAACAGCCTGCCTGTATCGTTGCTTGCGATGAACAGTGTTCCCGGTATCAGGGCTCGGCTCCAATTTTCACCCCCATCATTCGTCCGGTAAATGCCATCGTTGCCGCCGACAAAGATGGTTCCGCCTGGCGTCTGCGTCATATCTACGATGTCGACTGCAGTTAGGCCGGCATTCTGTTGCTGCCAGGTGTCGCCGTGGTCGGACGACTTCATGACACCGTGATTGTAGGTTGCAGAGATTAACTCTTGCGCAGGGGTGACATAGAGGTCAGCGAAGGTCGCAAATTCAATTTTCTCAGCCAGGGTTTGCGACCAGGTCAGGCCATTATCGGACGAGCGGAAAAAGAAGCCACCACTACCAGCAAAAAGTACGCCGGATGCATTGCGGGCAAACGACCAATTTGAACCGAATGGTCCGGTCAGTTTTATCCAATTCGCGCCATGATCTGCACTACGATAGGCACCATTGAAGGTACCTACGAGCAATGAGTCTTCCGGTGTGACGAATAGTGCCTTGATATTCTTGTTTTCAAGACCTGAACTGACCTCGGCCCAGTTGTCTCCGTTTTCGCTGGATTTGAAAATGCCGTCCGTAGTTCCTGCATAAACATCACCGAGAGAGTTGATTGCCACCGACTGTACGTCCAACACGGTCAGCCCGTTGTTGATGGCAGTCCAGTTTTCGCCATTGTCGTCTGATCGGAAGATGCCTTCACGGGCCGAGCCCGCAAAAATGATGTCATTCGAGTTGATGGCCAACGCCCGAATGAAGCGGTCTGTAAGACCGGCAACAAACAAAGTCCAGGTGTCTCCGTTGTCTGTGGAGCGGAGAACGCCTCTGGCTGTCGCTGCAAACAGGTGGCCCTGGGAGTTCTTGTCTAAATCCCAAACGCTGTTAAACAGGAAAAACCTCTGGAATGACTCCTCAAGGGGAGTCCAGGTCTGGCCTCCGTCGGTGGAACGGTACAAGCCGCCGACCCACGTTCCGGCAATGAGCGTACCCGTGTCTGTGGTAACCAGTGCGGTTATGTCGCCACCCAGCGGGCCGTTGGTTTGCTCCCATTCAACGGTTTGCGCGTAGAGCGGTGTGAGTAAGAGTGACCAAACGATGAGGATCTGTGTGAATCGTTTCATCCTTCCCTCTTTTTTGAGTCATGTTCTCATGTACAGCGACATGAAACCCTTGAAATTGAGCCAAATTAGCTGGATTGGAGCTTCAGCGATTACAGCATTGAATTCGAAACTTCGTCTCTGAGCCGTTTTCAGGAGTTGCTCGTCTGACTTCGTAATTTCAATGAGTTCGTTGCATTCAATACTGTGGACAGTTTTCTATAAACCAATCGCTTTTTTAGCCGATAAATGCACCTTTGGAATAAAACGCGACTCAGCATAGGTCCCCTGCCGGGGTCAGAGTCGCATTCTATTCTTGGAAGTGGCTTATACGGTCTAATTCGCAGGTCAAACTGTCCACAGTATTCTACTTAGAGTCCTATACCTTATAGGAGTACGATGCCAACCATCGGGAGATATTCTGTTTTTCCAAGAGTATAGGGAGGTCTCTTGCGTCTGATGTGTACCCCAAATAAAAAAGTACACCCGAAGACTAATCTACCATTTTCTTTCTGAAAAACAACCCTTTAGCAAAAACCGTTGCTCGACCTTGCCGAGGCCGTCGTGCATGCCTTCCTCGAAACGCATATCTCACATGGTCAATTCATTTCCCGTAACATGCATCGCTGAGATTCATCAAAAAGAAGAAGCCAAAGACGGCCTTCTCGGCAGAGCATGACTCGAGCGATGTCGATCCCTTTATTCCCTTTGCATCTTCCCGTCGCCGATGAACAGCGGCCCGGCATACCGCTACTGTGACCGCGAACTTAGCTGGCTGTCTTTTAATGCCCGTGTCCTCCAGGAAGCGCAAAATCCGGATGTTCCGATTGTCGAACGGCTTCATTTCCTGGCCATCTTCTCCTCAAACCTGGACGAGTTTTTCCGTGTGCGTGTCGCTTCATTGCGCAGTCTGTTGCGTTTGAAAAAGAAGAAGATCAAGAAACTGGATTTCGAACCTGTCGCCTTATTAGAGGAGATTCGCGCAGTCGTTTCGGAACAACAGGAGATCTTCGGTACGATTTTTCGCGAGTCGATCTTGCCCGAACTCGAACGTCGGGGACTGGCGCTGATCGACGAAAGCCGTCTCACGGAAGCTCAGAGCAAGGCTCTCCACTCATTTTTTATGGAGGAGATCCGACCGCATTTTCGACCGGTATGGATGGATCCTCAGGGCGAGCCGCCTTTTTTGAAGGACAAAGGATTATACCTGATTACTACATTGCGGGACCCTGCCGGTTTTGACCATCATCGAGCAACGGAAGGAACGTATGCGTTGATCGAAATTCCGAGCCCTCCGCTGCGGCGTTTTGTGGAGGTGCCCGGAGAGGACGGGCTGTGCCGGGTTATGTTTCTGGACGATATGATCCGTCATTTCCTGCCGGACCTGTTTCCCGGTTACGAGGTGGGGGCTTCTTTTGCTATTAAACTGTCACGCGACGCCGACCTGCACCTGGAAGATGAGTTTTCTGGGAATCTGAAGGATATGATCGCCAAGAGCCTGTCCAAGCGTGAGACCGGCGTGCCCACCCGCTTCCTCTACGACCAGCGTATGCCTCAGGAGATGCTGATCCTTCTCAAGGAGCGCCTGGATCTGGCGGACGAAGACCTGATCGAAGGATGGCGGTATCACAATCTCAACGACTTTTTCAGTTTTCCGCTATGTCAGCTTGATGCGGAAGCCTATGCACCGCTGCCGCCGCTGCCGCATGCCGTCCTGGAATCTACGGCTTCGATTTGTGCAGCCGTGAGGGAAAAAGATCGATTGTTAAGTTTTCCCTACCAGGCGTTCGATTACGTCGTTCGCTTCTTGGATGAAGCGGCGGAAGATCCGGCGACAGAGGCCATCTGGATCACGCTCTATCGGGTCAGCGCCAACTCGGCAGTTATTCAGGCGCTGGGGAAGGCGGCCCGCCGAGGCAAGAGAGTGACCGCCGTGGTCGAAGTGAAAGCGCGCTTCGACGAAGCCTCGAACCTCAACTGTGGTACGCTGTTGGAGGCGGCCGGTGTCCGGGTGATTTACAGTGTGCCGGGGCTCAAGGTGCATACCAAGCTCGCGCTCGTAGCGAGGGGGGAGGGCGACAGGCAGCTGTGGTCTGCCTACCTGGGTACCGGCAATTTCAACGAGAAGACCGCCCGGATTTACGCCGACCACGCATTGCTCACATCCGACCCGCGTCTTACAGAAGAGGCGCGACGGATCTTTGCGTTTATAGAAGGTGCCGTCGAGCGGCCGACGTTTGAACATCTACTCGTGGCACCGTCCTTCCTGCGGAAAGGATTCTACCAACTCATCGATTATGAAATCGAGCAGGCTCGGTCCGGGAAGGAGGCGCGCATCCTCGCCAAGATGAACAGCCTGGAGGACCGGAAGATGATTACCAGGCTCTACGAAGCGAGCCGGGCGGGTGTCGAGATTCGGCTCATCGTACGAGGCATCTGCTGCCTGGTGCCGGGGGTGCCGGGCCAGAGCGAAAACATCACGGTGACCAGCATCGTAGATCGCTTCCTGGAGCACGCTCGCGTCTACGTCTTCCACCATGGGGGAGACGAGCGGATATATCTGGCCTCCGCCGATTGGATGCGGCGTAACCTGAGCCGTCGCATTGAGGTTGCTTTTCCCGTCTACGATCCGGATCTACGTGCTGAACTTCACGCGATCCTCGATCTCCAAAGCACCGACAACACCAGGGCGCGCATCATCGACGAGCATCTGAGAAACGATTACGTCCGCGCCGGGGGAGAACGCGTCCGGGCGCAAATGGACACCTATCGCTATTTCAAAGCGAAGGTCGAGGCGGAGTTGAAAATCAGTGGTTGATGTAAACGATGCGCGCCGTTCCCGTGTCTGAATCTTTGTAGCAACCTACGGTTCTTCCGAAAAGTGGGTGTGGCGCTATAGGGCGGTTGGTATTCCCAGGACCAACCGCCCTGTTTGTTTCGGCACAGGACTATTCGTACCGGATGCCGTTGATAGAAAAGGACGAGGTAATCGTTGCGGTCTCTTCGAGGATCTTAGCCACCGAGCAATACTTGTTCATGCTCAAATCGACGGCACGGCGCACTTTGGCAACGTCCAGGTCGCCGGTCAGGGCATAATGGACGTGGATGGTGGTGAAGAGGGACGGGACTTCCCCTTCGGCTCGCTCATAGTCAATTACAACGTCGAAGTTGCGCAAATCCTGCCGGCCTTTCTTCAGGATCGAGATGATATCGATGCTGCTACAGCCGCCGAGGGCCATAACCACCGATTGCATGGGGCCGACGCCCAGGCCCGTTCCGCCTTCTTCTTCCGTTATGTCGAAGTGGAGTTCATTACCCGTTTCGTTTGTAGCCTGGAAGCGGAAGGCGTCGTCGAGCCGGTGCAGGTGTACTTTCATGAGATCAAGGGGATGCTGAATGAGGGATTGTTGCTTCAGGTGATGCCTCGTTCAATACTGGAAACCGAGCTTCATGGTAAAGGTCCGGTCGTCTTCCGAGAAGCCGGCGGTGCCGGTAAGAACGAACATATTGAACATATCGATCCAGACGCCGCCGCCGTAGCCCTGATGCCACACCTTCGACCGCTCGCCGTCGGTCCAGACGCGGCCGTGATCGAAGAAACCGAGCACCCCGAACCGACCCCTCGCGAGGTAACTGGAAAACCCGAACAGTTCGAGCCGAAGGTCCACGTTCTGGTATACACTCGACCGCCCGGCGAAACGCGTGCTGCGGTAGCCGCGCAGGTTGCTAATGCCGCCGAGGGTATTGGCGCTGAAGAACGGGAAGTCGCCGATGTTGTGTGCCGCGCCGATACGAGCCGCTACCGTGACCTGAGGAAAGAGCGACGGGGAGAGGTAGACCGCCAGATCTGTAGAGAGCGTGCTGAACGTCTCGGTCGCGTTCTCAATGCCGATGTGGATGGCGGCTGTGCTGGTCCATTTGAAACCGATCATCGGGTTGACGAGACTTTCCGTTTTATCCACGGTATCCAGGGTCAACGCAGCGTTTGCCCCCACGAACCACTGGTCGGATGTATTTGCTGATACCCCTGCCTGCGGCTGGTTGATGAAGCGATCCTCATTGTCGCCCACCTTGGTCACCTCGAAGGTCGGCCCGAAGCGGAACGAACTGCTCAGCCCGATTCTCTTTTGCAGCATTGGTATCAGGTTGATCTGTGTGAGACGGGCCTGGTAAAAACGGCGGCTGCGCTCCTCGTTCTTCGTCTCATTGCCCAGGCCGTAGAAGTTCCGAATGTTGTCGGGAGATAGGTAGGCCGCGTCCAGCGTAAGGTCCCAATGGCCGATGAGAGACATAAACTGCCCCTGGTACACGATGTTGAACGCCTGGGTCTTGGCCGCGAAGTTGGCTCGAATCCTGTGTGACGCTGCGTAGGGGGTTTTCCGAAAGCCGTGACGGATCAGGCTGATGCCTCCCCCGATGAAGAACCCGTCGTCTTTGTTGCTGCCGAAGAAGGTGAGCGGTAGACTGCGATTATATTTGTAGTCGGCGGGGTTGTAGACGTTGATGGCGGGATCATCGTCGGAGCGGACCGTTGTGGTCTCTTCGCCCACATCCCATTCGTTGCCGGTCTCCGTGTCGTAGAACCGTGTGTGCTTGCTCGCCCCGAGAACCTGCGAACGGTCCACAAACCGGTCGTGCCCGGCTCCCCCCACGGCTCGGATCACGATGCCGTCCTGCACTTCTCCCTCGACGATGAACCGGTCGTCGCCATCGAGCCCGTAGAGGCGGATCTCCTTCGTTTCTTCCTCCAGAAACATCCTCCGGTACAGCATGCGGCGAATCCGGCCCGATTTCGATGTCTTGTAGACCACAACGAGGGTCGAGTCCTTGTTCAGGCGCGTCACTTCAAAACGCTCGTGCTTGTTGCTTCCCACCACGTCCACTACCCGGGCCTGTAAGGCATAAAAGCGCGCGGCGATATCCGGGAGCTTGTCACGCCGGATTCTCAGGAGCCGCGCCGTTTTCTCACCGTCAAGGGCGTAGATCGGCTCGGGCCACTCGCGCACAGCCGCCTCGATCACTTCGTCGGTGAGGGCGGCGCGAAGGCTGTCGGCAATCTCGATCCAGTCGCTCCGTTCGAGGCCACTGGTAAAGCGTTGATCCTGGCGCAACGCGTTCCAGTTGAGTCCCTTCAACAAGCCATAGCTCTCGGTGAAATCCTGAAACTTGGGATCAAAGATGCTGATGATTGGAGGGAAGAGGCCGTTCATCCTGTTGAAGGCAAAGTCGCGGTCGCGCGGGATCGGACGATAGACCTTGCCCTCGGTTCGGGCCTCACCCTCCAACGTGGGGTCGAGTTCGTGGGGCTCGAACGAGGCCCAGCGCCACTGATCGACGTGGCGATCCCAGTCGCTCAGCAACATGTCGAACAGGCGCGCACGGGCGTAGGCGCGTAGATCGACGCGGTGGTCGTTGTCGTCGTTGATCTCGCGGTAGAGCTTGTGCGGGCTGATGATCTGCTTCGACCGTCCGAAACGCGGTGCATGGGACATGTCGTCGTCCGGGCGTTCTTCCAGCATCACGACGTGGCCGGAGAAGAAGTCCTGGTAGAGACCCAGGCGCGGGTCGTGGGGCACGTAGACGGGCCGAGGGTTTGTATGATAGACCCCGGCGGCCGCAGCCAGACGGGGAATAATGAAGGCTCCAAAGGGGTGGATCGATGCGATTTGATCCTGAACGATGTCGGTAGCGATGGTGCCTTGCAGGTTTTGTGGGACGGTTCTCGACGGGTCCTTGTCGATGGACCTGAGGACGTACTCCTGACCGTCGCCTCCTTGCAGGCGCAGCGAGGTCGTTTGCTGACCGCCTCCCCGTTTTTCGGGCCTCAGGCCGCCGGCTTCGCGACCCAGATCCAGTACGGGAACCTCGACCGGGGTGGCCCAGGCCTCGCGGTGATGGCTGCCGAGGAAGAACCGCTTCAGTGCCCCGGCTTCGTAGGCCGGGTTGACCGCCATGACGACGGTGCTGTCGGTGTAATCCACCGGCTCCACCGGGGACACGATCTCAGGATTAACGAGTTCGCGAGCCGGTGTTTTCAATTCGGTGCGGAACAGGAGCCGCCCCTTCGTCCCCTCGGCTTCGGGGGCCCACATCTCCATCCAGACCGAGCCGTCCTTGTAATACTTGAGGACGGAGAATCCGGCCTCGCCATAGGTGAAAACAGCGCCGCGCCCGCGACCTACCGGCGTGGGCCGCGATCCCGAGCCGCTGATGATGTGGTGTTGTAGCAGACCTGAAGGAGTCTGCTCCTTGAAATACTGGAGGTTGTGTTCGTGCCCGGCGGCGTAGATCAGGTGGTCGTGCTGGGAGAAGATGCGCCGGAGCGA
>JBHHWM010000234.1:0-7731 GCA_046756545.1 Rhodothermales bacterium | reverse complement strand
CCGGTCAAGGAAGACGACCGCACGCGCCATATCCTGACGCAGAAGGCCCACGCCGAACCGGTGATGCTGACCTATCGCGATAGCGATGCGATCAACGGTCTCGTGGCGGAGACGAAGGAGCAGGACCCGCTGTATGATTTTGTCGCCGAGGACGGCGTTCGGCATACCCTCTGGAAGGCGGACGATCCACAGGCGCTGGTCGCTGCCTTTCGTGACGTGGACAAGCTCTATGTGGCCGACGGGCATCACCGGTGCAAGGCGGCCAGCCGCGCTGCCGAGGCGTTGCGCGTGCCCACCAACGGGCAGGCACCGGAGTTCGAGTTTTTTCCGGCGGTGCTCTTCCCGATGGGCCAGATGCACATCATGCCGTACAACCGCATCGTCTACAAGCTGCCGATGTCCCCCGGCGACTTTCTGGACAAGCTCTCGTCTTTGTTCGAGGTAGAGCGGGGGGTGACTGAGGCGTCGCCGGGCGAACCGGGCACCGTATGTCTGTACCTTGCCGGGCAGTGGCATCGCCTCACGCTTCCGCCCACCCGGCGGCCTACCGTCGCCGACCGGCTCGACGTAGCGCGGCTCAACGAACACCTGCTGGAGCCGCTCATCGGGATCAAAGACCCGCGCACCGACGCCAACATCAACTTTGTCGGCGGCATCCGGGGGACGAAAGAACTGGAGGGTCTGGTGGATTCGGGCCGGGCCGAACTGGCCATTTCGATGGTTGCCACGAGCATCCAGGAACTGGTGGATGTCTCCGATGCCGGCCTGTTGATGCCGCCCAAATCGACCTGGTTTGAACCGAAGCTGCGAAGCGGTTTGCTGGTGCATCTGTTTGACTAGCACCCGCCTACGTGCGAACTCAGCACATCACGAATATCGAACGGACCGATGAAAGTTCTGATCGCAGATAAACTTCCCGAGAGCGGGGTGGCCGCGCTGGAAGCCGCCGGGCATACGGTGGTCATGCAGCCAAAACTCAGCGGCGACACGTTGGTGGAGGCGCTCCGCGACGGAGCACCGCAAGCCCTCGTCGTGCGCTCGACGAAAGTGACCAGCGCCATGATGGATGCCAACGAAAACCTGGAATTGATCGTCCGGGCCGGAGCGGGCTACGACACCATCGACGTGGAGGGAGCCTCCCGGCGGGGCGTTTTCGTAGCCAACTGCCCGGGGAAAAACGCGGTAGCCGTGGCCGAACTGGCGGTGGGCCTGATCCTGGCCCTCGACCGGAACATCCCCGACAACGTCATCGATGCGCGCGCGGGCCGGTGGAACAAGGCCGGGTATGCGAAAGCCCTGGGACTCAAAGGGCGGACGCTCGGCGTCGTCGGGGTGGGGAGCATTGGCCGGGAGGTGATCCGGCGGGCGCATGCCCTGGAAATGCCGGTCGTGGCATGGAGCCGCTCGCTTACCGACACTCGGGCTCAGGCGCTCGGCGTCGAACGCAAATCGTCGCCCGTGGATGTGGCGGCAGCGGCAGACGTCATCACGCTGCACGTCGCCTCGACGCCCGCCACCCGCCACCTGGCCGACCGGGCTTTCTTCGAAGCGATGAAGCCGGGCGCGTTTTTCGTGAACACCACTCGCGGCCCCGTCGTGGATGAGGCGGCGTTGCTGTGGGCGATGGAGGAGAAGGGCATCCGGGCGGCACTCGACGTCTTTGAAGGGGAACCGTCGTACAAAGAAGGAGCCTTCGAACATCCTCTGGCGCAGCACCGGCAGGTGTATATCACCCACCACATCGGGGCTTCGACGCAGCAGGCCCAGGATGCGACGGCTGCCGAGGCGGTGCGAGTTATCACCACGTATGAGGAGAGCGGCCACGCGTCCAACTGCATCAACATGGCGGATCATTCGCCGGCCACTCACTTGCTGACCGTGCGGCACCTGGACAAAGTGGGGGTGCTGGCGGCGGTGCTCGACGAGGTGCGCAAGGCCCGGTGGAATGTGCAGGAAATGGAAAACCTGATCTTCTCCGGGGCCAAGGCGGCATGCGCCCGCATTCGCTTCGACGGCGAACCCGACGACGAGGTCGTCGCGCGTATCAACCGCCTCGACAATGTGCTGGCTGCCTCGCTGATTCCATTGTGATACGGGGCGTCGAAGGCGCGAGGCATCCGGCCCTTGCGCGAGGCACCCGGCCCTTATATGCCAATCCAAAGATATCCTGTTACTATGACCCAGCCTGTAGCAATCAAAGAAACGGGAAAGGACTTCCAACGCGGACGGCTTCACAACTTCTCGGCCGGTCCCGGCACGCTGCCCGAAGAGGTTCTACTACACGTGCGCGACGAACTGCCCACGTACCGGGACGTCGGGGCGTCGGTGATGGAGATCAGCCACCGCTCGCCGGCCTACGGCGCTATCGAAGCCTCGGCGCGGGACCTGCTGCGAAAACTGCTGGACCTCTCGGACGAATGGCACATCCTGTTTCTCCAAGGCGGGGCCTCGATGCAGTTTCATCAGGTGCCGCTCAACTTTCTTCCAAAGGACGGATCGGCCGATTACCTCGTCACCGGCACGTGGTCGGTGAAGGCGCTCAAGGAGGCCGCGTTCCTCGGGGCGGCCCGTGAAGCCGCCGGTAGCAAGGACGATCAGTTCACCTATATCCCCGACCCGGCGACGTGGGACCTCGATCCGAAGGCGGCCTATCTGCACTTTACCTCCAACAACACGGTCTACGGCACCCAGTTTCAGGAAGAGCCGGACGTAGCGGTGCCGCTCGTCTGCGATGCGTCGAGCGACTTTCTCAGCCGCCGCCTGGATCTCGACCGCTACGGGTTGATCTATGCGGGGGCGCAGAAAAATATCGGCCCGGCGGGGGCAACGGTCGTGCTGGTGAAAGACCGCTTCCTCCGGCAACGCAACCAGCCGCTGCCGACCATGTTGGATTACGGCACGCATACGGCCAAGCTCTTCAACACGCCGCCCGTGTTTGCCGTCTACATCGTCGAAAAAGTGTTGCGCTGGCTCGATGCGCTCGGCGGGATCGAGGCCATCGCGGAGATAAATGACCGGAAAGCCGCCGCCCTCTACGGGCGCATCGACGCGACGGATTTTTACCGGGGCACCGCGGCACCCGGGTCGCGCTCGAAGATGAACGTCACCTTCCGTTTACCCGACGAGGCGTTGGAGCAGCGATTCCTCGCCGAGGCGAAAGAGCACGGGTTGGTCGCGCTCAAGGGGCATCGTTCGGTGGGCGGTATCCGTGCATCCATTTATAACGCCTGCCCCCTGAAGGCCGTCGAAGCCTTGGTGTCCTTTATGGATAGGTTTGAGCAGAGGAACGGTTGAGCGCGTCCTCCCGCTGCGTCGCCGGATGGGGATTCCCTGACGGCGAGGTGGGGGGAAGAGCGTGCTTGCATACAAGGTTCTTCTGTGTTATATAATGGCCGCGTAAAAACGATCTACGCAGCAAGCCGTCAGGCTCCGGTAAAGACAGGGCGGCTTGCCGGAAGACGGTTGCGTGTGCCGGTCGGGCTGCGCCCTTGCGTGGGTGTATGCGACATACAAGAAACACCTTGACAAAAAACGAATCGTATGGCCCTTACCATAGGAGTTCCAAAAGAAACGGCCGCCGGTGAGTATCGGGTGGCGCTGGTGCCTGAAGTGGTCGCCCGGCTGAAGCGTGACGGCCTCGACGTTGTCGTCGAGTCGGGTGCCGGCGAGGCCGCACACCATGCCGACGCGGCCTATGAAGAAAAGGGGGCGCGCATCGGGGATCGGGCGGCTGCCTTCGGGGCGGACGTCGTAGCCAAAGTGCAACCTCCCACGGACGAAGAGATCGCCCTGCTTTCGGCGGGTACCGTGCTCATCGGATTTCTGTCCCCGCTCAACCAGCCCGAAATTTCGGAGAAACTCGCGGCCCGGGGCGTGACCGCCCTGAGCATGGAGCTGGTGCCGCGCATCTCGCGCGCGCAGAAGATGGATGCCCTCTCGGCGATGGCGTCGCTGGGGGGCTATAAGGCCGTGTTGGTAGCGGCGACCTCGTTGCCCAAGTTCTTCCCTCTTTTGACGACGGCGGCGGGCACCATCCGGCCTGCCAACGTCCTGATCCTCGGCGCGGGCGTCGCGGGGTTGCAGGCCATCGCCACGGCGCGCCGGCTGGGTGCGCGGGTGGCAGCCTACGACATTCGCGAGGCGGTACGCGAGGAAGTGCAGAGCCTGGGCGGCACGTTCGTCGAACTGGAACTGGAGATCGCCGACATGCAGGACGCCGGGGGCTATGCCAAGGCCCTCGTCGAAGAAAAAGCACGTCGCCAGACCGAACTGCTCGTTCCTCACATTGCCAAAGCCGATGTGGTCATCACGACGGCGCTCATCCCGGGACGGCGCGCGCCGATCCTCGTAACCCGGGAGGCTGTGGAGGAGATGGCGTCGGGGGCGATCATCATCGATATGGCGGCACCCAACGGCGGCAACTGTGCCCTGACGACTCCGGGCGAAACGGTCGTCCACAACGGCGTGCAGATCCTCGGTCCGCTGAACCTGCCTGCTACGATGCCGGTGCATTCGAGCCAGTTGTATGCCCGGACCGTGATGGCCATGATCCAGGAGTTTGCCGGGGAAGAAGGCTTTGCGACGGACTTCGAAGACGACATTTTTAAAGGCGCTTGCGTGACGCACGGAGGCGCTGTGGTTCACGAGCGGGTGAAAAGCCTGCTGACGGCATGATATCGGAGCGCCGATCCCTCCGTCCTGTTGACCGGCGGGTTGACGCCTGCCATGGGCGGCTGTTGGGGGAGTGGGTGCGCGACATTTCTATGAAAACCCTGAAACGATGCTTGAAAATCTAACCTATTTCGTGTTGGCCATGTTCGTCGGGCGGGAAGTCATCAGCAAGGTGCCGCAGACGCTGCACACGCCGCTGATGTCCGGCTCGAATGCGATCAGCGGCATCACCATCGTCGGTGCCCTGGTAGCGGGGGGGATGGTCGGCGGCGTCTGGGCCAAGTGGCTCGGCGTAGCGGCGCTCATCGCGGCGACCATCAACGTGGTCGGGGGCTTCCTGGTCACGGACCGGATGCTCCAGATGTTCAAAAAGAAGGAGAAACCGGCCCTTGAAGCCAAGAAGGATGCCGAGCGCATCAACGGTAAGGTTAGCGCCTCAGCCCCGGCGCGATCCTGACGGAAGCCCCAGCCTATTCACCGGACTACGTATGGCGATGGCGCGAGCTCCGGTTTCTTCCGGCACAGACAGCGCGATACGTCCCACCCTTTGAGCATTCCTGAATCATGACCACAACGCTGATAAATCTTACTTATCTGCTTGCGGCCGCCCTGTTCATTATCGGCCTCAAGCAATTGCAATCTCCTGCGACGGCGCGTCGCGGGAATCAACTCTCTGCCGTCGGTATGTTGATTGCCGTGGTGGCCACGCTCTTTTTGCAGAAGATCCTCACCCCCGTCGAGATGATCATCGGCCTGGCGGTGGGTGGTCTGATTGGTGCGGTGCTGGCGCAACGCATCCAGATGACGGCCATGCCGGAGTTGGTGGCGGCCTTCAACGGGTTCGGCGGGCTGGCCTCGGCGCTGGTGGCCGGAGCCGAGGTGGCGCGCTACCTGACCGAAAACCAGGGGACGGATGTCACCACCATGATCACGATCATGCTCAGTGTGCTGATCGGCATGGTTACTTTTTCGGGTAGTTTTGTGGCCTTCGGCAAGCTCAGCGGGAAGATTTCGGGCAACCCGGTCGCCTTCCCCGGTATGCGACTGTTGACCATTTTGATCGCACTGGGGGGCCTGGCTGCGATAGGATGGGCCATCATCGGCACGTCCGATTTTCCAGGCATGGCCGAGCCCGTCGTCTGGGGCCTGGTAGCCCTGGGTGCGCTCGCCTTCTTCCTGGGAATATTGCTGGTCATCCCCATCGGCGGGGCCGACATGCCCGTGGTGGTGGCGCTCTTGAACTCGTACTCCGGCCTGGCGGCTGCCGCAACGGGGTTCGTGCTGAGCAACACGGCGCTCATCGTCAGTGGCGCGCTCGTCGGGGCGTCGGGCCTGATTCTGACCAACATCATGTGCGTCGCCATGAACCGCTCGCTGCTCAACGTGTTGCTGGGCGGCTTCGGCGGCGATGCGACGGGCGACGGCCCGGCGGCGACTACCTCGGCGGAAGGCAAAACCGTGACGGCTACCTCGCCCGACGATACGGCCATCTTGCTCAGTTATGCCGACAAGGTCATCATCGTGCCGGGGTACGGCATGGCCGTGGCGCAGGCGCAGCATCAGGTGCGCGAACTGGCCGATCTGCTCCAGGAAAAAGGGGTCACGGTGAAGTACGCGGTGCACCCGGTCGCCGGGCGGATGCCGGGCCACATGAACGTGCTGCTGGCCGAAGCCAACGTGCCCTACGATCAACTCTATGAGATGGACGATATCAACGGCGAGTTCGACTCGACGGACGTATCGCTGGTGATCGGGGCGAATGACGTGGTGAACCCGGCGGCCCGCCACGACACGGCCAGCCCGATCTACGGCATGCCCATCCTCAACGTCGATCACTCCAGCACCATTATTATTCTCAAGCGCAGCATGCGACCCGGCTATTCGGGAGTGGGGAACGAGTTGTTCTTCCATCCCAAGACGCGCATGCTCTTCGGCGATGCCAAGGATTCCGTGACGGCGCTCATTTCCGAAGTGAAGGGCCTCTAACGGCCCGTGGGCGACGGCACGCCAGAACCATGCACCGCGTCCATACCGCCTGGTGATGAACAAGCAACCCAACTCGGACCATTGCTTCGTCTGCGGTCGGAAGAACCCGCGCGGGCTGTACATGGCCTTTTATGATGACGGCCGCGACGAGGTACGTGCCGAGCATACGATCCCCGGCGACTACCAGGGGTATCCGGGGATGGTGCACGGAGGTGTGCTGGCGGCCGTTTTAGACGAAGCCGTCGGGCGCGTGGCGATGATCCGGGACCATCACCATTTCATGATGTCGGTCCGCCTGGAGGTGAAGTACCGCCGCCCCGTGCCGACGGAGACGCCGCTCACCGTCGTCGGGCGTATCGTGCGGCTGCGGGGGCGGCTGGGGCAGGCCGTGGGCGAGATCATCCTGCCCGACGGCACCGTCGCCGTCGAAGCTACCATGACCCTGGCGGACGTGCCCGAGAAGATCCTGGCCGCCGTCGATATGGACGCGCTGGGGTGGCGGGTCGATCCCTGATCCGGTTCGGACCGAGGGGCTTGAGGCGGCAGGCCATGCGGATGAGGTCGAGTTATTTATTCGCTGCGGCCCTTGTTTTTTCTGAACCCTGGGCCTACTCTTCAGAATAGAGAGCCCGGACCCGATGGCTGCATGATATTCGGACGATGCCGGTGCTATTGCTGTATATTCAGACCGTGTCCGAATAGCACGCGGGCCAGGGATTAAGTAGAAGAAACACAGGGATTCTTTGCCGGGAGCACGTGCGTGCTATTCCGACACCGTCCATATATTGAGAAGTTAGGGGCAAATAATATGGAAACTCAGAAAATCGAAGCACATAAAATCACCAAGCCCATTCAGTTAATGGCTGTTTGGTTTATAGCCCTCTTGCTTATAGATTCTGCATTCCTTACCGCCGCTGCGAATATCACAACACCTTCTTGGCTTGCTCCAGCCTTGGCAATATCAGCGATTATATTTGTGCCGCTATTTCTTGGCGGTGTCTTCATTATGCAAACAGTATTCAATGCGAATTAAGGGTTGAGAACCATATCGTCCGGTGTGTTTAGCAGCAGTGG
>JBHHWM010000233.1:0-7748 GCA_046756545.1 Rhodothermales bacterium | reverse complement strand
GCGATGCGATTGACGAAGTTGAAATAGCTGGTGATGAGGTTGATATCGAGAATATCTTTGTCTGAAAACCCGGCTTGCCGAAGTGTCTCCACGTCGTCCTCGGTGACGCTGGACGGTTCCCTGGTCAGCTTGACGGCGTAGTCGAGCATGGCACGCGAAGGGGCGGGCAGGTCGAGAGCGCGGTAGTCGTGTTTCACCTGTTCCACACGCTCCGGGTCTTTCCAGTAGAAGTTGAGCGCCTCGGCGTGATGGTTGACGCAGTAGGGGCAGCCGTTGGCGGCCGAGACGACCGTGGCAATCAACTCGCGCTCGGCACGGCGCAGCCTCGAACGCCCGAAAACGATGGAGAGGTACAGATCCAGATGTGCCTTCATCGTCGGCGGGTTGAGGCTGTGGATCCGAAGAATATTGGACAGCTTGCCGCGACGCCCCGCGATCTCCTCATAGATGTCTTGGAGTTCGCCGGTTGCTTCGTCTTCGTTAATAATCTGGATCCAGGACATAAACGTGTCTTTTGTGATGAGGCGAGGATAGACGGGGGCATAGTTTCGGGTACTCGATGCGTGGTACACAGCGGAACAGGTTCGCATCTTTTCGAGGTGCCGTCGGACACGCACTAAAGGGCTGAACCTACAAACGCGCATCTTGGGATCAAAATCGGTGCGATCTAACGCCCCTGGCAACGGGCTGTACACGAACTTCTTGTAACATTATGGCCGTGCCCCTCAACAGATCGTAAATCTTGAAAGCAACCACCAGCTCATAGATCATCATGTGGGAAGCCGTCACCGAATGGTTTTTAGGGTTAGGCGAGCGGTACGGCGTCAACCCGATCCTTTTCGGCAGCATTTATGTGGGAGCCATCCCGTTTTTTACGTGGTCGGTGACGCGGCTCGTGCGCAACCTGCGTAAGGGTCGGTCCATCGTATGGCCGGCGCTGTCGGCCTCGTTCTTTTTCATCTCGGCCTATCTCTACCTGCTGGTCGCCGGGCGTAACATTCCGATCTGGGTCTATGCCTTCATCGCCGTGATGATCGCTTTCGGTATATTTTCCACGGTGAACAACATTCGACGGCGCGTTTCTGAGAACGAGGAAACGAGGGAATGGGCGAGAGAGTGAAGCCCGTTTCCCGGTCTCGTTTTATTCTTTACCCTCTTTCTTTATCCCCCTCATAGAGCATGGCCTACGAGTTTGATATGATCGTGATCGGCGGCGGCGCTGCCGGCCTGACCACCTCGGGTATTGCCGCCAGCTTTGGTGCCAAGACGCTCATGATCGAGCGCGACAGGCTGGGCGGTGACTGCACCTGGACGGGCTGCGTGCCCAGTAAAACGCTCCTCAAAAGCGCGAAAGCCGCCCATATCATTCGCCACGCCAGTTACTACGGCCTGGTGGATCAGGATCTCACGTTCGACTTTCGCCGGATGATGCAGCGTCTGCACGAGATCCGCGAGGAGGTCTACGAAGACGCCGACAAGCCGGAGCTGTACGAGGCGATGGGCGTGGAGGTGCGCTTCGGGCAGGCCTGCTTCGTCGATGAGCATACGCTTGAGATTGATGGAAAGAAGGGGGTCGAGCGGGTTACGAGTCGATTCTTCACGATTGCCGCCGGAGCCGGTGCCTGGGTTCCGCCGATTGACGGGCTCCAGGATGTGCCCTACCTGACCAACCACACGCTCTTCGAGTTGGCCGAGCAGCCGGACCACCTCGCGATCGTAGGGGGAGGGCCTATCGGGACGGAGATGTCGCAGGCGTTCCGTCGCCTCGGCTCGCGGGTGACGGTGATCGACATGCTGGACACGATCCTGTCGAAAGACGACCCGGAATTGACGGCCATGCTGCGCGGCGTGCTCGAAAAAGAGGGCGTCGAGTACGTGCTGAACGCAGGGGTGAAGACGGTGTCGCAGGGAGGTGGTACGATCCGCGTGGAAGTGGAACAGAACGGCCGGCGCACGGTCGTCGAAGCCGATGCGTTGCTGATGGCTACCGGTCGCCGTCCCAACCTGAAAGGGTTGAACCTGGAAGCGGCAGGGATCGCCTATACCCATCGCGGTATCACCGTGAACGACCGCTGCCGCACCAACCGGCGGCACATCTACGCCATCGGCGACATTACGGGGCGTTACCAGTTCACGCACATGAGCGAGCACATGGGCAAGGTGGCCGCCGCCAACGCCATCTTCAAGGTGCCGATGAAGATCGATACGAAGCATGTGCCCTGGACGACGTACACCGATCCGGAACTCGCTCACGTGGGAGCGCGCGAGCGAGACCTGAAAGAAAAGGGCGTGGCCTACAAGGTCTATCGTTTTCCCTTCACCAGGCTCGACAGGGCCGTCACCGACGGCGAAACGACCGGGCTGATCAAGGTGTTTGCCAGAGCGTGGAACGGCAAAATCCTGGGCGCGACGATCCTGGGCACGAACGCGGGCGAATTGATCGGCGAGTATGCGCTGGCCATGCGCAACAGCATTACGCTGCGCCGGATTTCCGACACCATTCATCCCTATCCGACCTATGGCCTCGGCGTGCGTCGTGTCGCCGACCAGTGGTATGCGCAGAAGCAATCGCCGAGACTCGTGCGGCTGTTGCAAAAGGTCTTCCGCTATCGCGGCGTCGTCATCGAGCCCGATCCGGATCGCATCGTGTAGGGCGAGCCGGATGTCCGGCAGGGAAACTTACACGGCGTCATCGCGAAGGCGGAAGGCGGGCAGGTGCAGCCCCCAGATAATCGCCGCAAAGCGTAGCCCCACAACCACCGTCATGCCGATCAACGCTGCGGCAAGGTCGCCCACGTTCCATGCCTGGAGCAGCACGTACACACCGCCTCCGGCGAGGGCGGCAGTGGCATAGATGTCGCGCCGCAGGATCAGCGGGATCTCGACGCACAGCACGTCCCGGATGACGCCGCCCGCGCTGCCCGTAATGGCCCCCATCAGCATGATGCTGAGCCAGGGCAGCCCGGCCTGCTCGGCGATTTGTGCGCCGCTCACAGTAAAAAGCGCCAGCCCGAACGCATCGGCGATCAGGAGCGCCTTAAACGGAGGTTTGCGGTATCGGGTATAGAGGGTCGTGAAGGCCGCAGCCCCGATAATTACCAGCAGGTACGCCGTGTTTTCAACCCAGAAGATCGGGCTACGGTCGAGCAGTACGTCGCGGATGGTGCCGCCCCCGATGGCAGTGACCACGGCGATGATTACCACGCCCAGCAGATCCATGCTCTTGCGGCCCGCTACCAGGGCTCCGCTGATGGCAAAGACGGCGACCCCGAGTAAGTCGAGGACGTGAAGCAGAGTAGACGGCGTCATATCCGATAGGTGTAGGAAGCACAGCCGGGCTCATCTTCGCGCAGCGACAGCCTCGGCCAGCAGGCAGAGGAGTTCATACATGAGGGTCGCGCCCGCCAGTGCCGTGATACCGCTTGCATCATACGGCGGGGCTACTTCCACCACATCGGCTCCGACCAGGTGTAGCCCGCGCAGGCCACGGAGCAGGGTCTGGGCCTCCAGCGTGGTGAGTCCTCCAATTTCCGGGGTGCCCGTGCCGGGCGCAAAGGCCGGATCCAGGCTGTCGATGTCGAAGGATATATACGTTGGTCCATCGCCCACGACGCGTCGTGCTTCGGCGATCACCGCCTCGACGCCGAGCCGGGCAAATTCGTCCATGAAGATGACCCGCATGCCGGTATCATGCGAGAAATCCCACCCCTCCATGGCGTTTTGAGCGCCTCGGATGCCGATCTGCACCGTGCGTGTGGGATCGAGGAGGTTTTCCTCCACAGCCCGCCGAAAAGGCGCTCCGTGGTTGAATTTGCATCCCATGAAGGCATCCCAGGTGTCGGTATGCGCATCGACGTGGATCATTCCGATAGGCCCGGCGGCGGCCAGGGCGCGGAAAATCGGCAGCGTGATGGAATGGTCGCCGCCTGCTGCCAGAGGCACGACTCCGGCCTGGTGGTATCGAGCAAAAAAACGGGTGATATCCTCATGAGCGGCTTCGACCTCGTACACCCCGGTGAAGGGCACGTCGCCCGCGTCGCCGATCTGGCAGAGGTCGTAGGGATTAAGGCGGCTTGTCGGATGGGTCGACCGCATCATGCTGGAGGCGTTGCGGATCTCGCGCGGGCCGTGCCGCGCCCCCGGCCGGTTGGTGACGGCACCGTCGTACGGAACGCCGATCATGGCGATCTCCAGGGCTGCCGGATCCGTGATCAGCGGGGCCCGCATGAAGGTGGGGATGTCCATGTAGCGAGGCGCTCCCATGGACGGAGTGTATGCCTGGTCGCGCATAGGGACGTTCACTTCAGGTCTGGGTCACGTAAATATACCTGGCGCTAGTGGCTCCACACTTCCGCCATTTTAAGCGCTGCATATGCATTCACCACACTGCCCGTAACAGAGAGTTGGCCGAAGGGGGTCACGCGATCCTGCGTGCCGGGCACCAGGACCTCTTGATCCGGATAGGGCGTGGCCGTTTGAAGCAGGATGTCGCGCACCTGCGTGGCCGTCAGGTCGGGATAGTAGGACATGATCAGCGCCGCCACGCCGGTGACGACAGGGGCGGCCATGCTGGTGCCGTCTCGTTCACCGTAGGCCTGGTCCGGCAACGTCGAATAGATGTCGACACCGGGGGCAAAGAGATCGACGGAGTGCTTGCCGTAATTGCTGAACGAGGCAGCAAATTGATGGTCCCCTTTCCAGGACGTCGCGCCGATTTCCAACCAGTTGGCGGCCTGCTGCCCGTCCAGGAAGGTTCGGGTCGGGAAGTTAGGAACGGAATCCAGATCTTCTCCATCATTGCCGGACGCATGCACCATCAAGACGCCTTTGTTATCGGCATACCGGACGGCGTCGTCCACCACGGCTTTTTGCGGGGAATACGATTTTCCAAAGCTCATGTTGATGATGTGGGCCCCGTTATCCACGGCATACCGGATGGCGTTGGCAACGTCCTTATCGCGTTCATCCCCGTCGGGCACCGTGCGGAGGACCATGATCTGTGCGGCCCCGGCGATGCCTCTCGGGCCGAGGTCGTTGTTGCGGTCGGCGGCGATGATGCCGGCGACGTGCGTGCCATGCTCGGCGTCCGGGCCTTCCACATCGCGATTGCCGTACAGTCGCTCCGAGGTGTCGTCGTAATTGTCGCCTACGATGGAGCGGGGGTCGAAGTCGGTGCTATAGCGATAGTCGAGATCCACCTGGAGGCTCTCGTGATATTCTTCGAGTTCCTCGATGGTTAGTTCGTTGTCGAACAAGAAGGTGAAGATGCCTTTGGCTCGGGCGAGCATTTCCTGGCTCTCGTCCACTGTTTCTAAGACGTCCGGCGTGATCGCGTTCACGTTCAGGTGGGCTTTGAGGATTTCGTCGGCCTGCTTAAGCGCTACCAGGAAGCCGTCCACGTTGGCGAACTGCTGCTGCGTGTTTTGCACTTCCTGGTCAAAATCGGCTCTCACCTCCTGGTAATACTGATACGCCTGCTGCTCATCCTCCGGCACGTCCGCCGGGTCTACGTCCTGGTACTTTGCACTGAGCTTTACGAATTCCCGGGTGAGTTCGTAGGTGTCGTACTGGACGTGTGCGCCGTCGCGTCCGCCGATGAAGTTCCAGCCGTGCGTGTCGTCCACGTATCCATTCTGATCGTCGTCGGTGCCGTTGCCTGCGAGTTCATCGTCGTTGGTCCAGATGTGGCCTTGCAGGTCTTCGTGGTCGATGTCGATGCCCGAGTCGATCACGGCGACGATCACCGTCTGCCGGGGCTCTTTGCCGTTCAGCAGGGTATGATAGGCGCGGGCGGTGCCGGCGCCCCGATAGCCTTCTTCTGGGTCCAGGTGAAACCAGTCATCGGGCCGGGTGGCCGGGGCCGTGTCAGGCGTATCTACCTCTGTGGCGGTGGTATCGACGACGGTGGTTACCGGCGGGTCGGTTTCGGTGCTTATCGGCTGTGTGGACGTACACCGCGCCAGCACCACAAGGAGCAGCAGCGCCGGAAGGATCTTGAGTTTGGTCATAGCCTCGGTTTCTGGTTTCAGTCTGGAGCAGCACACCGCTCTGTGCCAGGGGGCGCGATGAGCTTACGTGCAGGAACCCCATTATATAGCGCGGGTGCGTCTTTGCTCCCTCAAGCTGAAAAAGGGGGATTAACGGTCAAACGTGTTGCACGTTCTATGGACACGAGCCGTCTTCCATGTGTAGACAACCCTTTGAATGTCGAGATTTTGATCCTTGGCATATATATTATACCCATTGCTTCCAGCAGAACCGACCTGCTGTCCCGAAGGATCAACATCGGGCATTGTAGAATACCCCCTCCTGATCGTCGTTACGTTGAATGTGCCAAAACGCCTTCAATGATGCGTTGTCGGTTCATCATAGATTCTTGGCATACAAGTAATTGACAAAAGGGGGGTATTGCCCGGAGCGGATACCTCCTTCCTGTCAAAACCGGAGAGATCGATGAAAGGAAGAAGGGGTGGTTTCATGGTGATCGGTCTATTGATCGCCACAGGATGGACATCGACCCAGGCGCAGGAGCAAACCGTTGGCCTGTTCTTGAATGATGATCGCGCGTATGAAGGCTATACCTTGCTCCCGCCCCTGTTTCATAACACCACCTATTTGATCAGTAATGACGGGCTGGCGGTGCATTCCTGGGAGCATGAAAGAGGGCCGGCCGGGGCCACCTACCTGCTGCCCAACGGCAATCTACTCCGGGGTTCCTTAACCATCAATCCTGCGCTCAACTTCGGCGGGCTCGGGGGGCGCATGCAAGAAGTGGCATGGAATGGCGACGTGGTGTGGGAGTTTGTGTATTCGGACAGCCTGCACGCCCTGCATCACGACATGGCCACGTTGCCCAACGGCAACGTGCTGATGATTGCCTGGGAGTACCACAGCGTTGCGGACGCCGTCGCAGCGGGCCGCAATCCGGACCTGCTTCAAGGTGGGGCGCTCTGGGCGGAGCAGATTATCGAAGTCCGGCCCACACCACCTGTGGGCGGGGAAATCGTGTGGAAGTGGCACCTCTGGGATCATCTCATCCAGGATTTCGACTCGACCAAGGCCAACTTCGGCGTCGTCGAAGAGCATCCCGAATTGGCGGATGTCAATTATGGAGCGGCCCCCAATGCCGACTGGATACACATGAACTCCCTTAACTATAACGCAGAGCTGGATCAGATCATTTTGAGTGCCCCCGGTTTTAGAGAATTCTGGGTAATCGACCACAGCACGACGATGGAGGAAGCGGCCGGCCATACCGGGGGACGCTCCGGAAAAGGCGGGGACTTCCTGTATCGATGGGGAAACCCCCCGGCCTACCGGGCTCCGATCTCCGGAGATCCGCAACTCCGCGTCCAGTTCACGCACGACGTCCAATGGATAGAACCGGGGCTGCCTGGCGCGGGGAACATCCTGGTTTTCGAAAACGGCCAGAATAGCGGCTTTTCTTCTGTCCGCGAACTGGCACCGGTAATCGATGAGAACGGGGCCTATGCGCTCGCCCCCGATGGATCCTTCAGCCCGCCCGAGTTGGTGTGGAATTACGAACAACCCGACGTGTTCTTCTCCATCTTTGCCTCCGGGGAGCAACGGCTCCCGAACGGCAACACCCTGATTACCGAGGCGCAAAGCGGCCGGATCTTCGAGGTCACCCCGGAGAACGACATCGTGTGGGAGTACGTCAATCCCGTGGCGAGCCAGGGGCCGTTGGTGCAGGGAGATTCCATTCCCAGATTCAATCCGGCGCGACC
>JBHHWM010000232.1:0-7749 GCA_046756545.1 Rhodothermales bacterium | reverse complement strand
TCGTTGAACTTGGTTCCGACAAGCCGTAGATCGCCATGCGAAAGACTGGAATCCTGTTTCGCTTCATCGACCTGGGCCTGGTCTTGCTCCTGGCCTTCCTCGCCGTCGCCGACATCGTCGCGGAGACGCAGGTCCAGCTTCCCGGTGGTGAGGCCAGTGAGACAGGTCAGGCTGTGCTCTACCGCCTCCGTTTCGACCAGGCGATGCACGCTGAGCTTGATAGGCTTCCGGAAGGAGCGGTCTACTGCACAGCGGATGAACTAACGACGCTGCGTGCGTGTCTGCGAGCCGCCGGGCGTCGTTCGTCGGGCGAGACAGGCCAGGAGGCTCGTTTTGTGCTCTCGCCGGAGGGAGAGGCCGTGGTGCAACAACTGGTCATCCTGCTTGACCTGTGCGAGGAGGAAGGTTTGGCCTGCACCGTTGCGTCGTAAAAACAGAGAGTCACGAAGCAATGATGGGTTCGAAGCACGAAGAGCCGGACGCCTCGCTCGCGCCGCGACCCGTGCGCCGTTGCCCCGAGTGCGGCTGCACGGACGACGACTGCTCCGGCTGCATTGAGCGCACTGGCAGGCCCTGCCACTGGGTGGCCTGGGATCTCTGCTCCGCCTGCTGCGGCGCTGATCCGGAGGGCTCCCTGCCCGACCGCCGGCGTCACCGAGCCAGTCGCCGGAATCCTTCGTTCTTACCACGCTACCAAAGATCAGATCGCCACGCATGACCCGTCCTCGAAAAAGAAACGACCGGCGCGAGCGGATCACGTCCCTGGTACTGGTTCTGCTCGTGCTTGCCTTGCTCTGGCTCCCCGCCGCAACGCTCCAGATGACCGGTGCACGGCAGCATCAGGCACACGTACTTCGAGAACTCGCGTTGGAGCGCATTGTCTTGCCGGAGGCCATAGCGGAGATCGAAAGGCGACACACTGCCGAATCAGCCCCACCACCGAAGGCGACCCTCAAGCGGGAGCGCATGGAGGCACTCATGCGGAGTGCCACGCTTGAAGCTGTGCTGCCCGAGCTGATGGATCCATCAGCCACGGCCGAGTTGGAGCGCCGCCCGGTCTCAACCGACCTTGAGATCGAGTTGCGCAGAGACACCGATCCTGTGATGCCGAGCCGTTCGGAGCGCCCCCGGTTCTCCGAAGACCTTGATCTCGGCAGCCCAGTTCGTGCGAGCGATCTGCCGGGACGTAATGCAGACGCTAGCGGCCATGATGATAGGCGCATCTCCCTGGCGGGGCGCACTCCAGATAGTCCCGCCTTCACGCCTGATGGATCCAGCAGCCCGCGAGGACGTCGCCCGGCCCTCGATGAAGACGACCTTGCACACCCACTCGAAAGGAGACTGGCACCACCAGAACTGCCGGTGATCGAGCCTGATGAACAGATGCTCGATCTCTCGGAAGAGGCACTGGACCCAGACGAACTCATACAGTGGATGAGGCTACGGCCCGGTGAGTTGCCGCCCGGCGTCAAGCGCCACATCGACTGGCGAGAGACCGATCTGACATCCACGGCGACCATCGAGCACGAGGGAGAGACCTACGAACTATACCTGATGGCCCGCATGCCGATCCGCGAGATCCACGTCGTGCTGGTCAGGGGGAGCCAGACCTACTACCTGATTGATCGGAGCTTCCAGCACGAAGGGCGGAAGTTTCGCACGGGCACAGCACGTCGAAGTGAGGCCGCCATCACCGGTGTCGTCTCGGAAGAGCGGGCGGCAGGGAGCCCGGAGGCAGCAGGGTTCTACAGCGTCTTCCTGTCGTGGTGGCTCGACCAGCGCCTCAGGCTCTGATGAGTCTCCTTGCAGCTTTCCCAACCCCTATGAACACCTCTCTTTCATATCGAACTATGCGTACGTGCATCCTGGCAGTCCTCGCCCTGGGGCTGGCGGGTTGCCTGGCCGTGCGTGAAGGCTCCCCCCGCGATGAGTCCTCGTCAGAGAAGCTCCAATCCTCGGCGGATGGATCCATCCATGACTCCACCCACTTCGCAGGCGTAGACGCTACCGTTGCTCAGAGAGCGGCGGCGCTGGCGGATAGTTCATTTGTCAATCACGACCGGCAGCAGCAGGCGGAGGGTCTGGTCGCTGAAGGCCGGACGCTTGTAACAGAGGCCGATAGCCTGCTAAGCGTGGGAGAAGACCTGGCGTTTCTGAAGGAGCCCTTCGGGCCGGATACGACCTCGGTCGCTGCGAAAGAGGCAGCGGTCGAAGCCTTTAACGAGGGTGCCCGCGTGCTGGAGCGCTATGCTAATGAGGCTGACAGTTTGCAGGCCGCTGCGCTGCTTGACCGTGGGCAGGCCCATTTTGAACAGGCGCTCCGAATCAACCCCTTCGACGATGAGGCGCGTTTCTGGCTAGGCCGCGTCTACACGATCCGCGCGAGCCGCCTCGGTGCCGCTGAGGAGTACGAGAAGACGCTCGAAGTCCTGCAGCGCATGGCCTGGATGAATGAGCACGAGCACGATATCTTCGCAGCCCTCGCCACGACGCACGAACACCTCGATCAATGGACCCGCGCGGCGGCGCTGTGGCAGCGAGCAGCCCGCATCGCACTCGACGACGTGGAGCTTAGCCCCGAAGGTCTTGGCCAGCCGGACTCATCCCTCATCATGACGTACTACGTCCGGAGCGAGCGTGCGTACGTGGAGGTAGACGATAGCAGAGCCGCGCTGCAAGCCCTGGGTGAAGCGAAAGCCTGGGCTGTGACCCCTGATGACCGTGCCCTTATCAAGGGCGAACGTACATGGATCCTCTGGGATGACGGCAATTTGGAGACGCGCAAAACGTGGGACCGGCTCCTCTCGCTCAGTAGCACAGAGCCCAAAGCAGCCGCTAGAGCCGTGGAAGCGTTCCTCGCCCAGGTCGAGAGCCCTCAGGCGGCGCGTGAGGTGCGACACCACCTCGGACTGCTCTACTACGAGACGGGGGATCCGCTCCGGGCCGCTGAAACGCTGCAGGCGCTCTGGCTCGATCTCCGCCAAGCCCATCTGGCCGGCGAGGCTCAGTCCACCGAATTCATAGCACGCGTCCGGGAGGACTACGGCACAGTGACCTACAACCTGGCCCTCTCCTCATTTCGGGAAGGAGATCTGCGGGCGGCCCTGGCCTATCTCCTCCAAAGCGAAGAGACGGGCTTCAGCCAGGCAGGCAGGGCCGCCTTCGAAGCAGCCCGACTCTTGAGAAATAACGTCGAAAGGGCGCTGGAAGCCGCTCATCGGGCCGAAGCCCACATCGCGCAGCTTCAGCGGAAAGAGCAGAAGGAACTCCTCCGGTACATGGTCGAACTCTACCGCCGCAAGGGGGATCGAGAGGCAGCACTGAACTATGTACAGAAATACCAGGCGTTGGCGGCCGTGCCCTAGACGCCGGTCTCCCAAGGGGGTATTTAAGTGATTCATTAAAAACGCACAGCGACAAAGCATGGAAAGATGTACGTTCGAGCGCCTCATTGATGATGAGGTAGATGCGCTCTCCGAACTCGATGCGTTCTTGAGAGCCCATTCTCGGCCACGTCCCTCCCTCCTTGCTTTTCTGGTAGCCCAATGCAACCGGCGTAGACTTCGTACGATCGCGCATCTCGAAGTGCTCGCCGGTGGCTCTTTGGAACGCGTAACGCCAGCGGTCTTGCGGAATCCAGGCTCCCAACCTGCAAGCGGGGACGAGAGCCATGACGTAAATCCCTCAGTGGGGCAATAGCGAGTAGTATGGCTGTAGTTTTTGCCACGCTTCGAAACTGGACTTCTTCGTGTTTGCGTCTCCAGCGCTGGGTCTGGAGGCACGGATCGGCCCGGCTGGTCGCAGGTGTTATCGTCGCGGCCATCTTCGTTCCATGTCTGCTGATCATCGTTCTGGAGATGCGCGCGACGTCCCGCCTCGTGGGCGAGATGGATCGAGGCCTTCACGCCGATGCGGTCACGCTGGCCTACCATCTGGAGCGCCTTACGCTGGAGATGCTTACAGAGGAGCGCCAGGGGTCGGCGCTGGTAGGCTCGGTGCGTACTTCCCGCCTCAAACCGAGGCCGGGAATAAATCCGGAGGAGATACTCATGGAGGTGCTTCCCCGGGCATATACCAGGCTGGCTGAGATCCCCAGCGGACCAACTGTACATGGCGACACAGGGTCACCCCGGAGCACCTCGCCGGACGTCTCCGGCACCTTCGAGTCAGGCACAATCAACCCTGCCGACTTCATTTTCGAGATCGAAACACCCCTTGGACGCTTCTGGGTAGGGAATCAGGCCGGAGGTTCGTCAGATCCGACGACGGCCCATGTGCAGATGACGGGTAGCTTCGCTCACCCATTTGATCTCGGCGGCCTTCTCCCGGACTGGACGCTGCATGTGGGTTTCTGCAACGAGTTGAAGAAGGCACAGGGCGTGCGCTACTTGGCACGCCTGCTTCCGCTGATGATCATCTTCATAGGCTCCGTACTGGCACACCGGATTATGCGGCGCCAGGTGGATTTGGCGCGTACGCGTAGCGTGTTTGTCTCGAACGTCTCGCACGAACTGAAGACCCCCCTCTCGGCCATTCGGCTCTACAACAGCATGCTTAGCGAGATGGACTCTGGCGACACCGAGCACGGGGAGTTTCACCAGGTCATCGAGCAGGAAGTGGTGCGGCTGGCTGCGATGATCGACAATGTCCTCGACTTCTCCCACATGGAACAGGGTCACATGAGACTGAGCCTCACGGAGGTCGATCTCGGACCGTTACTCAGCCGGACCGTGCAGATGTTCAGGCGGCTATACGAGGATCGCGGATACCACTTCGCTCTCGCCGCCAGTGAGGAGTTGCCGCCTGTCTACGCCGACCCCGCCTACCTGCAGCAGGTCATCACCAACCTGTTAGACAACGCGGTCAAGTACAGCGATCCGCATACGATCTTTGTGCAGACCTACGAGGCGTACCGGTCTGCAAAGCGCTTCATAGTTGTGCACGTACAGGACCAGGGTATCGGTATAGACCGGGACAAACAGCACCGCATCTTCGAACCGTTCTACCGTGCGGAGAGTGGGCTCGCGCAGCGCGTCTCCGGGAGCGGTCTGGGCCTGGTCGTCGCGAAGTCCATCGTCAATGCCCACAGGGGACGCGTAGAGCTAGAGAGCATCCCTGGCCGGGGAACGACCTTTCGTGTGCTCCTGCCGGCAGAGCCTCTGGCGGAGCCGAGGATGTCCGATCCATCCTGAAACAAGCAAAGAAAACGCCTATGCGATACAACGAGAGTACAACCATTCCAGGCCGAGAACAGGCCGACACCGACAGCAAGGACCCCCGCCTGCTCATCGCCGAGGACGAGTGGGCGATGAGCAGGGGGCTCACGTATTTGTTCAAACGCAATGGATACGAGGTAGTACCGGTAGACAATGGACGCGAGGCCGTCAGGCAGCTCGTCGCAGACCCGCCCTTTGATGTGGCGATCCTCGACGTGATGATGCCGCACATGGACGGGTTTGAGGTCCTCGAACACGTGCGTGGCCATGCGGTCCAGACGCCGATTATCATGCTCTCGGTCAAGGGCTCGGAGGAAGACAAGGTACAGGGCTTCGATCTCGGTGCCGACGACTACGTCACAAAGCCCTTTAGCGAGAGAGAACTCGTTGCACGCGTTGAGGCTGTGCGCCGGCGTAGCCCGGGGGCTGAAGAGCCGCCTCCCGAAGCCTGTCGCCTGGGCGACATCGTTATCAATTTTGCCACCTACACAGCTCGGCGGGGCGAAGAGGACATCGCCCTGACACGGCTGGAGTTCGACGTGCTGCGGCACCTGGTCCGCCGGCGGGGCCACGCCGTCTCCCGCGATGAATTCAAACGGGAAGTGTGGAAGATGCCGGAGGATGTCGCGACGCGTACGATGGATCGGCACATCATCGCACTACGCGAAAAGATCGAGCCCGATCCAAAGAATCCACGCTACATCATAACCGTCTTCGGGGTGGGATACCGGCTGGAAGAATACGAGCTTCTAGCATAGCCGACGAGCCTCTCTCCTTCCAGAGTCTAGTTCAGAGCGATATGCGTCGAGTTTCTACTAACGGGCGGCCCTCCCAATCTCCCGGCACAGTACGTCCAGACCGAAGGGCGAGTCGGCTTTTTCAGAGCAAGGCGGTCCGGCGTCATCGTTGGACGCTTTCTTCAGTGCTTTGGAGTGTCCTCGACAGTTTCCTGCCCTCGTCCTACCACACGTCGCCAAATCCCGACCTGCAGCGCCGGGGGCGCCTGTTCGTGGCGGCCTCCTTCTGCTTCTTCCTGATCGCGCTGTTTTTCGGCATCCAGATGGCCATCGTGGATTGGTACCCGTTATCAAACGTGCTGGTGATGTTTTCAGGGTGCGTCCTGGTGGTGATCAATCTCTTGCTCCTGGGTGCCACGCGCTCGACGGCCATTCCGGGTGCTCTGCTCTGCCTTGAATTGCTCTCGATTCACTGGTTTGAAGCCTATAACGACCTGGGGCTCCGCGATCCGGTCCTGATCTGGATGCTCGTAATTCCGTGGTTGGCCGCGTTCCTGGTCGGCCCCGCCTTTGGATTTGCCTTTGGCGGTCTGGTTATCCTCGCCATCAGTAGTTTCTATATACTCGAACAACTGGGCCACGTCTTCCCGGAGTACACCGGTCCTGAAGAGTACTGGCTCTATTATCTCCTGTGCGCCTCCACCCTGGCGCTCTTTCTGGGTTTTCTGGGCTGGATCTACGAGAGACAGACGCTCGCCTTGCGAGTAGCGAACCAGGATCTGCGCGGTATGCACGCCGACCTGCAGAAGTCCCATCGGCAGGCGGAGCAGACTCTGGCCCATCTTACAGACGGATCCTTCACGCTGGATGCCTCATGGCGATTTACAGAGGTCAGCGGGCAGGTCGAGCATCTCCTTAGGAAAAGCCGGGGCACCCTGATCGGTCGCCCTGCCGGGCCGTATTTCTCTGGTCACATCAGCAAAGGTGCTCGGTATAAACTGCGTGAAGCGACTCAGAGGGGCAGGCCTGCCCGTTTTGAGACATTCTACGCGCCGCTGGATCGCTGGTTTGACGTGCTTGTGTGCCCACATGCGGGGGGTGTCTCCGTCTATTTCAGCGACATCACCGTACGCAAGGGGTTCGTCAAAGCCGGGGAAGAGGCGGAGCACCTGGCTGTGCTCGGGGATGATCTCCTGACCGGTAACGGGCGAACTGATCTCTATGTCACTGAAGACATTCCGATTGCCAATGGCCATGCTGAATGAAAAGGACATCACGTACGTCATAATGCCGGATGCCGAAGCGATGCTCAGGCAGGCACGGGTAGATCCAGAGAGACTGATTCACCGCTACCTTGACGGTGATCTCGGAACGCCTACGCGAATGATCACGCTCATGAATGCTCAGATGAAGAGCCCGACAGAGCAGATAGGCCGCTACGAATTAGGTGATCATGGTGTCGTCATCATTCGCCGTCGCCGAAGCGGCATGGTCTGCGTGATGGACGGGGCGTCGGTGTTGTCTTTCCTGGAAGGGTTATGAGCGCCAGATTTGTCTAAATCGTAGGAAGTTCGGCGCGCACTTCGAGGCCGGCGATGTTAAAATCCGCTGACCGAAAATGCCGACATGAACGCACCCGGTAGTACGCCCAAGGAAGTGAATCAAACGGGGAGGTTGATGGAAAACCGATCACCCAGACCTTTAAGCAATATCACCAGCACAAACACACGAACCAGTGACATGCAACTGAAAGTAATCCAGGTGGCAGGCGGAGATCTCCATTTCGCGGAGACGCT
>JBHHWM010000231.1:0-7949 GCA_046756545.1 Rhodothermales bacterium | reverse complement strand
TATTAAGTCAGTTTTAGGACCAGTGCAGGAACTCCAGGCACGTCATTTCACACAATATTACACGTATTCTAAAGAATTATACCATCTTGCCGATACCGGTGGTGTTCGCTGTAATGCTACAGCCGGAAAGCCTTGCTTAAGGCCATCATTCACCCACCCTTAATGATTCCAAGAGCATCATGGGCATCCTTCCAGATCAGAACCAGGGCGTAGATGATTCAGATCATAGCGCCTCTAGAATCAAGCGCGAGGGTAGCAGAGAGCCTCTCGCTCGTGCCAAGAACACCCTCAAGGAGCGCCTCTACCAGAAGATGATGGAGGAGGTCTTGCAGGAAATGCAAGATGTTGAGCAGGTGGCGGATGAAGTCATGGTAGAACTTTCGGCCAGGAAAGAGGCGTTGCAAGAAGCCAAGGATGCGACCAAGGCGCGCCTTGTTGACCATGTGTATCAGGAAGCAATCGAAGAATTTCGGTCGGGCTTCACGGTAGCTCCGGAGGAGGTGGTCTCGCGGAGTCAGGGTGAGACGGTTGCAGAGGCGAAAGAAACGGTCAAGGGACATCTTGTTGACCGTGTGTACCAGGAAGCCATTGAGGAATTCGAGTCGGAATTCACGGTTGCTCCGGATGAGGTGACTGAGCGGAGCCAGTCAGAATCGATAGAGCAGGCGAAAGAAACCGTCAGAGGGCATCTGCTTGATCGAGTGTACCGAGAGGCCACGGAAGAATTCGAAGCCTCTTTCGATGTCTCTCCTGAGGAAATAGCTTCCCGTATCGAGGGAGACAACGTAGCAAATGCCGTCGAGACCGTAAAAACGAGTCTCGTCGAGCACGTCTATCAGCAAGCAACTTCGGAATTACAGCAGGGATTTGAAGTCACTCCCGATGCGATTGCTTCACTTGTTGAGGGTGACTCGTTTGCCGAGACGAAAGAAGCGATCAAGACTCAGTTGATAGATCACCTCTACCAGCAGGCCATCGATGAGCTTGGAGCTGGGTTCGAGGTTGCTTCGGACGAAGTGACGACGAGGGCGCAAGGAGCCGTGATCGAAGGAATTAAAGAGGCGGTAAAAGAACGCCTGCTCGATCATGTGTACCAGCAGGCCATCGAAGAGATCGGGGAGGAAATGGATATCGATCCCGACGTCTTGATTTCAATGCAGAGCACAGACCTTCTAGCTGCCGAGGAGAGCGCCGAAGTGCGCGACGAGCCGTCGGAAGTAGAAGAGGTCGATACTCCCGACGTGAGCTTTGAATTCTGGGAGGAAGACGACCATCACGGAGAAGAAATTCTTGATCCCGAGGTCGAAATCTCATTGTCTGGTGAGGATACCCCGCACGAGGACGATGACGCTTTTTTTTTACCAGAGAACCCGAGAGACCTGACGGAGCCTGGAAAAAATTCCGAAAGCGATTCAAAGGATAGCCTTGCAGGCGACCCACAGCTTCATCATGGAGACGGAAGCTGGTTCGACCTCGGAACAGATTCGCTCAACTACGAGGATGCAGCGGACGTTGCCGAAGAGCTGCTGGCTGCATTCAACGAAGAGGATTCGCAGCCCATTGAGTCGGCGACATATCCGGAAGCCGATGAAGTAATCGCCGTTGAAGGGGAAGCGTATTATGTGTATGGGATTCTGAACGGGGGAGCCGACGTTGAAGAAGGGCTACTTCCGAAAGAGGGAATGGACCCTGCCTATCCTGTCTATGTCGTGTCCTGGGATAACATCCATGCGCTTGTCAGCAAGGTTCCACTCTCGGAGTATGGAAAAGAGGTGCTTGCAAACAATCTCATCGATCCTGTATGGGCTGACGAGCGGGTTGGGATTCACGAGGTTCTTGTAAAGCAGATATCCGCGTTGGGAGGGACGTTTCTCCCTGTTCCTTTTTGCTCGGTTTACGAGGATGAGGTCGAAGTGCGGAAGATGCTCTCTGAAGTAGGCTACATGGATGCTTTAGAGCGGATACAGGGTAAACACCAGTGGAGTCTCAAACTCTTTAGGAATGTCGATACGCTTCATCAACGTGTGGTAGAACACAGCCCCGCGGTTCAGGAGCTGATGGACGAAATCAAGAGAAAAAAACGAGGTAGCCGGTCCCTTAAGAAGCAGATGGTGACCACGATCCAGGAGGAGATTGCCCAGGTCACAGACGATAGCACAAAGGATATCCACGAACGGCTATTCGTGTACGCAGAAGATGTTATTCTGGGTGATCTGGAAGAGACTACCAACGAAAACAGAGGCTTGATTCTGCAGGCTACGTATCTCGTTGATAAGACAAAAGAAAGCCAGTTTTCAGCCGAAGTAGGGCGCATGACCACGGAATACGAGGCGCTAGGCTTCGAGTTTGTAATGGAGGGACCGTCCACGCCTAGCATGTTCACCCCTTTTCAGACGGCCGGAAGAACATAAGTACCGGACGTACCCTTACGGACATCAGATCCAGCGACCTATGATCTATCTCTATGCCATCACCGAAGAACTCGATGGATGTATTGAGGCGCTTCGAGGCATTGACCATGCTCTGCTGACGTATCTAAGCAGAGACGGATTGGTTGCTGTGGTGAGTTCAATTGAGGGCGAAACGGTGTCTCCGACGCCCCGGAGGCTCTGGCAGCACGAGCAGGTTGTCGAGGCGCTGATGACAAAGGGGGCCGTACTGCCGGCTCGTTTCTCCACGGTTTTCGAGAGTGAAGACGTGGTTGAAGAGAAGATGAGTGCGTTTTGTGAAGAGTATCAGGTGGCATTGAATCGTCTGAGGAATTGTGTAGAACTAAATCTGCGGGTCGTACGGTTGATGGAGAGTTCGTTAGGAGGGGACGGCCAGGCCTCTGACGAAGCCCCCGAACTCTCTGAAACGACTCTTCGTGGACGCACTGCTTCCGTGGCTCAGAAAGCGGTTCAGGAGCAACACAGGACACGCAAGTTTAGTGATGAAAGTCTTGGAAAAGCCCTGCACCAGTCACTAGCGGAATGCGCTGTCGAGCATAGGTTGAGCTTAGAGGACAGTCGCAGTATGCTCATGAAATCGGCATACCTGGTGAGAAATACCCGCCTTGATGAGATAAAAGAAAAAGTAAGAGAATTAATTGAGATGCATTCAAACCTTCATTTCCTCTGTACGGGTCCCTGGCCGCCTTATCATTTCGTTGAGCCCATTACTTCTGCTCTGCCGGGCTCTTGTTGACTAGAAAGACCCTTCTGGATCTTTTAGGGTGGACATGCGTCGGGATACATCCGTTACCACCCGGTATTGCTTCCTGGCATCCCTCTACAAACGGTCTCGTTTCAATTGGCTTCCTTCCATCGTTTCGTCGCATTACGTTATCTGCTCGGTGCCCAGGGCCGGGAAGAAGGGCGCGGTTTTTTGCGTTTCATTACCATCGTGGCCGTGGGAGGTGTGGCCATCGGCGTGGCGGCTTTGTTGCTGGCGCTCTCTATCGTGCGTGGCTTTAGCCGAGAGATCGAGAATAAAATCGTAGGGTTTGGAGCACACGTCCAGGTCGAAAGTATGCAGGATCAGCCACTGCCTCGTGCCACCAGAATGGAACGAGAACTGGCGCAGATTGAAGCCGTGTCTCATGTGGCTCCCGTGATTACCGATTTTGCCCTTCTGCGAAGATCATCGGCTGAAATTGATGGCGTGGCGCTTTGGGGAGTGAAGAAACTCCCAGTGTATCTGGACGATCACCTTATGGTCGGTTCTTCTTCGTTCCAAACTGATTCTCTGGGACGGCCCGGTCTCGTTATAGGACAGGCTTTGTCTCGGCAGCTCGGCGTCGAAGTGGGCGATCACGTGACCGCATTTTCCATGCGGAAATGGTCGGGGAGAGACGACCTGGACCCTTCATTGTTCGGCTTCCGTCCACGTGTCAAGCAGTTCTTTGTCGCCGGTATTTATGAGACGTCACTGGCTAACTTTGACGACGTTCATGTTTATACCGATATCAATGTAGCACGCGACCTGTTGCAGTATGGGCCGGATGAGGTTACGCGATTCGATCTTACTCTTCACGACGTAGAACGAGCACATGACGTGACGCTTGAAGTAGAAGAGACGCATGGTTTTCCTGTCATGGCTCGGACGATCTATGAAGTCTTTCGGGGGCTCTTTGCCTGGGTACGTCTTCAGGAGGCTATCATTCCTCTGGTCATTGGTATCATCATCATCGTAGCTGCATTTAACATCGTCGGTACGTTGTTGATGATCATCCTCGAGAAGACGAGAGAGATCGGAGTGCTGGCCAGCATGGGTGCGTCTCACCGTGTTTTGCAAAAGCTGTTTATCTGGCTGGGCTTGTTCATAGGTACCGTTGGGACTGCTACCGGCCTGGGGCTCGCTCTGGGTTTCGCGTTATTGCAACAGCGTTACGGGCTCATTCCTTTGCCTGAAGAAGCCTACTACATGAAAACAGCGCCCATCGAACTCAATCCGTTTGATTTTGTACTTGTGGGAGCGATTGCACTTTTATTGTGCGTAATATCGGCCTATATTCCTGCCCGAATTACTGCGCGAATCGAACCACTTCAGGTGATTCGATTTAGCTGAATATCAGTAATTCGGCATGAAAAGGAGTATAAGATGTCGTCTCAAACGAACTCATAAACACCTTCGGGAACAATGGACATAAAAGAAGGGACTCTTGCGCCTGATTTCATGCTCTTCGATCATACGAAGACTCCATTCCGACTCTCGGACTATCGTGGTAAGAAGAACGTGCTGATTCTTTTCTTCCCAGGAGCGTTCACGAGTGTATGCACAACGGAGCTCAACACGGTGAGCAACGAGCTGGAGGAATTCGGGACTGACTCCGAGACCCAGGTTGTAGGCATTTCGACCGATTCTCCTTTTGTTTTGGACGAATTTCGGAAGGTACATCATCTGAGGTTTCCGTTACTGAGCGATCATAACGCTGAGGTCAGCGCTCTTTTTGGTGCCAAGTACGATAGCGACTTCACTCCGATGAAGCTTGATCGCATCTCGAAGCGTGCTGCCTTCATCGTAGATAAAGAAGGCGTGATTCGGTATACCGAGGTACTCGAGAATGCAGGCAACCTTCCCAATTTCGATATCGTAAAGAACGTACTCTCTTCGATCAAAGACTAAAGGACGTTTTTATGTATACATTCCAGGTATTGTTTTTCAGTGTATTACGCCAGCATGTAAAGGCGGATTGTATAACAGTCGAGCTAGAAAGCCCGGCAACTGGAGCGACATTGTTGGACTATCTGGAGCGAGAGTATCCTGTTATTGGCCCTTATCGTTCAGTGGTGCGCCTGGCCGTAAATGAAGAATACGTTCCGGAGAGC
Source organism: Rhodothermales bacterium (assembly GCA_046756545.1). Classification (GTDB taxonomy): domain Bacteria; phylum Bacteroidota; class Rhodothermia; order Rhodothermales; family JBHHWM01; genus JBHHWM01. The sequence goes on along the minus strand of JBHHWM010000231.1, from coordinate 2,640 downwards.
ATCGTCTTGTCGGACGGCGATGAGGTGGCGTTGATCACGCCGGTCAGTGGCGGGTAAAAATGAGCCGTTATTGCAATGAAAAAATGGATTTACTTACAAACCAACTCTCTTCAAGTCGAAGAGGCCTTCGCATTTCTTCAGACGCCGGAAGCGGGGGGGGTGAACATCTTCGTGGGAACCACTCGTCAGTGGACTAAAGGGCGAGAGACCGTAAACCTGGAATACGATTGCTATGAGGCGATGGCGCTCAAGGAAATGGATCGGATCGCGGAAGATGCCGGCCGGCGCTGGCCGGTGGTCAGAGTCTGCATTCTGCACCGGCTGGGAATGGTGCCGCTTGCCGAAGCCAGCGTGATCATCGGTGTGGCTACCCCGCATCGAGCTGATGCCTTTGAGGCTTGCCGGTTTCTGATCGACTCGCTGAAACAACAGGTTCCCATCTGGAAGCGAGAGCTTTATGTAGACGGTCAAACGGAGTGGATCGAGGGAACTCAGCCGCCTGCACTACGCAAGGATGATAGAACGGGAGCCTCACCCTAATCGAATCAGTGTATGGACGCAGCATTCCTACAGTATAATCCGGAATATCTCCAGGTCGAAGCAAATCTTGACCGTGTAGAGAAGCTGTTGGCAGATGTGCAGGCTGATTTGATTGTACTGCCGGAGTTATTCGCTTCAGGTTACTTCTTCCGCTCAAGCAACGATTTGTCCATTGTCGCTGAGACGATCCCGGATGGCATTACTATCCGACGCCTTGGAGAATGGGCAAGGGAGAGGGGAGCCGTGATTGTAGCCGGTTTGCCGGAACGTGCGGGAGATACGTTTTTTAACAGCGCGGTGGTTGTCGCTCCGGATGGTTATCTCGGCAAGTAGGTTTTGCCCACAGCACGCGACACTTGCTAACGGCCCTGGAGGAGTTCAATCATCTGGGCATCCGCGTCATCAGCGTCCAAGATCAGATCGACACAAGTAGTTCGATAGGCTAGGCGATGTCCACGCTGGTCGGTGGGATAGCCGAGCTAGAATCGTCGTTTATTTCGGAGTGGGTCACGGCGGGGATGGCGGCAGCGAAGGCACGGGGCAAGCACGTGGGGCGTGCCTGCACGCGGCCCCACTTTGGTGAGGTGCATTGAGGAGTGGGCCGAGACGACGGTTTTGAGTGTGCGTCAGATCCGAATGGAATTGACCGGGATGGTGAGCCGTAGTGTGTGGTCGGCGAGATTGTCAAACGGGTCCGTGATGACCAGGAGGTAGGCTGAAGTGACTACTTATTACACGTATCCCGAACATACCCCACCCTGGCTACCCTACACCCTTATCTGAAGAAAAGAAATATTCTGCGACTCTCTGAGCTATTGCTTAGTATGTAGAGAAATCTCGGCACATCTCCTGCTCAACCACACGAGTTGGTGGGTGTATGATGGCAAGTGCTCGTGTACTGAGAAAGATGATTACCCTTTAAGTTCAATGGAAACGATAAAGCACGGATGGTCCCGGCTCTTCGCGGCCAATGCGTATGAGCGCGATCCCGGCTTCAGGGAAGTCATGCTGCGGTTGAACCGAAAAGGCATGCTCGCCGCCGGCATCCTGGGCATCGTCGGTGTTCTTGCAAACGTGGGCGCTTATGCCTCATCCGGATGGAGTCTGGTCTGGCATTACGGCGATCCTATCGCCATCATCCTCTGGGATCGCCTGATCATCATCGTCATCGGCGCCGCCTACCTCGTCCTGGCCTTCACCCGCTTCGGGCCCCGGTGGGCGCGTCCGCTCAGCGCCCTGATCGTGCTTCTCCTCGGCCTTACCGTGCTGTTCGACGATTTCTACCAGGATTTCTACCAGGCCGAGGAAGGGTTTCATTCGGATCGCTACCTGAGCATCGCGATGCTGGTTATCGTCGCTGCGATATCCTATCCGCCCCGGCAGGCCTTTCTCTACTTCTTTTCGATATGGGGCGTGTATCTGCTGAGTTTTTGGATTTTTCCAACGATGCTCGGTTTGGAGGTGATGGTGCGGAGTCCGGGCTTCTTTGTCTACGTCAGCATCGTGCCGATTGCGTGCACCTTCATCAGCATGCTCTTGTATCACACCCGCTATGAGCAATACGCCGCGCTTCAAAAGTCCGAGCACCTCACCGAGCAACTCGAAGTGCAGGCCGAGCAACTCCAGGAAATGGACCGTCTCAAAGCCCGCTTCTTTGCCAACATCAGCCACGAGTTTCGGACGCCGCTGACGCTCCTGCTTGGCCCGATCCAGGATGCGTTGAACAGCGCTTACGGTTCCTTCAGCGACCGATACACCCACCAACTCGCTGTGATGCAGCGCAACGCCCTTCGACAAGGCAAGCAGCTCATCAATGAGCTGCTTGCCTTGTCGAAGGTGGATGCCGGGCGCATGACGCCTAGCCTCCGGCCGGGCAACCTGACTCGGTTTCTCCGAGAGATCGTCTCTTCGTTCGCCGCGTTGGCCGAGCGTAAAGACGTCATGTTGGAGTTCCACAGCGAGCCCGAAGCGCTGTCGCTGGCCTTCGATGCAGATAAGGTGGAGAAGATGATCACCAACCTGCTCTCTAATGCGTTCAAATACACCCCGGATACCGAACGCCTGTTATTTACCAACCGTCACAATGGCATCGCACCCATG
>JBHHWM010000230.1:0-7976 GCA_046756545.1 Rhodothermales bacterium | reverse complement strand
GCGGATGTCATCGTGGGCTTCCCGGCGGAAACCGAAGAACGATTCGAAAACACCTACCGATTCCTCAACGAGTTACCGGTGGCTTACCTGCACGCCTTCACCTACTCGGAGCGTCCACACACGGCGGCGGTGGATCACTTCGACCGGATGGGCGGTGCCTCGGTACCCAGGCCGGAGCGCTCCCGGCGGAACCGGATGCTGCGCCTGCTCTCGCAGAAAAAGCAGCACGCCTTCTATAACGCCCACCTCGGCACCGTGCGACCAGTCCTGTGGGAGAGCTACGAGAAAGACGGCGTCATGTACGGCTTCACGGATAACTACATCAAGGTGCGGAGGCCGCACGACCCTGCCCGTGCCGGAACCATCGAAGCCGTGCAACTCGGATCGATTGCCGAAGACGGAACGGTGATAGCCGAAGATCCGGCCTTTGTATCCATTCTATAGGCTATGAGGGGCCAGGAAGGTGCCGATGAGGGTGTTCACATCAAAAGAACTCGGCCACTCGTGGAGGCCGTTGATCACGCCGTAGAGCCGCACCTCCGCCCCATTCGCACAGCCGTCAAACGACGTTAGCTCGACGCCCCGTGTCCCCGGAGGGTCGTTCGTGGTAGTACCCCTGGTGTCGCACTGGTTTTTCCTTGCCCAGTAAAAAGCAGCGCTACGCGCAGCAAGCGTTGAGAAATTCCCGTTATCCTGTCCCTCCCATGGGAAAACGGCATCTTTCATCCCGTGCACTATCATCACCGAGATCGGCTGCGCAGGGTCGCACACTTCTGCCAACGGCACGGACAGGGTAGCCGCCACCACGGCGACGGCGGCTACCTTATCGGCGAGGTCGCAGGCGATCCGCTGGGTAAACAGCCCGCCCTGTGAAAATCCGACGGCATACACGCGGTGCCGATCAAGGGTGAGGCGCTCGCTCAACGCATCGATCAGATCGACCACAAATTGGATGTCATCGACCCCTTCGCGGTCGGCCCTGGCGCATCCGTCACAGCCTTCGGCCCAGTCGGACGTAGCATTCGGATAGGCGATCACCCAGCCCATCTCGTCAGCCAGGTCATCCAACCCGGTGCCTCGTCGGAGTCCCTCGCCGGTGTCGGGTACGCCGTGGAATGCGATGAGCAAGGGTACCGGCTCGTCTTCGCGATAGGAGCCCGGAACGTGGACGGCGTACGCGCGCATCAACCCGCCGGAGACGAGTACATCGGAAAAGTTGTCGCCTTCCGGTCCTTCCACCGAACATCCCGATACCCCCATCAGCCAGAGGGCCGTTGCGAGGTAGCCGATCACTCTATGCGATACGTGAGCACTCATAAATCTCTCGAAGAACGGCGTCGGTCGTCCCCTATCGTCGGGAAGGAGCGGCAGGCGACTCTTCGGTTTCTTTGGCCGGAGGAGTCCAAAAGTCTGGATTTTCCTGCACCGTGGCTGCCACTTCAGCGCTGTAGAGGGCGGCGTTAAACAAGATGCGGAAGTTGCCGAAGGGCTGCCCACGCCATTGCGGACGCATGCCCAGCAGCACCACATGGCCGTCGCCATGCTGCACGTCGAGAGCTGCTGCATAGCCCTGCAGGTGTTTTTCGCCCAATAGATACCCCGACAAAAGCGGTGATCCCACGTCCGTATACTTGGCCAGGACGGCTCCTTCGAAACCCTCTGAAACGCTGAATACCGGGCTCCGGCCAACGAACATCTTGGCCCGCTGCGGCATCCCGGCCATCACCGGGTGAGAGGGATCCACCGTCATTTCCAGGATGGAGCCGGACAAAAAGAATTGATCTCGTTTAAGATCGGCCACCACATTCTTCACCGGCAGGTGCAACTGGTCGATGGCAAACAGGCTGCTGTTATTCAGGCAGACCAGCGTACCCCCGGCGCGCACAAAAGCATCAAGGGCGCGGACTCCCTCCTTGCCGATACCACCGGCAAAGCGCGGAGGCACCGATCCCTTCCGGAAACCATTCAAGATCCGCCCAGCCGACATATCAACCAGGACGATGACATCGACGCGCTTTAACAGATCGCCTGCCACGACGTCCGCGTTGTAGAGATTGGTGAAGGAGAAGTCGTAGCGTTCGAGCAGCCAGCGGGTCCAGCCTTCGTCCATGCTGGCCTGCCAGGGCCGGTACAACCCGATCCGGGGTTGGCGGATCGCCGTCCCGCCTTCACGGGTTCGTTCGGCCTGCAAGGCCAGGTCACGCACCAACGCGTTCGTCGCCGATTGACCGAGGCCGGTGATCAGGTATCGTCCGCTGCGACCCGGGCTTCCCTCCGGGCCCGGCGTCCCCGGCTCGACACGCACGCGTGCCCCCTGCCGCCATGCCTGGTTGACGGCACGGAACGCATTGTTCTGCGCAGGATCGACGGCCAGGGCGGCCCCGCTACCGCGTGTTTCGCCGGGTGGAGGCACGATGCCGGAAGCCACCGAGTGGCTGTTAAACCCGACACCCATCGGGCTATCGAAGAAGGCCGCGTCGTCCTGGTCTGCATCCCACGGAAGCGCCTCGCCCTGCGCGAGCGCCATCGTCTGGCGAACGGTGTCGCCGACGGGCGAGGTCGCCTCGATCACCCGCACACCCATCATGTAGGGCAGGGTCCACCCAGCCACGTCGTAGGGCTGATCCGGCGGTCCTTCCGGATATTCCCGCAGATCCGGATACTCCTGAACGGCAAAGAGCTGGCGCACAAAGTTGGCGTTCGCCTGATCCATGAGAATCACCCAGGTACCTGCCGGATATTCCTGGCCTTCGAAGGACAGGGGCTGACCCAACTGGTGCACCTCGATCCCGTTGAACGCCAGGCGGCGCAACAGCTCGACGGCGGCCACCGGGTCGTGTTGGTCCTGAGGTATGAAGTAGGCATAGGGTGGATCTTTGCGGTACTTGGCTACGATCTCTTTTGCCGCCTGGTACCGATTATACAGCACGTCATACTTGTACTTGGCAGCCACGTCGAGCACCGAGATGGATGCCGTGAGCATGTAGTCCACGGCGTCGCGCAAACGCCACCACCCGCCCTCCCAGGGGCTCGCATAGAGCGATTGCGGGCGCAAGTCCCGGCGGTTGCGGGGAAAATCGTTGATCGTGTAGAAATGAGGCGTGGCATAGCGATACAGCCCGGTCTCGGTAAGAAAGGCCGCCACGTTGTGAAAGTTGTTGGCGTGATCTATGAAGCCGGGATACCAGTTATCGAAGCCTGTGCCCATATGTACCGCTCCCTCCTGACCGCGCTCCTCCAGCGCCTGTGCCATCGCCATCCCTACCAGGTTGACCGTCCGCCACATCAAGGGATGAACGAATTCCGAGATGGGTTCGGCGAAGGGGGGAATCCAGATCCGGGCCGGGAAAGGGGCCGTCTGGTGATGGTTGTAGAGAATCTGCGGCTCCCAGTGCCGGATGACGCGGGTCGTCACACGCGACTCGTGCATGTTGATCATGTAACCGTCGCGGTTGTTGTCGTGGCCGACGTACTTCTGATAGAGCTTTGGCATCGAAGCCACTTCGTAGGGGGTGCCCAGATTAGACCGATACCATTCCACCACCATATTCTGCCCATCGGGGTTGATAGACGGCCAGAGTACCAGGATCACGTTCTCGCGGATAGCCAGAATCTCCGGGTCCTCTTCTTCGGTAACGAGGTCGTAGGCCAACTGAATGGTATGCTGAGCGTGGGCCACCTCGGTAGAGTGCAATCCCCCGTCGATGTGCACAATGGCTTTGCCCTCGCGGGCCAGGGCTCGGGCTTCGTCGTCGGTAAGCCCCTCGGCGTAGGCCAGGCGTTGCGAAATCTCCCGATAATGCTCCACATTGGCCAGGTTCTCCGAGGTAGAAATCAACGCAAGGTACCAGGGGAGCCCGCCCGATGTCTGTCCGATCTCCACGAGTTGAATCCGGTCGCTGGCGGCATCCAACTGTTTGAAATAGTTGATCGACTCGTCATAAGAAGCGAGGAAGAAATCGGCTCCCACGCTGGAGCCGAGAACGGATTCCGGGGTGGGGACACCGGACTGTGCCGAGGCCGTGCGTACGAGCCCCAGGATGAGCAGAAGGAATAGCGTTCTGAGCGCGAGATTGGCAAGGGTTTTCATGGTTCTACCGGTCGTGGGGTAGGGCAATCAGTGAGACGGGGTGAACAGATTACACGGTATCGAAATACGTGCAAGATCCCTCAAGCATACGCATTGCGACGTAGTGGTACAACCTACTTTTTTCTCACTGTTATCCCAACCACAAAGCACTGGTTGACCTAATAACCACAGGACGATCAGGGACAGGGGGTGCCAAACCGGAGCGACAACCACGGTCGCCCCTACGGGCACCAAACTCACCGGATGTGTCTAAATGGAAGGCCCTCTCCGATATTTACTCCGCCTCAACGGTCTCGCTCTCGCGGAGGGAGCACAGGCCCAGGTAGAGAACGATGGGAATGGTCTTGCGATAGGCAGGCCCCTGGATATCGAACGCGGCCCAGCCAATGGACAGCGTCCAGGCTGCCGGACCGATCCAGCTTACCCACCACGGAAACCGCGACACGAGGAGGTTGAAGAGCCGAGTTGCCAACTGCTTGCCAATGATCTTGCCGATAAGGCCGAAGATGACCGTCTTGATGAGCCCATTGACGACAAACGTACCGAAGGCCTGAATGAGCATTGGCACAGTGAATACGCCCGCCGATTTCTTGAGGAAGGAGGCCGCCCTGTCGCGCTCCACGCCGAGCCGTTCCAGGAGTTCTTGCTGCTGCTCGGGCGACAGGTTGGCGAACTGTTTCGTCGCATAATCTTGCACCAGCTTCTCGAGCACTTCGCGATCCGTTCCCAGTGTGGACACCTTGACTTTTAACGCCTTGGCGACATTCCGGACGATCTGAGTAAACGGGACACCGGGCTCGCGCCCCGTTATATAGCGAAAGAAATACGCGCCGTCGGCACTGCCGAGATAGCGAATTTCACGCTCCATCTGCCGGTTGAGCGCCTCCTTGGTTTCTTCCGTATCATTTTCTTCGACGGCGGAAAGCAGCGCGCGAAGTTTGCTGTCGTTCGTAAACCCGACCGGGCTTTCAATGATGCCGAGGAGAAAGGTATAGTCGGCGGGAGTCAGGAGGCTGAGGACATCTTGCATGGTCGTTCAGGGGCATAGTCTATAAATGCTCCGATGCTGCTTCAAACGAAACAGCCGGGGGAAGGTTACGACACGCACCATACTTCCACACCAAAACCACCTGCCGATCACGATCTCTGTTCGTCGGAAGCGGCATCGAGAAAGACGGGCCTAGACCGATCCGTCAGGTTTACAACGACGGCCTGTGCTGCCTGCACCAGATGCCGGGGTCGAATGAGGATCTCGTGTCCCCACACTCCGGCACCAACCCCCAACACCTCCTCCTCCATGAGCGATGCTTCGATGAACGAGCGAAATCCCGGCGGCTGCCAGTGAAACGGCGGAATCGAACCGACCTCATAGCCGGTAATGTCGTGGACAGTGTCGAGCGGGGCGAGCCGGATGTTGCGCGACCCTATCGCTTTCTTGAGATGTCCGGAGACGGCGCTCCTATCGGCGGGGAGCAGGACCATGACGTGCTCGCCCTGCCCGGTCGCAAAGAGGAGCGTCTTGACCATTTGTCGTTCAGCAAATCCGAGCGCCTGTGCCACGCTCGCCGCCCCCTTTTCTATGGCAGGAGAGAAAGTACGCCTTTCATAGGGTATCCCCAGGTCGTCCAGGTACCGGTAACCACACACGCCTGAACCAACTTATTACAAAAAGAACGCATGATAATCCTTAGAATGTTTACGAAAAAAATCCCTTTATTGCCTTGGGTTCTTTAGAACTGGAACTCCATGTCTCGTTCTTAAACACATGCATCCTTGGATCTCCCGCTTCACACTTCGAGGGAGCTGGTAAGGCCCCCTCCTTCGTCTACGTTGACGACGTTGCCCGGCCTTCATTAATCCCCCTCAGGAATTAACGGTAACGCACGCATGGATTTACCTCGCTCCAGCGGTCTTCTGCTTCACCTAACTTCTCTTCCCAGTATTCACGGCATCGGTGATCTCGGTCCCAGCGCCTATCGGTTCGCCGATTCTCTGGCCGAAGCACATCAACGGATATGGCAAATGCTCCCTGTGGTACCCGTCGGCTACGGGTATTCGCCGTATGCCAGCCCCTCGACGTTCGCCGGCAACCCGATGCTTCTTAGCCCGGATCTGCTGCTGGAACAGGGTCTGTTGCTCGCCGATGATCTCGCGGGGAAACCGGACTTCCCCAACCATTATGTCGACTTCGCGCGCGTCTACCCGTACAAAACTAAGCTGCTCCAGCGAGCCTTTGATCGTTTCGAAGAAAAGGCTGCATCCCAGGAACGCGCCGCCTTCGCCGCCTTCTGCAAAGCCAACGACCACTGGCTTCCCGACTATGCCCTGTTCATGGCGCTGAAGGACGCCCACCGCAGTGTCGCCTGGATCGAATGGCCGGCTCCGCTGGCCCAACGCGATCCCGACGCCCTGAATGCCGCCCGGAACGAGTACGAATACGACATCCGAAAACACACCTTCTGGCAGTTCCTCTTCGAGCAGCAATGGTCGGCGCTACGCGCGTACTGTCGCCAACGCTCGATTCGCATCCTCGGCGACCTGCCCATCTACGTCGCCCACGACAGCGCCGACGTTTGGGCCAACCCGCACCTGTTCTACCTCGACGACACCGGGAATCCGACCGTCGTGGCCGGGGTGCCTCCGGATTATTTTAGCGAAACGGGGCAACGGTGGGGAAATCCCCTTTATCGTTGGGATATGATGCAGGAGAATCACTTTTCCTGGTGGACCCAACGCCTCGAAAAAGCCCTCACGCTGTTCGACATCATCCGGCTCGATCACTTTCGGGCTTTTGCCGCCTACTGGGAGGTACCGGCTGAAGAGAAGACGGCGATCAACGGGCGCTGGGTCGACGCACCCGGCACGGAGTTCTTCGTGCAGATCGAGGCACGGCTGGGCCGCCTGCCGCTCCTGGCCGAAAACCTCGGCGTGATCACGGACGACGTCACCGCCCTTATGGAGCGATTCGACTTCCCCGGCATGGCCGTCCTCCAATTCGCCTTCGACACCGATGCCGACTCGGAGTTCTTGCCGCACAATTACTCCAAGAACCTCGCCGCTTATCCCGGTACGCATGACAACGACACCCTCATCGGGTGGTGGACAAATAACCAGAGCACCCTCGATGCCGAAGCGGTGGCCCGCGCCCGGGCCTACGCCTTGCAATACCTGAACCTCGACCCGGACGACGTGCAACAGATCCACTGGCGCTGCATCCGCCTGCTCATGGGCTCCGTCGCCCACCTCGTCGTCACGCCGGTTCAGGACGTGCTGGGCTTGGGAAGCCACGCCCGCATGAATACGCCCGGCACCGTGTCCGACAACTGGGGCTGGCGACTGCTCCCGGATCAGCTTACCGATGAGCACCTTGCCCGCCTCCGCACCCTGACACAACTCTACGGCCGCTCAGAAGACCGGGAACCGCCCGTCTAGAGACTACTCCTGTTCGTTAAGAGTCCTGGCTTTGTGCCTGCGATGCTGCCCATCGATAGAGCGCGCGCACGTTGAGCGCGAACCAGTCGTCGTAACCGCCCCAGGTGCTGTAATCGGCGAGTAGGATGCTTGCAGCGGCTTCGTCTTCCGTCTGGCCCGTACGCACCGCCCCTTCCACAGCTTCACGCAGGTCATCGTAGTACTGGATCTGGCGTTCAATCGATGCTTTGTCGCCCGTGTCGCCGTGCCCAAAGACGATAGTATCGAAAGGCAAGGCGTGAAGGCGACGGAGACTCTCGAAAAAATCGGGGAAATAATAGTCGGGCAGATCCCGGTAGCCGACCCGGTCGTGCGAGGCAAAATCGACGGCGAAGGCGATGCGCTCGTCCGGCAGCAGCGCTACCAGCGAGTTGTCGCTGTGATTGCGTCCCAGGTAGTGGAGTTCGAGGGTGCG
>JBHHWM010000229.1:0-8002 GCA_046756545.1 Rhodothermales bacterium | reverse complement strand
CACACGGCACGCTGCAACTCCCCACCGATGCGCGCGACGAGGTCCACGACATCGACCTTACGCTCACCGCTGCGCCGCTGGCCTTTCGCGATATCCGTTCGTTCGTCCCGGCACTCTCCCGAAGCGGCCATGCCCGCCTCGACGCGCAGGTGCAGGGCACCTCCGGCCTGCTCCACGCCACCGCCGACCTTCGCCTTCCGGACGGCGCAACGCTGTCGCTCGACGCCGAAGCAACACCCGCAGCAGACGGCCCGCTCACCTACCGGCTCGACGGTCGAATCCGAGGACTCGATCCCGGCTATGTTACCGGCGACCTCGACCACACCGGACGCATCAATGCCGACCTCCACGCCGACCTCCACGGGCCGGCCCCCGACCACCTGAACGGCACGGCCCGTGCCCGCCTCTTCGACACACACTACGGCGAGTACGCGCCCGACCCGACGACCCTCCACGCCACTTTCACCGACGGAAAAGCCGACTTCGACCTGGAAACCGGCCTCCGCGAGGCCGTCCTGACCCTCACCGGCACCCTGCGCCCGCTCGACGAAACACCGACCTATGACCTCCAGGGCCGCCTCGACAGCCTCGACATAGGACGCTTTGCCCCGGAAACGGAGCAGTCGAGTGACATCCGGGGCACGTTTCGGCTGAAAGGACACGGCTTCGACCCGCGCACCGCCGATCTCACCGCCACGGTCGCCCTCGCCCCTTCGCGCATCAATCGAGACCGGCTGAACGAGGGCACCCTCACGGCACATCTGACCGACGGCACGCTCGACGTCGATACCCGGCTGCAGTTCGCGTCGGGCCGGGCCGAGACACGGGGCACGGCCCACCTGGGCAATACGCTTCGCTATCGGATCCGCGAGGGTCGGGTGGAAAACCTGAACGTAGCCGCGCTCCTCGGCGACACCACGCACAGCGCGTTCAATGGTACATTCGCGCTGCACGGACAGGGCGTCGATCCAGCCGCCGACCTTCGCCTCAACGACCTTCGCCTCGACCTGACGGATTCGTCCTACGGCCCCTATGCCCTGCGAACCGGCAGCGTAGCAGGTACCCTGCGCCGCGGACGCCTGGATCTGACCGCCCGTGCCGAACTGGACGGCGGCACCTTCGATGTGGAAGGCATCGTGCACCCCTTCGCCGACGTGCCGGCCTTCGCCCTCACACGGGCCGACTTCGAGCACGTCGATGTCGGCAAGCTCACGCAGAATCCGGCCCAGCACAGCGACCTCACCGGCACGCTTCGGGGATCCGGCAGAGGATTCGATCCGGCCACCCTGACGCTCGACGAGGTCCGCCTCGATCTGATCGAAGGGTCCTACAACCAGCAACGCTTTCGGGGAGGATACGTCGGGGGCACACTGCACGAAGGCCACCTCGACTTCGACGCCATGCTGGAAACGTCTGAAGGAATCAACACGTTCGGCGGCACCGGCACCGTCGGCGAAACGCTCTCGTTGACCTTGCGCGAGGGGGCCGTCCATCGCCTCAACCTGGGCGCGTTCCTGGGCCTTCCCCACCTGGACACCGACCTCAACGGTACCGTTTCGCAGCTAGAGATTCGGGGCTCCGATCCCCAGGCGATGACTGTCAAGGCCGGCTTCGACCTGGAGCCTTCGCGCTTCAACGACGAGATGATCCGTGAGGGGACAATGCGCCTCAACCTCGATGGCGGATTCGTCCGGGCCGGAGCTACCCTCGACCTGGAACAGGGCGAAGCGGAACTGAACGCTTCCGGCCGTTTCTTCGACGACCGGCCTGCCTACAAAGCCACGGGCACGATCCAAGACGTGGACCTTGGGCGGCTCAGCGGCATCGACACGCTGCAAGCCGGCTTTTCGGCAACCTTCGACGTGCAGGGCACCGGGATCGATCCTGAGACAATGCGCCTCCAGGGACGGCTCGATGCCACGCAGGCTCGCTACGACGACGTCCGGCTGAACACGGTGCACACCCTCTTTGGGTGGAACGACGGGGTGTTGGAGGTGGATACCCTGCACATCGACTCGAACGTCGCGACCCTCGCCGGAAGCGGGCCGGTGGCCCTGTTCGACACAACGCATGCCTCTAGCTTTGCTCTCGACGGCGACCTCCGCGATGCGAAACCCCTGCGTTCTTTGCTCAACGCCGCGTTCCTCACAGTCGGGGAGGGACGCCTCGAAGGACGCCTCTTCGGAGATCCCGGTAGCCTCCGGTTCGAGGCGCGGACCTCGTTAAACAGCGTGGTCTACGACGACATCCGCATCGTCGGGTTTGATGCCGGAGTGTCGGGCTCCCTGGATCACACCCGCCGCCTCATCGACACCCAGGCGTGGGCCGAGATGACCCAGTTTTCCCTCCCGACGTTCTCTGTGCGATACTCTGAACTTAGAGCCGATTATGCAGAGAATACGGCCGCCTTTTTCGCCCGTTTTACGGTGGACCGCCGCCGTGATGCGCGCCTGTCGGGGCGCGTCGATCTGCACGAGGACCACCGGCGCGTGACGATTGACGACGTGCGCATGAACCTCGACGACGAACGCTGGCAGCTCCTCCAAGAGGCCACTCTCACCTACGACGACGCCTATCGCATCAGCAACCTCTTGCTCTACGAAGACGACCAGCAGGTCGCCATCGACGGCATCATCGACCCCAACGGCAACCAGAACCTCATCCTCACCATCGAGCAGTTTCGCATCGGCGCCGTAGCCGACCTGCTCGACTTTCCGGGCCTCGACGGCCTGCTCAACGGGGATCTCGAACTGACCGGCCCCGCCGAAGCCCCCCTCATGGCCGGCACCCTCCACCTCGACGTCGAATCGAACAACCAGGCGGTCGGCACCCTTCGTACAAACGTGCGTTACGACAGCCTGCGGCTCAACCTGGACGCCGCCCTCACCCACCGGGAAGGCAGCATACTCACCCTGAACGGGTACTTTCCGATGGATCTCCGCGTGCGCCCAAACACCGGGGGCCGAGCGGAACGCCCCCTCCGGCTCCAACGACAACAGAGCGCCCCCGACAGCGACGTCTCGCTCCACCTGCGGGCCGATCACTTCGACATAGGCTGGATCGAACCCTTTCTGGACCGCGAGGTGGTGAACGAGGTAGAAGGCAAACTAACCGCCGACGTAGACATTCGCGGCACGCTCGAGAACCCGGTGCTGGCCGGCCGGGCCACCCTCGACGAAGGACGCTTGAGCCTGCCCGAACTCGGCGTGACCTACACGGACCTGAATGCCGAGGCAGACCTGGCCGACAACCGGGTCGCGCTCAACCATGCCGCCCTTCGCTCCGGGAGAGGCCGCCTGACTGCGCAAGGCGCCATCGACCTGGCTCACCTGACCCTCGGGGAATTTCACCTGTCGGCCCGAGCCGACAATTTCAGGGCTATCGACACACGGGCCTACCGTGCCGACGTATCCGCCGACCTGGAATTAAGCGGCACCACGCGCGCACCCGAACTCAACGGCACCGTCCAACTGCTCAGTGCCGACATCTACCTTACCGACGAGACGACCGCCGATGAATTCGGCCCGGTCGAACTCACGGAGCAAGACCTGCAAATGCTCGAACGTCACTTCGGCCTCCGCGTCACCGAAGCCGACACCACCACGTTCCAATTCTTCGACGCCCTCGCCATGGATCTCACCGTGGAGATGGAGCGCGACGTCTGGCTGCGGTCTCCCAAAAATCCCGAAATGAACATTCAGTTCACCGGCGACCTCGAACTCAAGAAAGAGGCACACCGGGAACAGCAACTCTTTGGCTCCGTGAAGGTCATCCCCGAACGGAGCTACATCAACCAGTTCGGTAAACGGTTTAACATCACGACCGACCCAACCAAGAGCACCAACACGCTGACGTTCAACGGGCCGGCTACCGATCCGCTGCTCGATATGGCGGCGGACTACGAAGTGCGCTCGCGGGGCAGCCGCGAAAACGAACTGGTCGTGACGCTCCTCGTCAAGGGCGGCCTCGACAACCTCACCCTGGAACTCCGTTCGGAGCCGGAGACCGATCTTACCAACATCATCTCCTATATTGCTACGGGACGTCCGGCGGGCCAGGCCTTCCAGCAGATCGGGGTCGGTACCGGTGCCGAGATTGCCTTCAGCCAGCTCGCCGGTTTCATCCAGAGTGCGGCGGGGTCCGAACTCGGCCTCGACGTCATCGAGATTCGCAACGAGGGCCTGCAAGGAGCAACCGTCACGGCGGGTAAGTATCTTTCGCGTCGTTTCTACTTTGCGGTAAGCTGGCCTATTTCGTTTACCAACAATGCATCGTCGGAGACCGGCACCAACACGGGCAAGCAGTTTACCATCGAGTACGAGTTGTTCAACTGGCTGCTGCTGCGCATGGTGAGAGTGGGTCCCACGATAAGTTTCAACCTCCTCTATGAATATGCCTACTGAGCGATTTTGGAGCGGGGGTTTTAGATTGGTTGAGCCAGCTACCACAGATTGCACATTCTACGCCGCCTAACCTGCTTATGGAAACAAACGTGACACAGGCAAGAGATACGTCGCTGTTGCAGGCGTTTTTGGAGCGCATCGGCGCGTTGGCCGGGTTCGCAGGCATGTTTTTTACGCGGATCTGGCGACGGCCTTTCGAGGGGCGCGAGTTGTTCCGCCAGATGGACGAAGCCGGCACCAAGAGCCTGGTGCTCGTCCTCGTCACCGGCCTGTCCATCGGCGTCGTGCTGTCGATGCAAAGCCGGGGGACGCTGGCGCGCTTCGGGGCTGAAGCCGTGCTGCCCAACATGCTGGCGCTCTCGGTGTTTAAAGAGATCGGCCCGGTGATCACGTCGCTTGTGCTGGCCGGGCGGCTGGGTGCGGGCATCGCCGCCGAAATCGGATCGATGCGCGTGACCGAACAGATTGACGCGCTCGAAGTGGCCGCCCTCAAACCGTTTCACTACCTCGTGATTACGCGGGTTCTGGCCTGCGTTTTCATGTTTCCCATGATGACGATCTGCGCCGACATCGTAGCGCTCGTCGGGGGATACGTCGAGTCGGCCCTTTCCTCCGACATGGACTACCGCCTGTTTATCGACAATGCGTTCTCGAGCCTCCGCTTCTCCGACTTGATCGTGGACACGATGAAAACCAGCATCTTCGGGTTCATCGTTGGCATCGTCAGTTGCCACCTGGGGTATACGGTGCGCGGCGGCACACGCGAGGTCGGGCAGGCGGCGATGCGCGCCGTGGTCCTCTCGTCGCTGCTCATCCTGCTGGCCGATGTCATCGTCGTCCGCATCACCTTGATGTTTTTCGGGGGTACGTCGGGATAGGATGACGTCATGGGTAAAACCCCCCTCATAACCGATGCCCTGAGACACGCTTGATCCACGAATCAATGGCTGAACTGACCACGAGCGTTGAGACTTCACGCGACCGCCCTTCCCCGCCGGATCACCCCATGATCGAGATGCGGGACGTGCACAAGGGATTTGGCCGCAAACAGGTGTTGCGCGGCGTGTCGCTCTCGGTGGAAAAGGGAACCTCGGCGGTGGTGATGGGAGGCTCCGGAGCCGGCAAGAGCGTGCTGATCAAGCACATCGTGCGCTTGCTCCAACCGGATCGCGGCGAGGTGTGGGTGAAGGGACAACGGATGGATCTGCTCGACGGCGATGCGCTCGACACCCTGCGCCTCCACATCGGCTACCTGTTTCAGAGCGGAGCGCTCTTCGACTCGATGACGGTCTACGAAAACCTCGATTTTCTGCTCGACCGGCACACCGACCTCAGCAAACAGGAACGCGCGGCCCGCATCGAAGAAACCCTTGCCTGGGTGAACCTCGCCGACAAGGGGCCGCAGTATCCCGCCGAACTATCCGGCGGCCAGCGAAAACGCATCGGCCTGGCGCGGGCCATCATCCTCGAACCGGAGATCCTGCTCTACGACGAACCGACGACGGGGCTCGATCCGGTCTCGGTCCGCACCGTCTCGGACCTCATCGTCCGGCTGCGCGACGAGCGGGGCATCACGTCGGTCGCCATCACGCACGACCTGCTGTGTGCCGACATCATCACCGACAACGCATATTTCCTCTTCAAGGGCGAAATCGTGGTCAGCGGAACGATGGAGGAGCTTCGCCGGTCGGATCATCCTGAAATGCGCAACTTCTTCGGTATCTAACTGTTAACGTTAAACGTTTAACGTTCAAGCGTTTAACGTTTCAACGAAATAGGAGGCTGTTATGTCACGTCAAGCTCGGGTCGGGTTGGTGGTCTTTGCAGGGTTGTCCCTGTTCTTTCTGGCCCTCTTTGCCTTGGCCAACCGTTCGTTCCTGTTCAGCGACACGTTCCACGTCCGCTCCCAATTTAACCGGGTGTCGGGCTTGCAGGCGGGGGGGGCGGTACAATTTCAGGGCGTCAACGTCGGGCGCGTCGAGAGTGTGCGGCTGCCTACCGAGCCGGGAGGCAAAATCGTGGTGTCGATGGCCATTCAGGAACGCGCCAGGCACCTCGTGCGCACCAACACCCAGGCCCAGATCAAAACCGAAGGCCTGGTCGGCAACATGATCGTGGTGCTCGTCAACCCGGCTGAAGTCGCCGAAGCCGATCTTATTGAGGAAGGCGACTTCATACCGGGCGTCGATCCGTTCGACGTCTTTGAGATCACGGACAAGGCGGTGGCGTCGGTGCAACGCTTTGAAAAATCGGCCACCTCGTTCGAGCAAATTATCATCGACATTCAACGGGGGGAAGGTACGCTCGGGAAGCTCATCTATGACCCGGCGCTCTACGACGGCATGGTCCAGACCGCCGACGAGACCCAACGCCTGATGGCCAACCTGGGCGACGATGCCGAAGCCCTGGTGGATCTGGCCGGCGAGGCCACCCAGGGCGTCCAGTCAATTCTGGCCAAGGTGGATGAAGGAGAGGGCACCATGGCCAAACTGATCAACGACCCGGCGGTCTACAACTCGCTGCTTTCGACCGCCGACACGCTCCAAGCCATCTCGACCAACCTGCGCGTGTTGTTGAACAATGCCGAGAACCTGACCAACTGGGGTACGCTGGGCGCGTATCGCTTCGCCGAGTTGATGGAGGCCGGCAAGCATAACTGGCTCTTCAAGCGCTACTTCGAAGAACGCGGCTACATGGAATCGGCCCAGTTTGAAATGCGCGAACGCGCCATCAACGACAGCTACCGCAAACTCGAGCAGAAAGAACTTGAGTTGCAGGAGTGGGAAGCCCGCCTGAAAGCCCAGGCCGCCCGGCTCGACAGCACGGCAACAGAGCCGGCCTCTTCGCAACCCCAGGCATCGAGTAACGGATCATCTTCCAACAACCAGTAGCCCTTATCTCCCTTTAGACGTACCCGTTGAAACACCTCGCCCCGCTACGACACCAAGGGAGTGTCAGACGTTTCGGCCTGACCAATGACTCTCCTCGCAGCAAGCTACGAGGTATCGGTCGGCGGAACGGGTCGTGTCGAGGCAAGCCTCGGGCGTTACGACCATCAAGAGAATCAAACGCCAGAACTGCACGCCGCTCCATGCGTTTGAGGTGTGCCTTCTGATAACGGTATTTCCTCCGACATCATTCGACCCTCGTCGTTGTGCGCCGTACGTTTTCCGTTCCATCTCGATTCCATCCGGCCTATTCGCTGCTCGGACGCTGGATGCAACGCCTCCTCGGCGACACGCGGCGCGCTGAAGCGCTCTTTATCGTTGCCCTGTCGATGATTCTTCTGGGCCTGATCCTGGCGCAATACGTCGCCTGGATGTTCCTGAAACCGGCCATCGTGGCAGAACCGATTGGGACGGTAGCCATGACCTTCTGGGGGTGCCAGATCGGGGGCGTGATGGTGTGCGTGCTCACGTGTGTGCTGGGCTTCCGCCCGGCGCTCACCGTCACAACGACGGAGGGGGGCCTGCACCTGCACCAGGGCACCCATACGCTGACTCTGGCCTACAACGACATCACCTCGGTCGAACCCATCTCGCCGCTGCTGTTTCACCGGCACTACGGGCGCTATGCCGCCACGCAGGTCTTCATCGCAC
>JBHHWM010000228.1:0-8121 GCA_046756545.1 Rhodothermales bacterium | reverse complement strand
CAACGACGAGAAGGACATCGGGGCGGCGCTCGTAGGCACCGGCGACGCTTCGGCCTTGCGCAAAGTGCTCGCCTCGCTCGATTCCAAGCAGCAGGCCCTCATCCTCGGCCACGCCGTTCCCATGCCCATCGTCGTCAAAACACGCACTTACGACGAGACCTT
Source organism: Rhodothermales bacterium (assembly GCA_046756545.1). Lineage (GTDB taxonomy): Bacteria > Bacteroidota > Rhodothermia > Rhodothermales > JBHHWM01 > JBHHWM01. The sequence continues at coordinate 7,959 of JBHHWM010000228.1, read as the reverse complement.
CTACCGCGCCATGCGTGACACGATGGGCACACTTTCCCCGGAGTCCTATGACGAGTTGAAGCAGCAGATGGACGATCTTTTCTACTGACCGAAGCGCCCCTCTCACTCCGGCACACTGCCGATGGTCTTCCTGGGAGACAAACGGTGCGTTGTAGGATAACACACAACCTCGGCACGCGTCCCCTGCGAAATAAGCATTGGGGGGCTGCTACCAGATAATGAAACCATGATGGAGGAACACGCCATGTGGAAACGCAGAGGATACATTACCATCGTCGTATGCTGTCTCCTGAGCCTGGCCTGGGCGACACCGGGACTCGACTGGGACAAACTCGGGGAACGGACCGTAAATCACGCCGTGGACCGAGACGAAATCAAGGTGACGATCAAGGAGGGCACCTTTAGCAAGATCAAGTTCAAAGTGAAGCGAGCCAAGGTCACGTTCCGCGACGTCAAGGTCCATTATGCCAATGGAGGTGTGCAGGACGTCCAGCTCCGGCGCCAGATACCGGCAGGCGGAGAAACGCGGGTGATCGACCTTCAGGGAGACGAACGGATCATCACGAAGGTGGTCTTCTGGTACAATACCAGGCGGCTTCTGGGCCGACGCGCCATCGTCGAGTTATGGGGACGGGATTGACGGAGACACGCGCTAGGACAGCCGCACAATCGATGAGGCGGCAAACAACGGCCCCGGATCCAGAGCAGGGTCGATAGACGCATAGAGGCCGGGCGGAACACTGATATTAGCCAGGTACCTTTCGCCGGTGTAAGCGGCGGCAGCGGGCGAAAAAAGGCCCTGCTTCGGGAGGGCCAGCGTGAGGATCGCCGCGGCCCGAACGGCTGGGTCATACACGGTACCCGACGTTGCGTCGAGGCCGGAAGGTACGTCGAGGGACAACACGGGAGTATCCCGGGCGTCGGCCCACCGGATCAGATGCGCCGCCGCGCCCCTGGGAGGGCCCGAGAGGCTGTACCCGATGATCCCGTCGAGCACGACATCGACCCGGCCCTGGATGTGCTCGATAGCCCCGGCCTCGACGATGTCCACGCCCATTCGCCGCACAACATCGAGCTGGTGGGCCGGGACCGGGGTAAAGGCTTCCGCCGACTTCGTGACGACTACCCGGAGACGCGCCCCCCTGTTATGGAGATGCCGGGCGGCAACGAGCGCACCGCCGCCGTTGCCGCCCGTCCCGGCCAGCACGACGACCGGCTTTCCGGCAGGGTCTCCACCGAGAAAACGAACACACGCCAGATGAGCCAGGTTGCAGCCCGCGTTCTCCATCATCTGCACGAGGCTGATGTGGAAATCCTCGATCATCGCACGGTCCACTTCGCGCATTTGATCCGTGGTGAGACGCGGGACGTTTGAAACGATAGGAAAGTCCTCAGTCGTAGGCATCGTTTTTATACAGGCACTCGGGTGGCGAGACCGAGGTCTTCCGGAATGAGTGAGAACATGACCGAATCCGTCACCCCGTCCCGCTGAATCAACCGGTTCCGCAGCACGCCTTCACGGGTAGCGCCGAGCTTCTCGGCCACGCGTTGGCTCGCAAGATTGGCTACCGATACGACGATTTCGACCCGAACCAGCCCCAGGGCTTCAAACCCGAAGCGTGCCACAAGCTGCGCCGCCGCCGTCGCAATCCCGCGTCCGGCCTGGCTGGTCCGAATCCAGTAGCCCAGGTTGGCGAACTGGTGGAGGTGGTTGAAATGATTGAGCCCGCATCCACCTAAAAACATCTCGGACCGGGTGTCAAAGATCCCAAACCCGTACGCTTCGCCTTTCGCCCAGGCCCCTCGACGCGAGGCGATCCAGGCCACGCTCTCGGCCCGGCTATACGCCGGGTGGCACCAGGAGAGCCAGCGCCCCACCTCGTCCACGGACTCGCGCACGGCCTCATACAATGCATCTACGTCGCTTTCGACGTAGGGCCGGATCACTACGTTCTCATCGGACCAGGTCGTCCGCATAGGCGTGCCTTCAGTTGACCGACGCCCCATAGGGAGCATCGGTTATTCGAGCGCTTCCCGCTCAAGCCATGTTGCTTCGGGCGTCACGGTGGATGCAGGCGGGGGACCGGGATCGCTCCATCCCATCTCGGCCACACGCATGAGGGGCTCGACGGTCATATCTCCTTCAACGACAAGCTGGCACGAGAGGCGCACTTCGCCCAGCAAGCCCCGTTCCGCGAGCTTGTCATACTCGGCACGGGTCATTTTCTGGGGTTCGCCGTCGTCGAAGCGTACGCGGCAGGTGGTGCACCGGGCGTAGCCGCCGCAGCGATGCCCGATGTCGACGCCGCAGCGTTCTATCGCGAGAACGAGCCGGTGCCCGCTCTCCACTTCATACGCGCCTGATCCTTTGATGGTGAGTGTCGGCATAAGCGGATTCATGTAGATAAACAAGCAGCAGGGTCGGCGGCTGTCTTCACACGCCTCAGCCTCCGGTTTTGAGAAAGATAAATACGGGGGCGTGGAGAGGCTAGGGGGTACTGTCTTCGGTCTCCATTACGCCCTGGGTTGCTGCCTGAAGCTCCGAGGCGCGCTTTTTCAGCCCGAAGGAGAGCAGCGTCAGAACAAGCGAAAAACCGGCGATGCTGAGGAAAGCCGCTGTATACCCGGCAACGCCTCCTTCGCTGGAAGCGACGACGGCTCCGATGAGCGCCGCGCCAATTGTTTGCCCGATGCTGATAAACACCGTGATGATCCCCTGCACAACGGTCCGCTCCGTCGCCCGCGATTCGCTCAGCAAAATATAGCTGAGGGCCGAGCCCAACAAGGCCGCCAGCCCGAACCCGACGAGAATCGTCCCGAGGTAAAATATCGCAGGTCCCCCCGGCACGAGTCCCATCACCCCGATACCGGCTGCCAGACCGGCGCTGCCTGCCATGACAATGGCCCGCGAACCGACGCGATCCAGGATCCGCCCGGCCACCGGCGAACTGACGGCCACGGCGAACGCCAGCGGCAACAACATGAACGAGGCCGTCGAGTCGGCTACGCCGTAGGCGGCGATGGCAAACGCCGGGAAAAAGATGAAGGCCGCTTCTGTCAATCCCGCCCCCGTGGCAAAGAGGCTCACGAGCACCACCTGGCGACTCCGGAAAAGGTTCAGCCGAAGCAGCGGTTCAGCGGTCTTCTTCTCGATGCGAATAAATACGGGAATCAGCACCATCGCAAAGACCAGAAACGGCCACACATTCAGGGAGGTAATGCTGCTAAAGAAGGCGTCGGTTTCGATCAGATTGAGGCCGTAGGCCAGAGAAACCAGCAACACCCCCAACGTCACGATACCCCCCCAGTCGAGGGGTTTCGCTTCGGCGGGCCGCAGGGTCGGGAGAAAGGTGTACCCCAGGAACGCCGCGATGAACGCCAACGGCACATTCACCAGAAATACCCACGACCATCCCACCTGCAACAGGATACCGGCAATGATGGGACCGATAATAAACGCCAGACCGTACACTGCTCCCAACACGCCGAGAGCGCGGCCCCGCTTTTCCGGCGGAAACGTATCTCCGATGACGGCGCTGGCCACCGGAAAGATGCCGGACGCCGCCACGCCCTGTATCCCGCGTCCGATCAGTAAGATCTCAAAAGACGGTGAGAGCGCGACGACCAGCGATCCCAGGCCGAAGAGCAACACGTCCATGATAAAGAGGACTCGCCGCCCGAAGACATCGGCCAGCTTCGTCATGAGCGGCAGGCCGAGCAGGTTGCACAGGACGAAGACGCTGAACACCCAGGCGAAGGCGCGCTCGTCGATACCGAAGGCTTCCTGAATGGCCCGTTGCGTAGGCCCGACGATGGCAATATCGAGGGCCGCCATCAGGACGCCCAGGAACAGAACCACAAGAATGCGGCGCGGCGGTCGGATCGTTTTATTCATCAAAGCCATTAAACCGTTTTGATGGTGAGGCTCCCAGTTTACGGGTTGCAACGGCGTGGAACAATCCACGTATGGTGCCCTCTCCTGGATCTACCTGACTTTTTTCGCAATCTTCTTCCCCCTCTTTCCTGATTTCGTTATGCGCCGCTTCGTTCATCTCTTCACTTTTTTGATCACTCTGACCGCCCTGGGAGCCCTCGGATGGTCGATGCGTGGTAGCACACCCCCGGCTGGGCCTCGTTCGATTGACGAGGATCGTGGGGCGAACGCCGGCGAGTGGGCCGAAGCCCAACTTCAAACGATGACGTTGGAGCAAAAAGTGGCGCAGTTGTTCTCGTCGTATGCTTATGGCCGGTTCAAGAGTGCAGACGACCCCACCTACGAACGGCTCATCGATCTGGTGGAGCATTTCGAAGTCGGCGGCATCATCTTTTTCCAGGGCGACCCGCTGTCGCAGGCACTCCTCGCCAACGACTTGCAGCAGCGTTCCCGCCTTCCGCTGCTCGTGTCGCAGGACATGGAATGGGGTGCCGGGATGCGCCTTGAACGAACCACCACGTTTCCGCGCACCATGGCCCTCGGCGCGACACGCAACCCGGCGCTGGCCTATGCCGCCGGTCGCGTGACGGCGGAAGAAGCACGCGCGCTGGGCACGCACCAGATCTACGCCCCCGTGGCCGATGTCAATAACAACCCTCTCAACCCGATCATCAACGTCCGATCCTTCGGGGAACGACCCGACCTGGTCGCCGAGATGGTCGCGGCGTTCGTGCGGGGCGCGCAGGACGGCGGGGTCCTCGCCACCGCGAAGCACTTCCCCGGTCATGGCGATACGTCGGTCGATTCCCATTCCGATCTGCCCATCCTCCCGTTCGACCGCCCGCGCCTCGACTCGCTCGAACTGGTGCCGTTCAGGGCCGCCGTCGAAGCGGGCGTGCAGAGTGTGATGACAGGCCACCTGGCACTCCCCGCTTTCGATGCCGACAAGAACATTCCAGCGTCCCTTTCGCCCGGTATCACGCGGGCCATCCTGCGAGACGAACTGGCGTTCGACGGCCTGATCGTTACCGACGCGCTCCGTATGCAGGGCGTCACGAAGCATTTCGGCGTGGGCGAGGCGGCGATCCGCGCCCTGGAGGCCGGAGCCGACATGCTGCTGCTCACGGACGATGAATACGCCGCACGGAACGCCATCCTCCGCGCCCTCGATAGCGGCCGCCTCACCGTAGAGCGCGTCGATGAATCGGTGATGCGAATCCTCCGTGCCAAGGAAGAGCTTCGTCTCCACGAGAATCGCCTCGTCGATCTTGCCGGGGCACGTCGCCATGTGTCGACGAAGGCGCATCAGGCCCTCAGCGAAACTATCGCTCGCCGCTCGCTGACGTTGTTGAACAACGAAAAGGATCTCCTCCCGCTGATTGGACCTCCTAAAAGTATTCTGTCCATCACACTCAGCGACAGCGACAACCCGTCGGCCGGGCGCTACTTCACCGGGCAGCTCCGCCGCCATGCCGACGGCTCACGCATCACGCCACGCCTCCTCGACCGGCGCTCCGAGCCGAAAGACTACCGGCAGGTCCTCGCGGAAGCCTCCACCTATGACGTGATCCTGGTGCCCACGTTCATCTTCGTTCGTTCCGGCAGCGGTCGCATCGGCCTGTCACAGGCCCACCGGCGATTCCTCGACGATCTGGCGGCAACCGGCAAGCCCGTCGTGCTCATCTCTTTCGGCAACCCCTACATGGTGGTCGGTTTGGCCCGCCGTCCGTCGGCTTACATCGCAGCCTACGGCGGTACCGAAGCCTCCCAGACAGCCGCGGCCCAGGCCCTTTTCGGCCAGAGCGGTTTTGAAGGAGAACTGCCCATCTCGATTCCCGGACTTTATGATTTCGGTGCCGGGCTCCGCCTCGACCAGGTAGCCCCCCGCCTCGGCCTGCCGGAAGAAACCGGCATGGACAGCCCCACCCTCGCCCGGATCGATTCGATGATGCGTGCCTCGATTCAGGCGCGTGCGTTCCCCGGTGCCGCCGTCGCTATCGGACGTGCCAACGTCATCGTGAAGCTCGACGGCTACGGCTACTTTACGTACGATTCCGAACAACGCGTGACGCCGGACTCACGGTTCGACCTGGCCTCGCTGACCAAGGTCGTCAGCACCACGACAGCGGCGATGCAACTCTTCGAGCAAGGCCGTCTCGATCTAGAAGCGCCGGTGATCCGGTACCTTCCCCGTTTTGGCCAAAACGGAAAGGAAGCCGTAACCATCCGTCACCTGCTGACGCATACCAGCGGCCTCCCCCCCTTCCGCCCGTTCTATCGAATGGGCGTGACCACGCGGGAGGCGGTCATCGATTCCATCTTTGCCATCGGGCTGGAGTTCGAACCCGGCGTCCAGGCCCGCTACAGCGATTTCAGCATGATCACCCTCGCTCTCGTCATCGAGCAGATCACCGGGCAGGAGTTCTCCGCCTACGCGCAAGAGCATATCTTCGAACCCCTCGGCATGCGCAATACCGGATTCCGGCCTGCCGGGGCGACCGACACTACCTTCGTCCCGACCGAAGTGGACGATTACTTCCGCCTGCGTCTCATTCAGGGCGAAGTGCATGACGAGACGGCCTGGCTTCTGGGCGGCACCGCCGGACATGCTGGGCTCTTCTCCACCGCCGCGGACCTCGCCCGGTTCGCGTCGATGCTCGTGAACGGGGGACGCATCAACGGGTATCCGTTCTTGAAGGAAGAGACGATCCGCCTGTTCACCACGCCCGTCGATCCCGAACACCACACGCGGGCGCTGGGATGGGACACCCGGAGCCTGGAAGGGTATTCCTCCGCCGGGCGCTACTTCGGGCCGAAGAGTTTCGGCCACACCGGCTTTACCGGCACCTCCCTCTGGATCGACCCGGACCAGCACCTCTTTGCTATCCTGCTCACGAACCGCGTCTATCCCACGCGAGATAACCGGGGCCATGTCGCCGTCCGGCCCCAGCTTGCAGATCTGGCCTACGAGGCCATTCGGGGCGAACCGACGCTGTTGCTGCCTGCCGGGGCGCGATAGATGGGTTGTTCGAGCCGGCGTCCAGAGGCAGCACCCATTCACCGATGCGTCCGTTCCCACTGGGTATAGGCCGAATAGATCTTGTTCGCGGTGGACCACTCCACCTGGCCCTTATCGACATACTCTTGAACGAGCTTCAGAAACGGGCGGACGTCTTCCTTGTCATAAGGGGAACCGATGCTGAGGACGAGATAATACATATTGACCTTGTCAGGGTCTCGAAGCGCGATGGCCCGCTCCAGATCCGGCCTCAACACGTTCAGATCGTCGGCATTCAGTTCGCACACCGTAGCAGATGCCGAAGAGGTCGAGGATTCGTGCAGGCAATTGAGGCCGCCGCTCGTCGGTAGTACGACGAGTTCACCCGACGGGTCATCGTCGAGCCAGGAAGCTCCGTCTTTGATACGCCAGGGGTGGATGCGTTTTTCAATCGCATCCGGATACGTCTGGTGACAGTCGCTCGCGCCCCGGCAGTCTTTGTACGGATCCGGCCGTGCTTCACGGGGCATCGCGGATACGCAGTACGCCACATTTCCCGTGGTAAATTGAAAACCGGCCCGGATCGCCGCCTGCGCCCAATCCAGGTCGGAGCAAATGCCGGAGACATGGGTCACCCGGCCCCCGAGCGCCGTCATGTTGGCCTTCATGACTTCCAGATCCGCCTGGAAAAAGGCATCTGAATAGGGTTTGCTGGGATTCCCTCCCAGATCGGCATGGACGCCCGTGTCTTGCCCCCGAGACGACAGTAAGGAAAAGAGCGTGGTGGCGATATAGTTGGGATGCGCCGGATCGAACACGCCCTGCGGCTTTACCTCGGTTCTTCCGGGTTGGTGGAACTGAAGATAGCTTGCCTCCCAGGTAAACGTGGCATCGTATTCGTCCAACAGATCCACATAGCCCTCGATCATCGCTACGTAATTGTCGTAGGTTGGAACACCCAGCGGATCGGGACGGTCGAGCTGCCACCCTTCCAGGTGAACCGTCAGGGTCAACAAGATGGGTCCGA
>JBHHWM010000227.1:0-8141 GCA_046756545.1 Rhodothermales bacterium | reverse complement strand
TCTATGCTGACAGCCTCTTTTTGTTCACCCTAGCCAAAGTGATAGGTAGCTAGTCTCCGTGTCATTGACCGTCGCGACGGCCCGAAGGAACTGCGTCACGTCGGCCTCGCGCATCGTGACATCCGTCGTACGTCTTCCTTTCGAGTAGCTCACCAGACGAACGATCATGTCCGGGTTGACGTAGATCTCCTCGATGTCCGGGTCAGCCAGCGCCTCAAGTATGGCCTCGCCCAGATACTGGCGCAGCAGGCTATCTAAGCGGCGGGAGTATTCGCTGTGATCGCTCATGTGGATGGGTTTGGGCCTCAGCGGAGAAGCAATTCACGCCGGACGGCTACTTTGAGACTGTCGAGTATGCGTCGTGCGCTGTCCGAGGCCGGGTAGAGCACGTAATGGGGCACCTCGCACGCTACCGGCCCAAAGTACCGGCTATCGAAGCTGAGGTCATAGAGCGTGCTCAGCACGAAGCACTCATTCAGACCAAGAATGTGTCGTCCGAGCGCAACGTCGAGCGGGCGATTCTTGCTGTCGACCAAGTGGGGCTTACTGCCAGAAAGCAGACGGCCGCCTACGCGAACGCCATCGAGGCCCACATCTACTGTGTCGCCGGGACTGGCTACCACCATCTTGCCCAGGGGCGTGCTGCTTCCTCCGCAATTGCCTCGTCCGAGATACCCCCGCTGCCGCGCAAGCTGCGCCCAGCGCTCCGGGACACACATGCGGACGAGATCGCCAACCTCCAGGCTGTCGGTCTTCCGGATGTAATAGAAGCCCTTCGGCAGCGAGGGCGTCTCGTTGTAGAAGAAGGGAGGCGTAACGAAGCCTGGGGGTGCCACCAGAATCACGCCGATCAAAGCCAATAGGACCACTGTGAGCAAAGCTCCTCCTCGCGTCAATGTGCCGATCTTACGCATCATCGTCCCCCTCTGCCAGCTTCTCCAGGATGATCGAGAGCAGGACTTCGCGTACTTCGCGTCCCTGCGTGGCCACGTAGATGCTCCACTCCCGGTACAGCCAGGCGGGCATCTTGACCTGGACATGGCGGCTCCCGGCGTCGCTTTCGGCCAGGGTTTGCAGGATGACGTCCACCGCCTCGTCTGTCCTGCCCTCGGTGAGCATCGTTTCCACTTCGGCGGGTCTGGCGGACCGTTTCGTCTTGCTTCGCGCCGGAGAACGCCCCTGTGAGATGCTGCTTGGCGACGTTTGTCCGCGCTTCGGCCTCTCAGCGGGAGCCTTTTCCCTCGCTGAAGGTGTGACTTCTTCGGCGACCTCCTCCTGCTCTTCAGAGTGCCCGGCCTGGGCCATCCGGGTGAGCTTTCGCTGGAGATCGGCGGCTCCGGCAAGGGGTCTGTGCTTCTTCATAGTCCGAGGATGTCGTTGGCCAGGGAAAGGATCTCTTCGGCAGCGCTGCGCGCTCTCGCGAGGTCCAGCACGCTCAACCCCTGGGAGACCGCCTCACGATACGCCACGCGCTTGGCCACGCGGGTCGGCAGCACCGGGATGTCGGGCGCGACCTGCAGAAGCGCCTGGGCGATGTCCCCAGAGATGTTGGTGTGACGCTCAAACTGGTTGATGACAAGGGCGACCTTGAGGCCAGAGCGCCGTTGGCGCTGCCGGGCCTCTTCCAGAACAGGCTCCGCCGCCCACATGTCGAGCGCAGACGGCGTCACGGGGATCAACACGTGCGTGGCAAGCGCTATTGCCTTTGACATCGGCTCCTGCACCTGTGCCGCCCCGTCGAGAATCGTGACAGGAGCCTGTGAGGCACGGGTCGCCTCCCTAATAGCGCCAGGTGTCGTCGCATGCACGACTTTGGGATAGCCCTCCGGGGACAGCGCCCGCCAGAGCACGCAGGATCCCTGGAAGTCGCTGTCGACAAGGAGCACCTCGGCCCCGCTCTTCTGAAACGCCACGGCTAGGTTCGTCGAAAGGACCGTCTTGCCGGCACCGCCTTTCTGGTTGAGTATGGCGAGTATCATGCAGTTTGCTTCGAAAGGGTTATGGTAACATGGTGTGATGTTGGCATGGGATCATACCAGTATGCGATCATGGTAACATGCGAACATGCCTGCATGTGATGATGTTGGCATGGGATCATGGTAGCATGTGGTCATGGCAACATGGCTCCATGCCAGCATGCCCACATGGCCTATCGTTCGAAGAACACCCTGGCCCCCTGATAGACCGCCGAGGCCACGCGCGTTGCCATGGAGCCCGCTCGCATCGCAAACTGGAGCGGCTGCTTCACGGCCATCTTCTTCCCGACGCCCAGGGCCGACTTCTTGGTCGCACGGTTCACGGCCTTCTGTGAGGCGAGCCCCTTGATCTGCCCAGGTCTCACTGTGCCCGGATACTCCCGGAGCGCCTTCTTCAGAAGCTCTCCGCTTCGCCGCCGCACCTCTGAACCCGGCAGGTGCTTGAGGCGAATCCCCAGGCGACGCCGCTCTCCAGCGGTGAGGGCCTTGCGCATCTCCCCATATTTTCTCTGCACAGCTTCAGGCGTGCCGATACGCTGCTGCACAGTGGCGAGCACCTTGCGTTGCTCCTGAAGGCGCCGGGCGCGCCCTCGCACCGCTGCCAGCCGGCCATGCACCTCCGGCCCCTCCACGTACTCGCCGTACCGCCTGACAATGTCGGCAGCCCGCTTGCGTGGAGTATCTCCCCGGGCTCGCTCCCGGACGCCGATGTGCTTCATCTCACCCAGAAGTTCCGGCTTTCGGGTGGCGAGGTCGGCCTGGCCGCGACGGTGATAGGCTTCGAGCCTCTTGAAGGCCTCCGCCGGATCTTTGTAGGTCTCTCGCAGTGCGGTGTATAGATGATGATAGGCACGCTCGTGGACCGCTTCGTGAAGTCGCCCAGCGTGCGCCCTTGCTTTGCCGAGTTCGGTCTGCACCTGCTCTGTCCGCTCCTGAAGAAGCCGGCTCGTCACGTCCCTGAAGAAAAGCTGCTCAGCCTGCGCGACCGGATCCGCGCTCCGGGCCGCCTCGCTGGCGACTTGGCCGAACGATGGTTCGGCACTTCGGGCCGGCTCCTTCGACTGTGCGCCTGTCGAGCGTTCGGATGCGTCGGGCCGGGTGGGCACACGCTCCCCTTGCAAGTCCATCCGATCCATGACCTCGGCCACGTACTCGCGGCGGTAGGCCTCGTACTGGCGGTACGCCTCGGCGACGCGATCAGCGTCGGCCTCCGACATGGGGATCGTCGTCCGTTCGCCCACAGCTTCAGGCTCGTGCCTGATCACCTCTATGACCGCCTCGGGATCGCGCAGCACCGCGAGATCCTTCATGTCACGCACGGCGGCCTCCGGGTGCATCCAGTACGGCCGGGCCTCCGTGAGCAGGTCCTGGTAGCTTTCCTTGATGCGTTCGTGGAGATCGACGGGGCGGGCCGCCAGGCTCGGCTCCGATCCCGTCATGCCGTCTCCGAGATGAATCGGCTCGGGTTTCGGACGGTGTTCCACGGTCTCCTGAATAAGGCCCTGCTGGCGCTCCAGGATGACATCGATTTCGTGAGCCGTCTGCCTCAGCAGCCTCCGTCCTTCGTCCGAGAGCAGCGCCTGGCCCATCGTCTTCTGGTGCACTGCATCCGCCGTGAGCATCGCGAGGGCCATCTCCTTCTCGTGCGCCAGCCGTTCCAACTCGGCAATGGTCGACACTTCGCGACCGAGTCCTGCCTTTTCAGAGAGCATGTCGAGGTTCGTGAGACGGTGTGGTCCTGATTCAGCCGGAGACGCGGGCCGTTCAGACCTCTGAAATGGCTGCGTACCTGCACGACCAGCCTCCTCCCTCGCAGCGTGATCCGGCGGGCCGTGCCCATCACGAGGCGACGACGCACGATCTCCGGCAGCGTGTTCAACGTCCGCAGAGCCGGACTTTGGAAGCGGGCTGGCTTCATAATCTCGGATCGAGGGCTCGTGGACGATTGCTTCCTCCTCGGTAGCCTCTTCTAAGCGCACTCCAACCATCTCAGCCGACTCCAGGGCAGCGCTTTGCTCATCGGACTTCAGTTCAAACGCTGCGTGCTGCCGGCGCTCGGCGTAGTCTTGCTCCCAGCGACGCAGATCCTTGTAGAGGTAGTAGCCGTCGATGCTCTCGCCGGCCTCTAACGGGTGCGCCCGGTTGATCATCAGGTGGACGTGCTGGTGATCGGTGTCGAGGTGCTCGACGGCCAAGATCTGGTAGTCCTGCCAGCCCATCTCCCGGATCAGATCACTCGTCATGTGATCGAGACCAGCCGGCCCAAACCGTTCTCCCGCGCCTTCCGCCGGTGCAGGTGCCAGAACCACGTGCAGGCAAGGCTCGTGCATAAGTCGTCCCTGGCTTGACTCAGACATCTCACGGGCGGCCTCCATCGCATCCGGGGAGACGTTGTAGCCCATGCGGAAGCCAGTGTCCCGATCCTCGCCCGTAGCTCGATCCTTTGTCAGATACCGGGCCACGTCGTAGAACCCTCTGGCATTGCCGATGACCTTGGTGATCATATGCTTGAGCCTCCCCTCGGACGAAGTTGCGTAATGGCATCGTGGAGCAGGCTTGCAGCCTGGCGCAGGTGTTCGGCACCGGCTTCCGTGCCGGTGTGCAACTGGGCCCTCTGCAATACGGTGTGGGCGCGGCGCAGCCGGTGGCGTAGCGTCCGCTCGAAGGTGCTTTCGACAGCGCAGGTACCCACCGCCGCGGAGTGCAGAGCAGTCTCCCGTATGAACGCGGAAAGCGAGAGACCGCTAGCCTGAGCGCCGGCCTGAACCTGGCGCTTTTCTTCCTCTGAAAAGCGCACGGGCACGATCTTCTTTCGGTCGTATCCCCAGGAGCGTTTTTTCGCTTTCACTACGATGCCAGGTAGCCCCCTTTAATGTTGGTTTGTATTACGTCTTCTACATCTTGCCTCCAACGTCAGACGCAGGCGCCGTGCATGAATACACAGCAGCACCGGGCAGATCAAGCCTACCACGCCAACCTTGTCAGAATCGTAGGAAGTTGGGCATTGCCGCAGACCGTCGGCCGCTACGCAGCCCGGGTTTTAAGCAGATCGGCGCGACCTGCGCCTGCGTCTCAGATACCGGAACACACAGGACACGAAGATCACGATACATAGACCGTGGTAGACCTCCTGCGGCACCCGCGAGCCACTGAGCGCTTCCCATGCGGCGACGGGAATCGCCGTGAGTATCTGGACGAGGGAGAGCGCGAACCAGAATACAATGACTACGCTGAGCAGCTTCAGAATCGGACGCAAGATCAGGGCAAGAAAGAGCCACATGGACAGAGAGGTTTGGTGTGTTTGAAGGTGGTGGCTTGTTCCGAGGCGAAAGCTGGAACGGATGCCCCTATCCCAGCAAGCCGCGTTCGGCCAGGCTCGTATACCGATCTTCGGCGATGATGAGGTGATCGTGCAGGGGAATGCCGAGCAGCTTGCCTGCCTCTACTAGTTGCTGGGTGATGCGGATGTCCTCGCGCGACGGCTCGGGGTTGCCCGAGGGGTGGTTGTGCAGGCAAATCACCGCTGCCGCGTTCGCCAGGATCGCCGCCTTGAAAATCTGCCTTGGCTCGACGATGCTCGCGGCCAAACCGCCCACGCTAATTTGTGCCAAGCCAATCAGGGAGTTCGCGGTATCGACGAGCGCTACGACGCACTCTTCCCGATCTTTGTCTGCGAAGTAAGGGATGAGCACCTCGGCGACATCCGCCGGCGTCGAAACCTGCGTCCGCTCGGCGAAGCGAAAGGTCTTTTCGCGGACGAGCCGGGTCGTGTAGAGGGGAACGCAGTCAAAGAGGGCCTGCCGGTACGCTTCCCGGCCTGGCTCATCTTCGGCACGCGTTGCGGCGAACCCTCGCCTGTCTGATACCCGCTCCTGTGAGGGTTCCCGGTTGTCATCAAAAAGGCAAAACTGCATGGCTGGCACCTCCACGGCTGAAGTTCTGGACCCCTGGACCTGCGGGTCCGTCACCGGACCACCGGACCCGCAGGCCCAGGCGGCCAGCCGCTAGCGGAGCATGACTGCTTACCTCGGCCAAATGACGATGCCAGGACCGAGGTACCTGCTCGAGACCCTGAACGCCCATACCTGCCCCTTATGAATAGACAGAGGTCCTCACTGCCACGAGGTAGTGAGGACCTCTTTCACCCGGCGGGCATGCCTGTGGGCCTATCCTCGGGGATTTAGTTCTTGCGCTCAGCGCCCAACGTCAAGAGATCACCCGCGACATGCTCCATGATCTCCAGCGTCTTCTCGGCCTTGCTGTTGAGGTACGCCTTGTCCGTGACGTACTGGGTCATCGCGCTGACGAAATTCCACGCGGTCGTCGTGCCGTCCTCCCGTAGCGCATACCGCGAGTTGGCATCCATCAATAGCCGGATGGCATAGTTCAAGGTCGAGGTCAGGTTGCCCCGCGTCAGGAAACGACGGTAGAGCCGCCCGATGCGTTCGTTGATCTCGCCCTCACCCCATACCGCGCCCTGCAAGCGCTGCACCGACTCGATGAACTGCCGCTGGTCCTCGCCGAAGTGCTCGACGAAGCGCGCGGCGGTGGCGTAGATCTTCTCCTCCCCGCCATCGAGCATCGACGCCTTGAGGTAGTGGTCCTTGCGAAATATGGCGAGGTTGATGCACGCCTGGGCATTGCGCCCGTAGTAGACCTGCACCTCAGGCGTCTTCACATCGAGCGCTACGACGAAGCCGATCACCGGCTGGTGGTAGGTCACGTCCAGGCCGCCGATCCGGGCTTCCACCAGAAAGCGCCCGTAGGCCGTATGCATCTCTTCGGTGTCAGGATCCTGTACCGAGTTGGGATGCGAGGTTTGGACGGACAGGCCGATGCCCAGGTCGGACAGGGGCCTAAGGCACTCCAAGAAGGGCGATACGAGTTCCTGAGGAGCCGGGTAGGCGATGCGGCTGCGCCGGTTTGCGGGCACCCATCGCTGGCTGGCGAAGAGCGCCTGAAGCTCCTCGGCCTGGTCGAGTACCGCGCCGTGGGGCTCATCGAGATGTTCAATCTGGACACCGGCCAGGTCGCGGGCGACTCCATTGGTTTCGGCGAGTACGACAGCGTGCTCCTCATCGGTCGTCCAGGGTAGGTCGTTGTTGGTCATGATGTGCTCCTCGGGTTGGTTATGTAGGTAAGTAAGAAGAGGGTCGCTACTTGTGGCAACAGCCCTCCAGTCGGGGGCTCGCCTGCTTCCGCTGTGCGACGCCCTGTAAGGCCCTGGCGTCGCACAGCGGCGGGTAAGAGATTCCTTTCGGCACACACCACCCCTCCTGTTTCAGGCCGCGTCTGCTTCCCTCGTAGCTCCCGCGAGCCGGGCTGAAGAAGTGCATAAGGGGCCGGATGGCGGAGAGAGACCACCCGGCCCACAGAGCCGCAGACCGTGCCGACTACGGCGTGGCGCAGGCTTGCTCGTCGTAGAAGCGCAGGCGGTAGGACTCGCCCATTCGCGCTGCACACTCCTCCTTCCAATCGAGCCACTGCCGCGCTGCCTCGTGGGCGCGAGCAATCACGACGTGGACTTCGGAGGTGTCCGCGCAGATGCCGCCTTGCGCCTTGCGCCCCATAGCGAAGCGCTCGACGAAGAAGCCGAGGAGGGGACCGGTGCCATAAGCGTCGGATTCAAGCCGGAGGAGCGGGACGACCCAGCAGGCATCCTCTTGCGGGATCAGACCTACGAGGTGACGGCGGTTCCGCGAGCTGGTCCGATCCGGTTCCTCCAGAAAGAGATGGACCTCGTCGGCGGTGGGATCCTCATCATCGACCTGTATGATGCGAGCGGCCAGTTCCACGAAGCCCGCGCCGCCCCCGTCTGCGAAGCGCTTCAGACGGTGGAGACCCTGCTCCGCATCGAGCGTGAGTTCGAGCCGGGTAGGCAGGACGAAGGTGCGGCTACGCAGGTGGAGGCTGTGCATGAGGGCTTCTTCCTTCTTACAGCGAGCGTCGAAGGAGCGATCTCGAAGGCACTTCACATAGCGGTACCAGGTGCGGGCCTGCTTGAAGTGGGGAAGGCATCGTGAGTGACCAAAGGTGTTCTGCGTTGTCATGGCAGACCTCCGTGCGGTTAGTGAAAGAGAGCAGGAGGTCGAGCCCGGGTAGAAAGCCAGTGTGGCCTCGTGAGAGCGGGCTGCGACCGGCAACCGCAGCCGCGTAAGGCGAGAC
>JBHHWM010000226.1:0-8162 GCA_046756545.1 Rhodothermales bacterium | reverse complement strand
GGCTACGCAACGGGGCGTACGTCTACCGACGGCACCTCACCAAGAAGAGCCTCGCAGCCATGTTCAACATGCCCCACCGCGACATCGAGTTGCTGATCGCCTCGGGGATCTGAGAGCGCCTGCCGGGGCGATGCTCAGACACGACAACGAGGGGACGGCGCTAACGAATTGCCGCTCACCCGCGCAGGGCAAGACGGCGGTGGGATGAGGCAACGTAAGCGCTGCCGCTCGCACGAGGCAAGGCGCTGGAGCCCCGCGGGGGCGTGCAGTCGCGGGTTATCTCGCAGGCTCCAGCGACGGCATCTCCTTCGCCACCACGGTGTCGTAGAGCCCGTAATGTGACAGCTCCTCGTGGCTCTCGATGCCCGTATAGCGCAGTGAAGCGTCCTCGTAGCGTCGGAACGCGAATACGGCCTGGTTCATCTGCTCGGTGTTGAACACCCGCAGTTTCACGAGCAGGTGAAAATCCTCCACTGTCAGGCCGGTGACGGTCAGGAAAAGGTCCGGCTCCAGCTTCGTGATCACATCTTGGAGCGTGTTCTCGCGGAAGTCGGTCAGGTACATGAACGCAGGGATGCGCGCGGCGAACTTGATCAGCTTCTCCTGAATCTGTTTGCGCTTGGACTTGAACTCCCGCTCCTCCTTCGTGAGTCGCTTCTTCTCCTGCGGCGAGAGATTGCCTGCATTCGCCTTCTTCTTGAGCGCTTTGATCGTCTCGCTTTTGTTGATGATGGTTTCGAGGACGTTATTGCCCAACGAGCGCCACCCTTCGATGCGCTCGACGGCGGCCAGTGCCTCGGGGTTGTCGAGGATGCGTTGCAGGGTGTGGTTGTCCACGTTGACGAGCAGCGCGCTCTCCCACTTGCGTGCCAGCAGGGTGGCTGAGGTGCCCGCCATGGCGATGTCGAGGATGCCGCCCGCGTCGATCTGCGTCATGTTGGCACCGTCGTAGGCCAGCACGGGAAGGAAAGCCACGAGGTCGCGGACAGCGTTTTCTGGATTTGGCTCGTTCGGCGAGAGGCCGATGGCATACTCGGAGAGCTGTCGCAGCGCGCGCGTGGGTGCGAAGTCGAACACGAAGCAGACCGGCTTGAGGATTTCCTCCGCGTTCGGGTCGTTGCCTTCGGGGTTTTTGATCATCCAGGGCGACTGCACGCGGAAGGCAGCCTGGAAGTAGGTCTCGGGCGAGGAGAGGTTGCGCAGCATAAGGAGGGACGACCACTGCGGCACCGTCACGCCGGTGGTGAGCTTGCCGCACGAGAGCGTGATCGTCTGGGTGTCGAGCCCGCCCCCGATGGCCTGACGCACGGGCGGCAGCGCGTCCAGCCCGATGCCGGCCGACGGCCCGGCGGCGACGACGACCGTGTAGCCGTGCCAGAAGGTGTTGTGCCGCGCCCGCAGCAGGTTGGCCATGGCGTGACAGGCGGCCACGCTGGGCATGAACCAGAACGAATGCTGGAGGTAGGGCAGCAACCGCACGTCCGAGTATGGAAGCGGCGGGCGCGCGCCGGTCTTCAGGTGCTCGACCGACACAGGCAGGTAACCACCACGAAGGATGTCGAGCCACTTTTGCACGTCGCTCTCGTGCCGGAAGCGGGCCGCGTCGCCGGTGCCGGTGGCTTCGAAGAAGGCGTTGAGGTCGAACTCGTCGAACTCGCCGCCGCTGGCAATGGCCAGCAATTCATCCGGCATCTGGTAGGTGAGCAGGCGCAGTTGCGGCAAAGCGGCGTAGGGGTTGGGCGTGCCCGGATGCTCGTCAGCGAAGTGCTCTTTGGCGCGCTGCTCGTCGGTGTAGGTCCAGTTGAAGATTTGCTCCTCGATGAATTCGCCGGTGGCGAGCGCCCGAAATGGTGTGCCGGAGAGGTAGAGGTAGGCCCGCGTGGTGATGGGCAGGAAGTTCTTCTCGTCCTCGGCGAGCACGCCGAGGTCTTCGTTCAGCGCCGCCAGTCCCCGGTCGTATTCGAGCGCGGCCTCTTGCTTCGCCACCGCGTCGTCCTCGCCCTCAAACAGCTCCTGTGCTGTCTCGCGCCACGCGCCGAAGTGGTATTCGTCGAAGACGACGAGGTCCCAGTTGATCGTGTGGATCCACTCGTTCTTGGGCTTGATGTTGCCGGCTTGGTCCCTGCCCAGCAGGTCCTGAAACGAGCCGAAATAGACGATCGGACGCTTCTTGTCGGCCGTCGCCGGGTCGAAGCCGGTGGTGCGGGAGGCGAACTGCCAGCCGTCGAAGTCCACGTGGGATTCGAGGTCGGTCTGCCAGGCGTCGGCGACGGCGGGCTTGAACGTGACCACGAGCACGCGCTTCGCCCCGAGCCGCTTCGCAAGCTGGTACGTGGCGAACGTCTTGCCGAAGCGCATCTTGGCGTTCCAGAGGAAGCGCGGGGCGGCATCCGGGTTGTCCTGCCAGATGGAGCGGTAGTAGGCGAGCGTCTTCTCGACGGCCTCTTTCTGCTCGGCCCGCATGGCGAAGGTCTCGTGGTGCGAGCCAGTGAACACCTGCCCGGTGCGCAGTTCGGCCAGCACGGTCCGCACGTCCGCGACGGTGCAGCGCATCCACTCCCCCATGGGGTTCTCGAAGCCCTTGCGCACGAGCGCGGCCCGTACCTGATGGTCGCTGAGAAAGGTGCCGTCGTCGCGCACGGCGGGTTCATCAAGCACGATGCGGTAGTTCTCGATGGCGGCGGTCTTGAGTTGCTCGGCCACGCGCTGCTTCACGTCGCGCGTGGTCTGGCCCACCTTGAGCAGGCCCGCGTGCGCCGCGTCGTCGATGGCGTAGGCGTAGATGTGCGGCCGCACCGCCGGCTTCGGTGCAAGGATTTCCGCGATGCCGGGCTTATTCGTCGTCATCGTCTTTCGGGGGGGATTCGTCGGACGAGGTGTCTTCGTGCTCGGCGACCTGCGACTCGATGAAGGCAATCTCGTCCTCGGTCAGCCCGTACCGAGCATAGAGCTTCGCGTCCGTCCACGCCTCATCCAGCGGCAGGTCCGGCACGAAGGCGTATACGCCGCTGGTGGCGTGCTGCGTTTGCTTGCGGAGTGAGACGAGGAACCGGACGAACCGCGTGCGGAGGTAGCGCGCGTAGTTCGCGGCCTCGGCCTCGGTGTCGAAGTGGCCCGCGACGAGGTAGGTCTCGGTGCACGCGGTGCCGGGCCCGGCGATGATGGGCTTGCTGAGGAACTTGGTTTCGACCGCCGCACTCGTCCCCTGAACAGCCGTCATCAGCACCTTCCACCGGTCGATCCACGCCGCGTTGGCCGAGATGGCCGAGCGCTCCACCCACGTGATTTTCTGCGAGCCGAAGAGCTTCACCGGCTCATTGAAGCCATTCGGGTTCGGTTTGCCGTGGAAGAAGGTACGGAGACCAAAGGGTTTGGCACTCGAAACCCGCGCGTTGAGGGTCGGCTGGCCCTTCGCGCGTACCTTTTCGAGGATGGGCACGGCCTCGTTGCGGCGCACGAGCACGTCGTAGGCGTCGAGGTGGCGTTCGACGGGCGGCCCGGTCGGCTGGCCGTCCCAGATGGTCTGTACGGCGCACGGCCCATGATGCTCGCGGTCCCAGAGGAAGTAGGAAATGCCGCCGCGAATCTTCACGCCTGGAAAGCCCTCGTAGAGCTTCGGGTAGTCCACGATACGGTGCAGGCGTTTGTCGGAGAGCATCCGCGCCCTGAACTGTTTGAGTCCTTTCCCGCCCGACATCCACCGGGAAGGCGTTACGAACACGGCATAGCGCGGGTCGAGGTCGAGTGCTTTTTCCACAAACAGTTGATAGATGGGCGCGGCGCTGGTGCCGTGGCCGCCGTCGCTGAGTTGGTAGGGTGGGTTGCCGATGATCACGTCGAATTGCATGTCTCCTCCAAAAAGCTCGGCCATCCGAGCGTTGACGTCGTCGGTGTGAATGAAGGCGTAGGCGTGGGTTTCGAGGTCCCCGCCCCGGTTGAAGGTCTGCTCACTCGCGCCGCAGTAGATGCAACGGTCCTTCTGCCACGCGTGTTCGGTGCGCTCGAACCAGATGTTTCCTTCCTCGGTCGAGAAACGGCGACAGATGGCGTGCGGCCCGTTGGCGTGCTTGGAGCAGTAGACGCTGCGGCGGGCGAGCAGGGCCGTGAGTTGCGTGATGCCGATGCCGAACACCTGCCGCGTCAGGATGTGATCCACGCGTTCGCGCAGGTCGGGCATCCGCTCGGCCAGCCCTTCCGTGAGGCGGCGGGTGATCTCGCGAAGGAACACGCCGGACTTGGTGCACGGATCGAGGAAGCGCACGTCGGGGTTGGCCCAGAGGCTCGCGCCGTCGTGGTCGGCGGCCCACGCCTCGGCGAGCATGTCGAGCATACGGTTCGCCAGGTCGGGCGGGGTGAAGACCTCGTCGTTGGAGAGATTGGCGATGCACGAGAGCACGTCCGGGTTGCGGCCCCGGAAGGTAAAGGGTGCCTGGGTGCTCATGGGCGCTCCGGGTGGAGTTCGGCGGCGGCGAGGTCGCGTACCGTCATGGGTGGGTAGGTAGCCGTCGGAGTGAAGAGCTCGTGCTGGCCGAGGTAGGCCGGGTCGGTGAAGAGCGAGTCCTCGGTGCCGAAGGAAGAGGCTCGGGTAAGCGTGCGCAGGCGGAAGTCGCGCCGCTGGAACTTGCCTCGGCCCAGGTAGCCCCACTCGGCGAATGTGAGGGGCTGCCCCTCGTGCGTGCGCATGGCGAGGGCGTCGCCGTGGACGATGTTTTGCGCGAGCACATAGGACGCGGCGCGGTAGAGGTCGTCCGCTTGGTCCAGATCGAGGTACTCCGCGAAGATGTCCAGCAGGTTGGCTCTGCACTCGGCAACGTTGTCGGCAAGCAGTTCGATGCCGTAGACGCACATCAAAGCGAGAAGGGCGTAGAGGCGCCGCTCGAAGTCGGAGCGACCGTAGCGGAGGTGGACGGCGGTTAGCTTGCGGCGGAGTACCTCGACGAGGAAGTTGCCGCTGCCGCACGCCGGCTCCAGAAATCGGGCGTCGATGCGCTCGGTCTCGTCCTTTACAAGGTCGAGCATGGCCTCCACCATCCACGGCGGCGTAAACACTTCTCCGTGATCGGCAACACGTTGTTTGGACTTGACGAGGCTCATGGGCTGGTTCATTTCGGCGACGTCACCGTGCGGCCCCTGCGGGCTAACGATTTCTATGCTCTGTCTGGGCAGTTGAAGGAGCAACCGTCACGGCAGGGCAACACCTTCTTCTATCTGCGCTGTTCACCTACCGCTACCGAAGTAAGCCGCAAACCGCAGCAGTGGCCTTGATAAAAACTACGGAATCGCCGGCGACGGGGCAACGCTGAAACCGTTGAGCGGTTTGGGGCTGCATTGCGTTGTTATGGCCTCACAGTCGTTGCTGCTCCGACTTGTGCCCCAACTATGGCTGCATTCACCTTTGGCATGAGTGGGGCAACCTCAGAAAAGGCATTGCTCGAAGCACGAATCACTACTACAGCCAGATCGAGCACCTTCAGATTCTGCTGATAGGGAAGGTTCCGGTCCATCGTCACAAAGACGTCAAACTCTCCCTCAGCAGCACGTAAGAGTTCTCCATTCTGCTTTCCATCCCACCCGCGCTCATGCACAGTGACAACATCAAACATCGGAGCAAAAAGTGGCTGTAGCAATCGATCTATGTTTTCGTCGAGTAGTACGCGCATGGAGCCAGACGCTCTCAGGCATGGGCCGCTGCCTCTTCCAAGGTCATTTCGAGGTATGCCTCTGCTTGTTCACGTTGAACTGTCGGGAATCCCTTCAGGAATCGGTCAAGGGTTTCGCCAGCCTTAAGGTAATCGATGAGAATCTGAACAGGAACGCGAGTGCCTGAAAAGACGAGCGCACCGCTGACTACATTGGGATCGCGTGAGATGATCTTTTCTCGCTTCATAGCAGGTCTGATTTTTTTATCGAACGCTCTTTTCACCCTTTCGATCCAAATATAGCGTAGTGGGGGCATAACTATTGCTGTGCCATATGGCACAATCTTATGATGTTCTCTACCTGGTAGCCATAACGCGCTACCATCATCAGGCGATAACTTCATTTTTCTGTAAAGCATGCACAAAGCGCATGCGTGTTATTTCTACCTTGTATACATAATTGGCATTGTCCCGAGCCGGGGAGCCATAACACCCAGCGAGCCATCGTCGCAAGCCCCGGATCCGTAGTGCCTGCAAGCTTCTGAAAAAACAACATCTTCCGCCTGAAAAACAACACCCCGGCCCGTGAAGGCGGTTCGTTAAAAGGAGCTTGCATTCCTGCCGGGCAACGAGTACACTTCCTGGCATCGCCCACCTGCCCGGGATAGGGAGGCGGGATCGTCTCGACCACCGGCCCATCACGCAGAGGGAGGGCTCCCTATGCCGCGCATCATCGTTTTCGACGTGAATGAAACCCTGCTCGACCTCGCGGCCCTCGATCCGCATTTCGAGCAGGTCTTCGGCGATGGGGCCGCACGGAAGGAGTGGTTTGCCCGGATGCTCCGGTCGGCGTTCGTAGCTACCATCACCGGGACGTACCGCGACTTCGGGACCATCGGCAGGGTGGCGTTGGAGGTGACGGCCCAGCGCCGGGGCGTCGCGCTATCGGAGGAAGCACGCGCGCAGATTCTCGGCGGGATGCGGATGCTGCCGCCCCACCCGGAGGTGCCCGCAAGCCTCGAACGGTTAAAAGCCGCCGGGTTGCGCCTCGCCGCGTTGACCAACTCGACCGGGGAGGTGGCCGATGCCCAGCTAACCCACGCCGGGCTCCATCCCTTCTTCGAGCAGGTGCTCTCGGTGGACGCCGTGCGCCGCCTCAAGCCCGCCCGTGAAGTCTACCTCATGGCCGCCGAACGCCTGGGCGTGTCTCCGCAACACTTGCGCCTCGTCGCCGCGCACGATTGGGACATCACCGGGGCGATGCGGGCCGGATGCGCCGGGGCGTTTGTAGCGCGTCCCGGCATGGTCCTCGATCCCCTGGCTGAACGCCCGGATATCGTCGGCCCCGACCTGCGCGTGGTCGCCGAGCGGATCCTGGAGATCGAAACGATGAGTGGGTGAGTGGAGGATGGGGTGTCGGGTATCATCCGATGCAGAATCTTTGGTGAACGGTGGCACCTTTGGAGGAAAAGTCGGTTTATTCCCCCTTCAGTAGTTGTTCAGTAGGAAGCCGGGCGCTCGATGATTCTTCCCATTTACGTTTATGGCGATCCGATCCTGCGCGTAGAAACGCAGGAGGTTGAAGGCAACTCGGAGGAGTTGCAGCAGTTGATCGACGACATGGTTGAGACCATGCGCGGGGCGGCGGGCGTCGGGTTGGCGGCTCCGCAGGTGGGGCGCACCGAGCGCTTCTTCGTGGTCGATCTGACGCCGATGTTCGATGACATGGAAGCCGAGGAGATCGAGGCGTTGCCGCAGCAGCCGATGGTGTTTATCAACCCGGAAATCCACTGGGAAAGCGAGGAGGAGATCGAATTCGAAGAAGGGTGCCTCTCGATTCCCGACCTCCGGGAACTGGTGATCCGTCCGGAGGGCATTCGCATCGCGTATCTGGATCGCCGTTTCGAGCGGCAGGAGATCGAGGTGGGCAGCCTGCTGGCGCGCGTCATCCAGCACGAATACGACCATCTCGACGGGATCCTGTTTATCGACCATATCAGCCCCTTCCGCCGCCGCCTGTTGAAGCGCCGCCTGCGCGAGATGGCGCGCGGCAACGTAGAAGCCGACTACCCGCTCGCGGTGGGCGTATCCTGACCGGGACGGTTCCCTGCTTCGCTGAGAGGGCAAAACGGACGCGCCTCGTGGCCGGGATCGAACCTGGCCCCAGGAGATGCGTATAGAGAGCCGCGTGGTAGAGGCACCACGTCCGCTTCTTCTGGCACGACCCACGTCTCGATGAACCCTCGGAGGCACGATCAATCGGTCGCCTGGCTGCTGCTCACCGTCTTTCTCTTCGGTGGGTTGTTGGCCCCTGTCCTCCACCGCGCATATCACGGTCTGACGTGGACTGCGCTGAAAGGGGGCTCCGATACAGCTACGGAATGTGATCATTCCCGGCACGACGCCGCCTTCGAGCACGATGCCCTCTCGCTGCTGGATGATCAATGCCCGCAGTGCCAGCGCCACGTCAATACGCTCTCCTTTCAACAGACGGTCGTCGCGACGTTACCCGCCGAGACGCCG
>JBHHWM010000225.1:0-8213 GCA_046756545.1 Rhodothermales bacterium | reverse complement strand
TCTACGCGCAGAGCGTCAGGGCGGCGGTAACGGACGGGTCTACACACTCAACCTCGCCACCATCGACGAAAGTGACAACATCGGGAGGACCGGCTACCAGGTTCACGTGCCTCACAACAAAAAGAGCGTTGCCATAGATGACGGGTCCGTCTTCACGGTAGGTGGCTGTGATCTGGTGTTGCCGAGATCGCAAACCGCGGCAACATCGATTCAACCGGAAACGGCTGGCTTGGCCCCCGAAGAAATTCCGGCCACCTACCGTCTCGAACAAAACTACCCCAACCCGTTCAACCCGACGACGGATATCACCTTTGATTTGCCGGAGGCGGTGCATGTACTACTGGAAGTGTACGACGTGACGGGTCGACGGGTCGCCCGCCTGGTCGATACGCAGATGCCGGCGGGCCAACACCGGGTGACGTTCGATGCAGCCCGGCTTCCCAGCGGCGTGTACCTCTACCGCCTCACCGCCGGCTCCTTCAGCCGATCCCACCACATGGTCCTCACCAAATAGGCCTGGGTTCTCGTGTACTGAAACCCAAACCCGTCTTTCACGAGCGCCCGGAGGTGATAATCCGGGCGCGCGCTCTCAGATCCTGCGTTTGCCAACACGGTTCGATGCGCCCCTCGCGACACAGAGGGAGCCCTCCTTCCTCACACCGGAGGGCTCCCTCTGCAGGTTCCATTTATTGGTCCAATCACTTCAGCAACAGCACGGTCCGCGACGCCTGCATGGTCTCTCCTCTCGCCTGGATCATGTACGATCCGCTCGGCGACCGACCCGCTTCGAAAGTGAACGTGTACACGTGATGCCTACACGGATGGTAGCCGAAAACGCGTTGTAGACCTGTACACCGCCTGGGGTAAGCCGGATGAGGTAGCAAAGTACACACGGTCGTCTGACAATTGAGCCAAGGCCATGAGGAGATTGTTCGGAGAGCCTCTTCATCCTCCTCCTGTGGTGTGCGGCGTGCTCCACTTCTTCATCGGTGAACAAGCGCAAACTGACTATGGTCTGACGCAACGGGGGACCCAGATCCTCTGCCCTAAGAACGAAGGGTTAGCTCAGAAGTAAATCACTGACGCTCTTAAAATCAGCCCGCAGACCGTCGACAACCACATCTACGACAAACGGCATGTCCGATGCGGCTGGAAGCTGTCGCCAAGGCGCTGAAGGTACGACGGATTCAAAAAGGGCGGATTCCCGCCATACCGGAAGAGTCAGCCGACGGTTAAACTGCAAATACCATCCGTTGTGGATGTATCCCTATTCTTTGGCTCAGGCTAATGCTAGGTCGGAAAGGCATAGCTCGAATGCTCTACCTTGGGGCGATTGCGGTCTGTGTTCTCTCACAGGGTGTTGCCGACCTTTCAAGTAAAACCACAGACTTCCGTGTACAACCTCTCATCACGGCCATCAGCCCCGCTCCGGTCGTTGGTTCGAATGACCGGCAGTGGCTGACCATTGATGGTTCAGGGTTTGCAGATGACTTTACAGCACACTTGCAGTCAGGCTCGATAGCAGCACACATTAAGAACCGTGGGCGTCTGCTAGGGGCGAGCGACAAGCAGGTGCAGGTGCAGGCTACGTTCGGGACGGAGGCTGCCACCTGGTGCGTGCAGATCATCAACCCGGACGAGGCGACATCACCCTGTTTTGCCTTCGAGGTGGTCGCCCCGGAGCCGGTCATCGAGTCCATCGAACCCATCAGGAAAACGGAAGACGAGCCGGGTTTTACGCTGACCGTATACGGCGCCTTCGCTGCATACTCTTCCATTCACTGGAAGGGACATGCGCTGCCTACCCGACCACTGAAGTCCAGTGAAGAGAGCAACGCGATAACGTTAGGACTCGAAGCCTTCATTGGGCCGGAGGAAATCGCAGAGCCGGGAGCGGCCGAAGTCCAGGTGTACACGCCATCACCAGGGGGTGGGTTATCGCCCCCGGTATATCTGTTCACTACAAAGAGGTTGTTCTACCAAACAACTTGGTTCAATACGCTCTGTCTGCTTGGATTGGTGTTAGTGGGGAGTGGCTTGTACCACTACCGCATCCGGCGCGTGAAACGCCAATTGCGCGAAAAGAAGCTAGTGCGGCTCGTCGAGGAACGCACCCTGAAGCTGGATGAAGAGAAACAAAAAACGGAAGCACAAGCCGCTCAGTTGAAAGAACAAGCGGAACGTCTGCTGGAGATGGACCGGATGAAGAGCAGGTTCTTCGCCAACATCAGTCACGAGTTTCGCACGCCGCTCACGCTAATTCAGGGACCAATTATCAGTTTGCTGGATCGGTCCGGTGACGAGCTGGGCGCAGAGACGCGACGACAACTCAACGTAGCCATTGAGAACACACGGCGCTTGGAGTGGCTGACGGACCAGATGCTCGACCTTTCCAGGTTGGAAGCCGGCCAGTTCCGGCTTCGACTGCGGCCAGTTGATCTTGTTCTGTTCCTGGAGCAGATGGTCGACGCGTTTATGCCCCTCGCCGAGCGAAACGAACTAGTGTTGGAGTACCAGACGCAATCCCAACCCTTGTATGTCCACATCGACCCAGGGGCCTTCGAGAAGGTGATTGGCAACCTGCTCTCAAATGCCCTGAAATTTACTCCGTCTCCCGGCCGGGTACTCGTCTCCGTGGCCAAAGAGGAGGACGACGAGGCAGCGATTCTCCGTGTGCGGGACACCGGGGTAGGCATAGAAGCCGAGGCTTTGCCACATATCTTCGACCGCTTCTATCAGGTAGTACACGCCGTTCATCGAGCAAGCGAAGGCGTAGGGATTGGGCTTTCATTGGTTAAAGAGTTGGTGGAGTTACACGGGGGCCAGGTCGGGGTAGCGAGCGAACCGGGATTCGGTACCGAGTTCCGGGTGACGTTGCCTCTACACACAGGGTCGGTACCCACAGAACCATGTCCAGAACGCGCTCTGATTCAACCGGGATGTGTTCTGGGTCTGGAGGAGGATCTGGCTAGGGGGCACATGACCGAAACGGCGCCGGAACCAGAATCCACCTCAATGCTACAGCCGCCCCCGGTGATCCTGATAGTCGAAGACAACGCCGAGGTAGGACGTTTGTTGAGGAACCATCTCCAAGTGGAGTACACCATCGAAGAGGCGCGCAATGGTCGTGAAGCGCTGGAAGTCGTGCATCGGCACCGGCCTCATCTGATCATCAGCGATGTTATGATGCCGGAGATGGATGGCGTGGCACTGTGCCATGCCCTAAAATCCGATGCCGGCTTTGACGACATCCCGATCATCTTGCTGACAGCGAAAGCCGGAGAACAAGACCGGTTGGACGGACTCGGTGCAGGCGCGGACGATTACGTACGGAAACCGTTTAGCTTCGACGAATTGCAGGCTCGCATTCGAAACTTGCTGGAAAGCCGGCAGGCGCTACGCCGGCGGTATAGTCGCGAGGTCGTCGTGCAACCGACAGGCGTCACTATTACATCGGAGGAAGAGGCGTTCTACGAGCAGGTGCGCCAGGCCGTCGAGCACCATCTAGGTGATCCACACTTCACGGTGGAGATGCTGGCCGATGCAGTGTGCCTCACCAAAAGTACACTCTCTCGCAAACTGCGTGCTGCGACCGGAATGTCCCCGGCAGAAATGGTCCGATACCTACGCCTGCAACACGCATCACACCTTCTGGCGGGCCACGCCGGGCGGGTGGCAGAAGTGGCGACGGCTGTTGGCTACCGGGATGTAGATCATTTCACCCGGCTCTTCCGCGAGCGCTTCGGTGCCCCACCCTCTGAATACGGGAAAGGTGAAGCACTAGTGCCAGGCAAACGTCGCACGCAGCAATTCTCGGGTAAAAATGCAACGCATGTCTCCTGAATGGAGTGCTTCTTGGTACATACGTTTACCCGCAAGAACGCCGTACGTCAAACGGTGCGACGTACGGCGTTCTTGCGACGGTTTCGCAACAGAGAAGCAGAAGATGGCAGAAAGGACCTTCTTCAACGACGCAGGCGTGACCGTGACGAACACACGGTTCATCGTCCCTTCCCAGACCTACGCGATGAGCGGGGTGACTTCTGTAAAATCACTCCGGCGTAATCCTTCCGTAAAAGGCGCGATCGTTCTCGTGGTACTGGGGCTGCTGCTGCTGCTGGTCCAGATCTTGATCGGATTGCTCGTCATCAGCGGCGGCATAGCCTGGTGGGCGGTAAGTAAGCCGCTCTATACCGTTGTGCTCAACAGTGCTTCGGGGGAGGCAGAAGCCTTTTCAAGCAAGGATGCCACTTTTGTCTCTCGCATCGTAAATGCCCTAAACGAGGCCATCGTTGCCAGGGGGTAGTGGTCTACACACAGCTCTAACAGGGCGAGATACGGAGAAAGGCATGAAAACGTTAGGCAATATCTTGTGGCACATCCCTTTTTTGGGATTCGTTAATGCGATCGTCGTATATGTGCTGGGTCTTATTCTAACCGCAACGGTGGTGGCAGCACCCATTGGTCTGGGGCTCATGGAATTGGGAAAATTCTTGTTCTGGCCATTTGGCAAAGCGATGATTAGCAAAAAAGAACTTAACGTAGAGCAAAATATAGCGTGGAAAACATACTCAACAATTGTCATGATCTTGTATTTCCCCATCGGGCTCATTCTTACTGTTTTAGCCGTCTTCCAAGTCGTGGGTTTGTTTATTAGCCTTTTTGGAATACCAGCAGCTTTAGTTGTGGCAAAATCGCTGGGAACATACCTGAATCCCGTAAACAAAAAATGTGTGCATTACGCAGTTGCCGATGAGATTGAAAAGAAGAAGGCACTAAGCAAAGCCGGGTTATAGTAGTCACCTGGCAAGAACACGTCAACAAGCGGGAAAGCCGAAGCAGAACTACCCGGCAAACGATGCAAGCTTCATCTACCGGGGTATAATGGCACACTTCTCTCCTACGTTAGTGCTTCATTGCTGTCAGCTTGGATCGGGACGTACCCCCTCCAATGCTCGGTTGTCGTAGGTAAGGTCTGTAAGCCGCCTTACTCTGCCCACAACCGCTCCTTGTGACGGCTGGGGTCCCAATACTCTTGTGCTCTGCCAGAGAAAACGACCATCATCCAAAGGACGACCATCGGAGGACAACATGATGCATCGCTATTGCCTTCTCCTCCTTCTCATGACCACCGTAGTGCTCGCCGGATGCTACCACACGCGCATTGAAACCGGCCTTGCGCCCTCAGCACTCGTGTTTAATAAACCCTTCGTCTCGGGCTGGCTCTATGGACTCGTGCCCACAAAAACGGTCAGGATGGCGGCAGAGTGTCCCAATGGAGTAGCAATCGTTGAAACCGAAGCGAGCTTCGTCAACCAACTCGTCTGGGGGCTCACGATGGGCATCTATACCCCCATGCACGTCAAGGTCACGTGTGCTTCCGAGTCCTCGCGCACAGGTGAAGCACGAGCAAACCCTGAAGGCGAGGTGCATATCCCAAGGAGTGCGAGTATGGAGGAGGTACTTGAAGCCTTCAGCGTGGCGGCGGACCGGGCGGTATCGTCAGATGAGCCGGTGCTCGTATTGTTCGACTGAGCTGGTGTCCGACCCTTGGAAGCGGAGAGGCGCACTCGTCACGAACTCATCCGCACTCGTCCTGATCGTCATTTCGGGTGATCTATTCCTGGAGGAACCCTCGATAGCAGGGAGGTGGCAAGCTACTCCTGCTCTCGCTGAGCCGATCACGTTGTACAAGAATACGGGAGATAAGACAATGCTATACGCACGCTCCGTACTTGTGAGCAGTCTTCTTCTGCTTGCACTCATAGCCATCCATCCACAGAGTGGCCGTGCTCAATCCGCCATCGGTGCGCATGTCGGCTATAATCTCGACGTGTTTCACTACGACAAGGTATTCGAGAGCGAAGGCGCGGCGGCGTTGGGGCTTGAGTTTCATATTCGTCCTGAGTCTTTCCCACTCATCCTCAACCCCACACTCGACTATTACTTCAATGGATGGCTTGAAAGCCCAGCCGTTCAATTGAGCATGAATGTATTGTACCCAATCGAACTCGACAATGTGGCCATTGCACCGTTTGTCGGTGCCGGGCTTACGGCAACACTTCTTCTCACCACAAACAGCCCTGGCGATGCCTTGCAATCCAGTGACTTAGACCCAGGGATCAATCTCATCGGCGGCGCGATCATCGAGGTACAGGGCGTTCGACCGTTCGTCCAAGGGCGTCTCACGCTCGGCAGCCACCGGGTCTTCCAATACTTCGATGAAGAATCCTTCGAATTCAAGGATGGATCCGCCATACAGTTGATGGAGGGAATACTGTTTTCTCTCGGGTCTTAGACAGGGCGGAGGAAAACCATGAAAAAACGCTCATGCAGAGTCTGCCCTCTTCAGTCAATCTCGACGATCTCTGCTACCTCTTTCAACACAAAACCCCGACGAACATGAAAACGCTAATCCGAAGTCCCTTCTGGCTTCTTCTCATCTTAGGCCTAGGTTGGACTGGTTGTGCCACCATCCAAGATGCGCTCAAGTCAAAGCCGATAACCCTGGTTACAGTGCAATCATACACAGTGCCGGGTCCGGCGACCGATTCCGATAAAGCTTTTCGAGATGTGACGCTGGCACTCGTCGATAGAGGCTTCGACATCAAAGCATCTAATAAAGATGCGGGTCTTGTCACCTCAGAATACCAGAAGTATGCGTCATTCGGTAATAACCCACCGTTCGACTACTACCTTCAAATCCGAGCAGTAATAAGAAAGAACACTGACGGTACGGTAGCTGTGCAACTAAGCCCGACGGTGAAGGAGCAAAACCGGGCGAATGCAGCGGCTTATACCGAACAGGAATTGGCCTATTACACAGGGGACAACGCGACCCTTCAGCGGATCGGTGCTACGAACGACGGCTGGTGGAATCGGGGCCTGACGACGTATTTGAACGTTGTCCATGATGTTTGTGCAAAGATGGGGATTTCTGTGGAGGATGCCGATAAGAATATCACCGAAACACCCTATCTCGTGACGTTTGATGATCGCATTGTGCCAGCCAGAGTCAACTGATGTTGGTCTTGACATCAGAACTGACGGTGGCGATTTCTTATTACTGACGGTGGCGCTGTCCTTTAGCATATAGTGTCAACTCGACCACTGATGGTACACGGATATGGCATTGGGTAAGGATAGCGGTTGCGCTACATGCTTGAAGCAGATCGCAGGGCTCGTTGCTCTGGTCTTGTGCCAAGCGATAGCAGGACGGGTTGCTTTGGCGCAAACGCCCGACACAGAACGCGGGCAAGACGCTCACCGAATGATCATTGAAACCGTTGTCAAACGAGCAACTGTTGTTCGTGACACAGCTGTCAAAGAACGCAGTGGCTTGGAGCAGGTCGTAAGTGTCTCTGAAAGGGCGGCTAAGATAGCCGGAACAGGCATATCAGAGATCATCGTGATCAGCCCCAATGGTGGAGAACAGTGGCGAGTGGGTCAAGAGGAACCCATTGAGTGGAATGCGACCGGTGGAGGTGATGTCCATATCGAGTTACGGCGAGGCAATGGAGAACTCGTCAGAAGAATCTATCGGGTCACCGACGGAGGGTATGGTGGCTCTACAACGTGGACGGTGCCGCCCTATATTGAGCCGGGTAGTGACTATTACATAGAAACCTACAGCCATGACAACCCGGAAGTCCGGGACACGAGTGATGGATATTTCACTATTTTGGCTGGCTCAGGGCCCTTTATCACGGCTTTGAGCCCAGACTCAGGTGATAAGTGGATTGTTGGAGAAGATGCCACGATCCGATGGACGAGCCGCAATGTAACGGGAGCAATTGCGATCAGACTGCTCAAAGGTGAAGCGGAAACAGCACGCGTCATCACAAGTGGTACGACGGACGACGGAATGTATACGTGGACAGTGCCAGGTAATCTGGAGCCGAGGAATGATTACTATATCAGCATTAGGAGTGCCCAAAACCCTAGCGTCTGGGATACAAACCCAGACTTCGAGATCGGTTTTCAGAGCATTCACCTTGTGGGTCACTTTGATACGGAAGGTGCAGCGTGGGATGTGGATGTCGAAAGCAACTATGCGTACGTCGCAGACTACGATGGCGGGTTGCGCATCTTTGACGTGTCGAACCCTTTCCAGTTATATGAGATGGGTTCTTACAACACACCAGGACACGCAAGAACCGTGGATGTCGAAAGCAACTATGCGTACGTCGCAGACTACGATGGCGGGTTGCGCA
>JBHHWM010000224.1:0-8260 GCA_046756545.1 Rhodothermales bacterium | reverse complement strand
GCCCCGGTGCCGCGACGGTGCCGGGGCGTTCTTCGTATCAGGGAGGCTGCCGACAGAATGATGGCGAGCCTGGCACATCGGCTTCCTGCCGCGCTTGCGACTGGTTTACGAGGGGCAACCAAAAAACGAACCAGGGTGAAGGATTCCCGAGGCGGGGAGCGCCTTTCGATAAAGCGCCGTTGAATCGAGGAATAGCAGAACCGGGTTCCGGGGTTGCGCGTTTCGTGCTCAACCCCGTAATTCCAACCCGGTATCTCTCAACCTGGAAATACATGGTTCCCTACGTAGCCACCACCGAAGACATCACCGTGACGGTCCGCCCGGCCTACCTCGACAGCCAGTCGGATTTTTTCGAGAAGCGGTTTGTCTTCGGCTATTTCGTCCAGATCGAAAATCACAGCCTCGTCGAGGTGCAACTCTTGCGCCGCTTCTGGCGCATCGAAGAATCTTCAGGACGCGTGCAAGAAGTCGAGGGCGAAGGCGTCATCGGCAAGCAGCCGCTGATCTCGCCCGGCGACACCCACCAATACAGTAGCTACAGCGTCCTCAGTTCGTTCGAAGGCACCATGGAAGGCTTCTACACGATGGAACGCCCCGACGGCGAGCGTTTCCGCGTCACCATCCCCCGTTTCCACCTCCGCGCCCACGTCAATTAACCCACGTTGTGACCCATTTGGGCTGAGACGACGAATCGAGGAGGGGTCTCCCGCTTGTTCGTCGATTCATCGTCTCGCCGTCTCCTCGTTTCCACGTAGCGACCGCAGGGCACAACGTGAGAGAATTACCTCCTCTCAAATCACCTCCACCTCGATCACGTAGGCGTCGGTGTCGAGTTCGATGGCCGAGTTTTGCCGGATGAGCCGGTAGGCGTTGATGGCTTCGGGGAGGAGTTCTTTGGGCGTATTCATGTGGAAAAGCGTATCGGCCACGACGTGCCAGTCTTCGATGGTCAGGTGGACGGTTGCTCGGCCGTCCTGGGCCACGAAGGGGGCATAATTGAGTACCCGGTTGAGATGATTGATGCCCTGTTTCTGATGAAGGTTCGCGTCCATTTGTATTCGGAGTTGGTGCGTGGCTTTTGTAGATTGGGGTGGTTGGTTATGGGGAAACGGAAAAGGGGAACCGGTAAGGAAAAGATCACCAATAACCAATTCCTATTTCCCAATACCCCATTCCTGCTTCCCCCTAATCAACCCTGGACAACGGCCATCAGGCCCGTGTCGTTCCGGCGTCTTCATCTACCAGCAACGCATTATGAAGCAATATCTGGATCTCCTCCGCCACGTCAGGGAAAACGGTCTCAAAAAGGAAGACCGAACCGGTACCGGCACCCTCAGCGTGTTCGGCCATCAGATGCGGTTCCACTTGCAGGAAGGCTTCCCGCTCGTCACCACGAAGAAAGTGTTCTTCAGGGGGCTGGCGGTCGAAATGCTGTGGTTTCTCCGGGGCGGCACCAACATCAAGTACCTCAACGACCGGGGGATCCGCATATGGGATCCCTGGGCCGACGATGACGGCAACCTCGGGCCGGTCTACGGCAAACAATGGCGGAGGTGGCTCGCGCCCGGCGGCGAACATATCGACCAGATTGCGCGGGTCGTCGAAAGCATCAAGACCAATCCGGACTCCCGCCGGCACATCGTCAACGCGTGGAACGTGGCCGATCTCGGCGCGATGGCGCTGCCGCCGTGCCACATGTTCTTCCAGTTCTACGTGGGCCGAGGCACCCTCTCATGCCAGCTCTACGTCCGCTCCAACGACCTCTTCCTCGGCGCGCCGTTCAACATCGGCCAGTATGCCCTGCTCACCCACCTGATCGCTCAGCAGTGCGACCTGGAGCCGGGCGAACTCGTCTATACCATCGGCGACGCGCATTGCTACTCGAACCACCTGGACCAGATCGACGAGCAGCTTTCGCGCGAGCCCTACCCCCTGCCGCAGCTTGTTATCACGCGGAGGCCGCCGTCGATCTTCGAGTATGAATACGAGGATTTTCAGCTACTGAACTATCAGCATCACGCAACCATCAAGGCTCCGGTGGCCGTATGAGGAGCTCGTTGGAGCGTGTAAACGGGAGAAGATCGACCTGGCACGGAACGATGCGGCCCCGATGCTATTGAAGGAGTAAAAATGGTCGATACAGGCGAAAGAGCCTGTACCGGCGTCGGTCTCATGCTCGTGTTATCCACCATTTTTTTGCGTAAAATAGGTGGTTCATCCCGGACGATCTTTCGGTAAGCAGGATCGGATGAAACTGGAAACCCCTGGTATCAAAAACAAGCGGCAAGCCATCCTTAGAGGGGTCTACGAAGACAACCTGAGGATGACGACGAATGCTCAGCCGCCCCCCATCGCAGGAGGCCGTTCGCGCCGGTCGCTGTGGATGGCGCGGGTCGCTATGACGCTGGCCGGCGTGCTGGTCGTGCTGGGCGGCTTCCAGGTGTATCAGGAGATCCAGGCCAAGCAGCGAAACACCCCGGCAGCGATTCCCGGCGCAAACGGCAACGCGGCACTCACCCCCGCCGAACGCATGGCGCAGGAGTTCGATACCCCCCTCGATCCCGGCCTCAACCGCGACGTGCCGATTGCCAACCTCTACGGCTTGCAGGTCAAGACCATCGTGATCGATCCGGGGCACGGCGGCATCGATCCCGGTGCCACGGGCCCCACCGGCCTCCTGGAAAAAGACGTGACGCTCGACGTAGCCCGCCGCCTCAAACGACGGCTCGAACAGGACCACGGCTTCCAGATCCTGATGGCCCGCAAGGACGACCGCAAGATGTACCTCCGGGAGCGGATCGCCTTCGCCAACGAGCACGAGGCCGACCTCTTCATCTCCATCCACGTCAACGCCTTCCCCGCCGAGCGCATCAACTCCATCGAAACCTACTATTTCAGCCCGCAGTCCGACGCCCAGACCTCGCGCCTGGCCGCGTTCGAAAACAAAGATTCCGACTATTCGATGGCCGAATGGCGTGACGCCATTGAAAAAGTCGGCACCACCATGAAATTTCAGGAGTCGAAGCAGCTTGCGACCTCGATTCAAAAGACGCTGTATCGTAATATGCGCAAGGTGAACAGCACCGTGCGCGACTGGGGCGTCAAAAGCGGGCCGTTTATGGTCTTGCTGGGCGTGGAAGTCCCGGCGGTGCTGGCCGAGATTTCGGTCATTACCAACAAAGCGGAAGAAGCCAAGCTATACACTCCGGAGCATCGAGAACAACTGGCGGCGTCCCTCGCAGCGGGCGTCGTAGATTACCTCACCCCCCTCCCCGACACGAGCGAACCAACTGAAGGAGCAATCGAACATGCCGGCGAAAAAAACGACGACTAAAACGGCGACTAAAACGGCGACTAAAACGGCGACCGACATCCTCTATATCGGCATCGACCTTGGCACCTCGCGGAGCGCTATCGCCGCCAGCAACGGCAAAAAGAAATGGACCGAAAGTTACGTCGGCTGGCCGAAGGATTTTATTGCCCGAAAACTGCTGAAGCAGCCGATCCTCTTCGGCGAAGATGCGCTCAACAACCGGATGTCGGTCCACCTGGTCCGCCCGCTGGAAAACGGCGTCATCAAGGACGGCACCCATCGGGATGAAGAGGCCGTCCGGGAGTTGATCCACTATATGATCGAACTCGTCCAACCCAAAGACGGGCAGAAGATCTACGCCGCCGTGGGAGTGCCCGCCGAGGCGCTCAAGGTGAACAAGCTGGCCATTCGGGACGCCGTCAAGGAATACGCCGACACGCTGATGGTGGTATCCGAACCGTTTGCGGTGGCCTACAGCCTCGGCGCACTCAACAACGCCCTGATCGTCGACATCGGGGCCGGCACCGTCGATTTCTGCGTCATGCACGGCACGATGCCCGGCGAAGACGACCAGCGCACCCTGAACACCGCCGGCGACTACATCGACCGGCAACTCTTCGACCTGCTGAGCGAAAAATATCCGGATGCTCGCTTCAGCGAAATGTCGGTGCGCGGCTACAAGGAGACCCACGGCTTCGTCGGCAAGACCAACGGACGCATCAAGGTGAGCGTGCCCGTCGGCGGCAAGTTTACCCCCCACGACATCACCGACGAGATGAAGCAAGCCTGCGAGAGCATGGTGCCGGCCATCATCGAGACGGTGATCGACCTGATCGCCCGATACGAAGCCGACTTCCAGGAACGCGTGCGTAAGAACATCTACCTGGCCGGCGGCGGCAGCCAGATAAAGGGAGTGGCCGAAGCCATCGAAGAAGGTCTGGTAGAGTACGGCACGTTCAAGGTCATCACTGTGGACGATCCGCTCTACGCCGGGGCCGAAGGGGCGCTCGCGCTGGCCCAAGATATGCCCGAGGAATACTGGGAATCGATGTGAAGAGCACGCCCCCCTCGACGCCCGCC
Organism: Rhodothermales bacterium; assembly: GCA_046756545.1. GTDB lineage: Bacteria > Bacteroidota > Rhodothermia > Rhodothermales > JBHHWM01 > JBHHWM01. The sequence continues at coordinate 3,867 of JBHHWM010000224.1, read as the reverse complement.
AGCCGCTCCCTCCGTGAACCTACCTGAGATCGTCCTCATCGCCGCCGTCGCCGAAACGGACCGGCTGATCGGCAAGGGGCTGGACTTGCCGTGGCGCATCTCCGAAGACCTGAAACGCTTCAAGCGGCTGACGATGGGGCATCCGCTCGTCATGGGGCGCAAGACCTTCGAGTCGCTCGTCCACCAGTTCAACGGGCCGCTGCCGGGCCGCCGCCTCGTGGTGCTCACCTCGCAGGGTCCTTTCGCCGACTTCCCCGACATCGAAACCTACGGCTCCATCGACGAGGCGATGGCGGCCCTAGCCGACCAGGAGGTGGTGTTCATCGGCGGCGGCGCAACGATCTACGAGCAGTTCCTCCCCATCGCTGATCGCATGGAACTGACGCTCGTCGAAGGCCATTACGAGGGCGATACCTACTTCCCCCCGTTCGAGCACCTCATCGGCCCCGCCTTCGAGGTCGCGGAAGAAGATCCACGCGACGGCTTCCGCTTCGTAACATACGTGCGGAGGTTATAGGCCAACCCGCTTACGGCACGCGCAGCAGCACCTTTTTGCTCCCGCCTTTCTCCGACGCTTTTCACCTAGAATTGTTTGTCCTCACACCCACGGGGGTATGATGGGTAAGTCTTTATAAATTACATTACTATTTGCTTAATAACGCGGGGTCCAATTTGTTAGCCTGAGTAGGCTATGAACGTGGCGAAACCCATACTCCATCATTGGTTGCGCGGTATACGGTGGATGACGTGGGGTAGGGTATTTTTTTCGGGGATCTCGCTCTGCCTCGTGTTGATGGCTCCTCTGAGGCTGCACGCTCAAGAACGCGACGTCAAGTTCGAACACCTCTCGCTCGACCAAGGACTCTCCCAGGGTTCCGTCTATGCTGTCTACCAGGACCAGAAGGGGTTCATGTGGTTCGGTACGGAGGACGGACTCAATCGGTATGATGGATACCGCTTCAAAGTGTATAAGCATGACGCTGCAGACTCTACCACGTTAGGCAACAACACGATTTACACCCTCTACGAAGACCGGGAGGGCGTGCTCTGGATCGGGACGTGGGAGGGCGGCCTCAACCGGTACGACAGAGAAAAGGAACGCTTCGTGCGATACCAACATGTACCCGAAGATTCCACAAGTATTAGCCACAACACCGTCAACGCGATTATCGAAGATCGAGAGGGTGCGCTCTGGATTGGGACCGACGGTGGCGGCCTGAACCGGTTTGACCGCGCGACCGGAACGTTTACGCGCTATCAACACAACGCCGATGATTCTACCAGCCTGAGCAGTAATTGGGTGTACACGATCCACGAAGATCGCGCAGGGGCGCTCTGGATCGGCACCTGGGAAGGCAGCCTCGACCGTTTGGACCGAGCAACCGGTACCTTTACGCACTACCGGCACGATCCACGGAACCCCAACAGCCTCAGTGGTGATGTGGTTACGGCCATCTGCGAAGATGGGGAAGGCGCGCTCTGGGTCGGCACCTGGGAAGGCGGCCTTTCCCGTCTGGATCAGACACAAGCAGAGCGCCTGGTTGAAGGTACAACGTATACTTTTTCGCACTACCGGCACGATGCGAACGATCCTACCAGCTTGAGCAACGATAAGATTAATGAGATCTATGTAGATCAGCAGGGCGCACTCTGGATAGGCACCGATGGCGGTGGTCTCAATCGCTACGACCGAGAGACCGACTCCTTTACGCGCTTTCAGCACGACCCCCTGAACCCCTACAGCTTAAGCTATAATCTGATAGTTAGCCTCTTCGAAGATCGCGCCGGTACGCTCTGGATCGGGACCGAAGGCAACGGGATCGATAAGATTGATCGAACGGCAAAGCCCTTTGTCCACTATAAAAACAACCCTCTTGACAAGAACAGCTTAAGCACCAATTCGATGTTGTCTTTCTACGAGGATCAGGCCGGAGTCCTCTGGATCGGGACCTGGGGAGGCGGTCTCAATCGGTTGGACCGAGCGACTGGTACCTTTACGCACTACCGGCACGATCCACGGAATCCCAACAGCTTAAGCAGTGATATCGTCTATTCCATCCTTGAAGACCAGGAAGGCTTCCTCTGGATAGCAACAGAAGATCAAGGACTCAACCGTTTGAACCGGGAGACCGGCGCGTTCACGCACTACCGACACGACCCCGATGATCCACAGAGTCTTAATACGGATTACACGTTATCCCTTTATGTAGATCGAGCAGGCACCCTCTGGGTCGGAACCTGGGATGGCAGTCTCAATCGCTACAACCGAGAGACCGATACCTTCACGTCGTACCAGCACGATCCCGGAGACCCCAACAGCCTGAGCGGCGGCCGAATCTACGCCCTTCATGAAGACCGTGAAGGGACCCTCTGGGTCGGGGTGGAACGCAGTGGCCTCAACCGATTTGACCGAGAAACCGGCACGTTTAAACGATATCAGCATGACCCGGATGAGCCCCGAAGTTTGAGTAACAATGATATTATGTCCATCTACGAAGACCGGGCAGGTACCCTCTGGGTTGGAACCTTCGGCGGCGGACTCAACCGCTTCGATAGAAGCACGGAAACCTTCAGACATTACTCGGAAAAGGACGGCCTTCCCAATAATGTGATTTATGGGATTCTGGAAGATGCTCTCGGGTTTCTCTGGATGAGCACGAACATGGGCATCTCCCGGTTCGATCCACGAACGGAAACGTTTAGAAACTATGATGCCAAGGACGGCCTGCAGAGTAATGAATTCAACAGCGGGGCTTCGTACAAAAGTCGCAGGGGCGAAATGTTCTTTGGTGGAGAACAGGGGTTCAATGCCTTCTTCCCTGAGCAAATCAAGGATAACCCCTTCGTACCGCCCATCGTGCTCACGTCCTTTAAAAAATTCAATAAGGAGGTGAACCTCGACATCGCTATCTCCGAGCTTCGAGAGATTACGATAGATCATACAGAGAACCTTTTTTCTTTCGAATTCGCCGCACTGAATTATTCTGTTCCTGAAAAAAACCAGTATCGATACCGGCTAGAAGGCCTCCACGACCAGTGGATTGACCTGGGCACAAAGCACGACGTTACGTTTACCAACCTCGATCCACGGGCATATATTCTTCGGATCAAGGGCTCAAACAATGACGGGGTCTGGAATGAGGACGGCCTGACTATCAGAGTGATTATCCCCCCTCCCTTCTGGAAGACCCGTTGGTTTCAAGGGTTGGCGGTTCTGGCGGTCTTGTTCTCCTTCCTGACCCTCTACCAGATCCGAACACGCTCCATCAGAAACAGCAATAAGCTGCTCGAAGACGTTAACGTAGAACTCAACAAACACATCACCGAACGCAAACTGGCCGAAGCGGATCGCGAACATTTTATTGCTGAACTCGAAGCGAAGAACGCCGAGCTAGAGCGGTTCACGTATACCGTCTCGCATGATCTGAAGAGCCCCCTGGTGACGATTAAGGGCTTTCTCGGACTGCTGGAGCAAGATGCGACGCAGGGACATACCGAGCGTATAAAACACGATATCCAGCAGATCAGCACAGCGGCCGATAAGATGCATCGGTTGTTAGGGGAATTGCTGGAACTCTCGCGCATCGGACGTCTCATGAACCCGCCCGAGGCCGTTCCGCTTACGGATCTCGCCCACGAAGCCGCCGAGATGGTGGGCGGACGTATCGCAGAACGCGGTGTGGTCGTTACCATCGCTCCCCAGATGCCCACGGTGGTTGGTGATCGGATGCGATTGCTGGAGGTGTATCAGAACCTGATCGATAATGCGGTTAAGTTCATCGGCCATCAGACGACCCCATGCATAGAGATAGGAGCCCGCCTGAATGGAGAGAACGTCGTTTGTCACGTGCAGGACAACGGGATAGG
>JBHHWM010000223.1:0-8295 GCA_046756545.1 Rhodothermales bacterium | reverse complement strand
CAGCATGAAGAAACGTTCTCGCATGCTCGCTGGCGCGGGAGAATGCGGACGTGCAACGGGGTGGGTTCCGGCGGCCTTTCTCCGTCCGAGGTACAGCGCTTCGATGATGCCCTGCGTCGCCTTCTGAGGGAACGCTACCCCGATCCCATGCCGGTAGCGCATCGCGTGTGGTGTGTCGTCGCGCGGAAGCCGTGGTGAAGGCAGGAACGGGGGAGATCGGGTGTCGCGTACCGTTTCCCTTTCCTTTATCCCACCCGCGCCAATCCCATGCCGCGCCCCGCATAGTAGCGTTCGTAGTAGGCGCGGATCTCGGCGTGCTCTTCGTCGCGGAGATGGGGGTCGCGGCGGAGCAGGTCGAAGGCGGCCTCGCGGGCGCGGATGAGGAGGGCCTGATCCTGCGTGATGTCGGCGATCTTGAGGTCGGGCAGGCCGCTCTGGCGCGTGCCGAAGAAGTCGCCCGCGCCACGCAGCTTCAGATCCATCTCGCTGATCTTGAAGCCGTCGTTCGTCTGGACCATGGCGTTGAGGCGTTGTTCGGCTTCGGGCGAGCGCCGGTAGTCGGCCATCAGGATGCAGTAGCTCTGCGCGCCGCCGCGCCCGACGCGTCCGCGTAGCTGGTGCAACTGGCTCAGCCCGAAGCGCTCGGCGTGCTCGACGATCATCACCGTGGCGTTGGGGATGTCCACCCCCACCTCGATGACCGTCGTCGCCACGAGGATGTCCGTCTCGCCGTTTTTGAACCGGTCCATCGCCTCCTCTTTTTCGTAGGAGAACAGCCGCCCGTGAATCAGGTCTACGCGGTAAGGACGGAATTCTTCTTGCAGTTTCTCGTAGCCGTTTTCGGCATCCTTCAGATCCAGCTTTTCGCTTTCTTCGACGAGGGGATAGACGACGTAGGCCTGCCGCCCTTCGCGGAGTTGCTCGCGGAGGAACTGGTACACTTCGCCGCGCCGCTTTTCGGAACGGAGCATCGTCTTGATGGGCTTGCGGCCCGCCGGCATCTCGTCCATGATGCTCACGTCGAGGTCGCCGTAGACGGTCATAGCGAGTGAGCGGGGGATGGGGGTCGCGGTCATCAGCAGCATGTGCGGGTGTTCGCCCTTCGAGAACAACTCGGCGCGCTGCATCACGCCGAAGCGGTGCTGTTCGTCGACGATGGCCATGCCCAGGTTGTGGAAGGCGACGGTGTCCTGGATGACGGCGTGCGTGCCGACGACCACGTGCGCCCGCCCCTCGGCGATGTCGGCCAGGATCTCTTCGCGCAGGAGCTTGCGCTGCCCGCCGATGAGCAGGCGCGTCTCCAGGCCGAGCGGGTCGAGGTATTTTTGCAGGTTGGCGTAGTGCTGCTCGGCCAGGATTTCGGTGGGGGCCATGAACGCCCCCTGGTAGCCGTTGTCGATGGCGTGCAGCATGGCGGCCACGGCCACGACCGTCTTGCCGCTGCCCACGTCGCCCTGGATGAGGCGGTTCATCTGGTGGCCGCTCTGGGTGTCGCGGATGATGTCGTCGAGGGAGCGACGTTGTGCGCCGGTCAGGTCGAAGGGCAGCACCTCGTCGAGGAAGCGGTGGTAATACGCGCCCGGATCGCCGAAGACCGCCCCGGCCACCGTCTGCCGCGTTTGCCGGGTGAGGCCCAGCATGAGCTGGATGAAAAAGAACTCTTCGAACTTGAGCCGTTCTCGTGCCTGCCCCAGTTCGGCGTGACTTTTGGGGAAATGCACCGAGCGCAGCGCCACGCGCCCGTCGATCAGGTCGTAGCGCTCTTTCATCCAGCCGGGCAGAATGTCGGGGATCTTCAGCCCGTGCTCTTTGAAGAGGCCGTAGATGACGCGGCGGAAGGTCCGGTTCGTCAGGCCGGCTTTCTGGAGTTTGGCGCTGCCGGGATACAGCGCAATGATTCGTCCGGTGTCGAGGGCCGGGCCGTCGTCGTCCAGCTTGTCGAAGTCGGGGTGGGTCATGGAGAACTGGCGGCCGTACTTCTGCACTTTGCCGTGGAAGGCCACGCGGTCGCCGTTTTTGAAGACCTTGCTGATCCAGCCGACGCCCTGGAACCAGACGCCCTTCATCTTGTCGCCGTGCTCGTCCTCGAAGATCAGTTCGAAGCGTCGTGCGCGGCGGCCCGGCACGATGCCCGAGGCGAGCACGGTGCCCACCACCGTTACCGCCGGGCCGTGCTCGTCGAGGGCGCGGACAGGCGTCGTCGTGGAGCGGTCGAGGTAGCGCCTTGGGAAGTAGTGCAGCAGGTCGCGGAAGGTATGTACACCCGCTTCGGTCAGCACCCGGGCCTTGCGTGGGCCGACGCCGTCGAGGGAGGTAACGGTTTCGATGAAGATGCTATTGCGCATAAGTGGAAGGCGGCTTCGGGAAGGACGTCATCGCGTCAACACGAAATATAAGAAGCGTTGATGTCAGAGGGGCGTCACGGGAAAGGAGGCGGGTCTCTCAAGTCTCACACATTTTCAATACGATCAAGGATGAAGGGGGAGGGTGTTTGGCGTACCTTTCCCTCTTCGATGAAGGAACTCTTCACACGAGAACCATGAATGTAGGTATCATCGGGGCGGGTCGGCACGCCGGAGCCCGTCGGCGGGCCGTTGAGGTGCTACCGGACGTTACGCTCAAGGGAGTACTCCACCCCCTTCCGGAGGCGGCGACCTTACCGGCGGTCGACCCCGGTGCAGCCGTCGCTACGCCGTACGACCCGTTGCTTGAAAAGGTCGATGCGATCTTCGTCACGGTGCCTACGGCGGAGCATTTTCGCATCGCGGAGGCGGCCACCAAGCGGGGCGTACATGTGTTTCTGGAATGGCCCCCGGCCACGTCCGTGCGAGAATGCCAGGCCATCATCGGGTTGTCCGAGGAGGCGGGTGTCGAAGTCGGGGTGAGCCGTCCGCTTCGCTTCCATACGGTCTTCGAGGCGCTGCCGGAGCCGTGGAGGGCGTCCCTCCTGGTGCTGCACTGGGAGGTTCCGGACGACCAAGACGTTGCCTGGCCTCGTTGGCTTGCCGATGCCGTAGATCTGTGCTGTGCCCTGGCGCAGAGCAGCAGCGTGCAGCGCATCGACGCGGAAGCCGTGCGTCGCGGTGCCTGGCCCGAGGCGGTGGCGTTTGGGCTGCGTTTTCACAGCGGCACCTATGCCCAGATCAGCATTCGCCGGAAGGCAGGACCGATGGTCCGTAGCCTCTATGCTGCCGGAGCCGGGTTCGAGGTAGACCTTGATCTTGCCGAAACCGCGGGATCTCTGGGGGGTATCGACCGGAACGGAAAGCCGTCGCCCATTACGGCGGAAACAAAGGCTTTTTTGCAGGCGATTGCCGGCCAACATCCGGTGCCGGTTTCGATCCTCGACGGCCTCCACACGATGCGCCTCGTTGAGCGACTGATGGAGAAATTGCGGTAAGATGTAGGAACCGAAGAGAGAAAGAGCTATGATGATCCGGGATTTTCAGGAGTTACGTGTTTATCGACGGGCTTTTGAGGCAGCCACGAAAATCTATGAATTATCGAAAAGGTGGCTGAAGGAAGAACAGTACGCGTTGACGGATCAGGTTCGTCGCTCTTCCCGTTCCGTTTGTGCTAATATTGCAGAGGCATGGTTCAAGCGGCGGTATCCGAAACATTTTGTGAGTAAACTGAGCGATGCGGGCAGTGAAGCATCTGAGACCCTTGTGTGGATCGATTTCGCTAGGCAATGCGGTTATCTTTCTGACCAGGAAGCCACTATTCTGCACGAGGAATACCGGAACATCAGCGGTGGCGTAGTGAAAATGATGACGCAACCCGAAAAATGGTGCGCTTTTTCTTCCTCTGTGCGTGAAGAAGAGGTTTCGTATGGCAGCGACGGTTGAGCCTGGTGTTCGTACCCTCTTCGTCTCTTCGATTCACCGATACATCATTAGAAAGCGCAACCCGACATGGCATGGCGGACAACCTGACCATACTCCTGTATGACCAACCCTACGCTCCGGTGTTGCGCCGGGTGGGCGAGGTGGCTGCGCGTGAAGGCATCGAGGCGTATGCCGTCGGGGGCGTCGTGCGCGACGTGCTCCTGGGGCGCGCCACGAAAGATATCGACTTCGTGACCGTCGGACCGGGATCCGGCATCCGGCTGGCGAAGGCTGTGGGCGAGCACCTGGGCGGGCGCACCGTGCATCTCTACGAAAATTTTGGAACCGCCGCGATCCGGCTTCCCGCCGGGAGAGGCGGAGGCGAGCCGCTGGTGCTGGAATTTGTGGCTGCGCGGCGCGAGAGCTACCGGCGTCACTCCCGCAAGCCGCTTGTCGAAGAAGGCACGCTGGAAGACGACCAGCGCCGCCGCGACTTTACGATCAACGCGATGGCTGTGCACATCATCCCGGACCGCTTCGGGGACCTGATCGATCCGTTCGAGGGCCGGGCCGACCTGGCTCAGCGCCGCCTCCGCACCCCGCTCGATCCGCACCGAACCTTCGAGGACGATCCGCTACGCATGATTCGCGCGGCCCGTTTTGCCGCCCAGCTCGGCTTTGCCGTCGATCCGCCCACGGTGGTCGCCATGCGGGCGCAGGCTTCCCGCGTCGAGATCCTCAGCCGCGAGCGCATCATCGACGAGGTGCAGAAAATGATCCGTGCCCCGGTGCCGTCGGTCGGGTTCAAACTGCTCGAAGAGACCGGCCTCTTGCGGCGTTTCTTTCCCGAATTGGTCGCGCTCAAAGGCGTCGAGGAGGTGGACCGGCAGCGGCACAAAGATAACTTCTACCACACGTTGCAGGTGCTCGACAACCTTGCGGCCATGACGTCCGACCGGACGGGGGAAGCGACGGAATGGCTGCGCTGGGCCGCCCTCCTGCACGACATCGCCAAGCCGCTCACGAAGCGCTTCGTCGAGGGCACGGGCTGGACCTTCCACGGGCACGAAGACCGGGGTACGCGGATGATTCCCAAACTCTTCCGCCGCCTCAAACTGCCGATGGACGAGCGCATGGCCTACGTGCAAAAACTGGTGCGCCTGCATCATCGCCCCGTAGCGCTGGTCGATGAAGACGTGACCGACTCGGCGGTGCGTCGCCTGCTCTTCGAAGCGGGCGACGACATCGACGACCTGATGATGCTCGTCCGCGCCGACATCACCTCGAAGAACCCTCGCCGGGTGCAGCGCTACCTGGGTGCGTTCGACCGCGTCGAGGCGCGCATGGCCGAAGTCGAAGAAAAAGATCACCTGCGTAACTTCCAGCCGCCGGTCGATGGGGGCGAAATCATGGAGGTGCTGGGCATCGGCGAAGGGGTGGCGGTAGGGATAATCAAGGAAACCATCCGCGAGGCGATTCTGGACGGCAAGATCCCGAACGAGCACGACGCGGCCTATGCCCACATGATGCAGATCAAAGACGAGGCGGTGCGTCGCGGTGCCCTCTTCGACGAAGTGATGGGGCTGCTCCGGGGGCCGGAACGCCGGGCCGTCGGGGCCATCAAGCAGGAAATCTTTCAGGGACACATTCCCCAGGATCACGACGCGGCCTTGCAGCACTTGCTCGATATCAAAGCCAGGGTCTTGGCGGAAGCCTGACACGGAGCGGCGAGCGTTGGGCACCCGTTTTCGGGTCGCTTCGTTATCTTTTGCGCTCTATTCTACCATCCCTCGCGCAACTTTTGGTGCCGGAATCGCTATGCAAGACCCTGTGATTCTTTTTTGTGACACGCATCATAGATCCGTTGTATGAAATCGCCCATTGCCCGGTTGGTTGTCCCTTCCCTCTGTTTTATCATGCTCGCCGGATTCGCCGGAGGAGGCTGTTCTTCGAGCAGGCAGCAAGTCGTTCAGCCGGATTACCAGGAAAAATTGAGGGGGCGTACGACGCTGGGCGTGCTGCCACTGGGGTCCGACCTCATGCCTCCCCGTGCCGAGGTGCAACGTACGCCGCTCACCCGGCGCGGCCATGCTCTCTTCTATCGCCTTTTCGGCCTGACGCTCTCCGACCTGGCCAACGTTACCGTGCTCGAAGAGGGGCGCACCTTTCAACCGGAAGACAGCACCTTCGCCTACCGCAGCCTGAGGCTGTCGGAAGAGGACTCGTTGACGGTGCCGGTTCCGCTGACGGGGCCGGTGCGGATGGACGAGCGCTACCCGGCGTTTTTGCTGCTCATCGACGACCTGACCTTCGCTTATGGAACGGAAGAGGGACGGCAGGCACTCGGCACGCTGGTGACGGAACAACTCATCATGACGGCCACCTGCGAGTATGTGCTGTGGGATAACATGGCGCAGCAACTGGTCGGCTATGGGCGATTGCGCGTAACGGCCCCGACGGAGGCCGGCGCGAACGTACGCGCCCCCATCACCCTGCTGTTTCAACGCATGAGTGCTTCGATTATCCGCAATAGTCCCTTCGTGCTGTCCGGGCAGGACGAGAGAATCTGAGGCAGGCCCCCCGCCACGTGCTCATCGCATCACCATCATCGTTCTGGTAAAACGCAAACCGTCGATCTGCAACCGGTAGAAATACACCCCCATGGGCACGTCGCGCCCGTCGAAGTCCACCGCGTAGATGCCCTTGTCCTGCCGCGCCTCGACCAAGGTGGCGACCTCGCGCCCGAGCACGTCGTAGACCGAGAGGCGTACGAGGGCCTGTTTGGGCAGGCTGTAGCGGATCGTGGTGGTCTCGGCGAAGGGGTTGGGGAAGTTCTGCGCGAAGCCGAGCACGTGGTTGGGCTCCGGGGGAGGTGCGGTAGCAGAGATCGGAACGGGTTGGAGGATGGCTTCGGCAGCGCCACGGATGCGGCGGGTGTCTTGTTTGAGCTGTCGGACGGAGTCGAGGTGGTCGGTGCCGCGTGACCAGACGATGGCGAAGACGAATTCTTCCTCATCGCCCGGCTGCATCGTGAACGGGCCGCTGGACATGGAGAAGCGTGTGTCGAACGAGGTGAGTATGGTGCCTGCTCCATCTATGTTCATCATGCTCCAGAACGAATTGGTTACAGGATCGCCCGGGAAGAGGAAGCGTGTGGTTTGCCCGGTAACCCCGGGGAAACTAGAGGGCGACCCTGTTCCGTCTCCCCCTACCTGGATGGGATCTCCGTTTTTCCACAGACCGCGCAGGCAGCGGTAATACTCTTGCCCGGTGATCGGTTCGCCGTGGGGTCCTCCGCCTTTCCAGAAGCACGCCAGGGTTTCCATGCCGAGTCGCTCGCCGGGTTCGTCGATGAGGCCGTCGCGGTCGTTGTCGCGTCGGTCGGTGTCGGCACGCGGGCCTTTCAGGATGGTGTAGCCTACGGCAGGTGGAGGCGTCCCGTAGTTCTCGTCCTCGTCGTCGGCGTTGTAGGTATAGCCCAGGTGGAGGAGGGTGTCTGAGGCCACGTTGTCGTCCCAGGGATAACCCATGTCGTTGTCGGCGAACAGACCGATCCAGGCCGCTTCGAGGGGTTCGGTGCCTTTGTAGATGAGTTTATAGCGGTAAAACGTCGTATGGTCGATGAAGGCACCGGAGTGGCGGGTAAAGGCAAAAGCCGATCCGTGCACCTCCATCCCGATAGGGGGCGTATCGGTATTCAGGTGCAGGTTGCCCACGTCGTTCATGACCCACCAGAGCATCTGGTCACCCATGAGGGCCGGACGGTCACCGCCGTCGAGGTTGTAGTTGCCGGGGATACCGTCGCCGTCGAGCACGGGCGCACCGAGGTGCCAGGGCCACTGTATCAGGTTAGCCGAGGCGTTGCCGGTAGCGTTGAAGGAGGCGATGTCGTCGCGGGTGATCTCCCAGAGGTGGTCGTACCGGGTGCAGTCAGCGGGCGGGGTGCCCTGGTTGTCGAGCGGGCCGGGCCAGAATTCGTAGTTGATGTACCGGGCGGCGGCAACGCGCAGTTCGTTGTTTACCAGGCCGCCGAGCCAGATGCCGGAGGCAAAGAGGGCGCTGACGCTGTCTTGCTTGGGTACCTCGTAGACGTGGGGACTGCCTCGCCAGAACAGAGCGCCGTTGCCGAAGATGCGGGCGCGCACGTTGTTGACGTCGAGATACGCGTCGGCCCGGGCGGGTTCGCAGGTGCCGGGTGTCTGGGCGGTGGCGTACGGCGTCAGGAGGAACGCCGCCAGCAAGAGCGCCGGAACGACGGCGTTCCCGCAAAACGGAAGCGGAGAGCACGATCCGGGGGGATGATCTGGATACATCGACGTTTGAGCAAGAGGGTCGTGACAGGATTGGTTTTGATTGGGCAGGGCACGTTCGGTCTTTGCATACCTGCCCAAGTACCATAGTAGGCAAAAGCGTCCTTCCCGGCATGAGGCGAAAGTCACGTTTTGACCGTGACTTTGACCCTATAGTG
>JBHHWM010000222.1:0-8406 GCA_046756545.1 Rhodothermales bacterium | reverse complement strand
CCAGGTCGTCGCCCAGGTCGTCGTCGAAGCGAAGAGGAAGGTGAGCGATGCGGTAGTTCTGTTCGCCATCCGGCACAAAACGAAGGGATTGGAACGCAGGGTACTGTGTTCTGCTTTCGCGGGCTAGTTCCGTTTCGGGATAAAGCATCGGGGCGGCAACGCCTAATACCAGCAGCATCGTCGCCAGCGACAGCCCGATCAGCTTGACTTGCAACGTGGTGGGCTCGGGGGCATGGTTGATATAGAGCACCACGAACGCGATGAGAATCAGCCCGAGACTCAGGCCTGTGACGGCAAACGTGAACGGCGGAGGGTCGCCCAGGATCGCCCACACCGTGTGGAGGGAGAGCGGCAACAGGGCCAACATAAACCACGCAAAAGCCCGCAGCGCCCGCGCTTCTTTTCCTTCGGCGTGCACCAACCCGGCGACGAGGCTTCCGACACGAGGCACCGCCGACTGCTGTGGTAAACGGCTGTCTGACGAGGCAACCTCCGTCGAAACGAGGTTCTTCTTGCGCAGAAAAACGCCCGTGGCCCAGAGGATCATCGACACGTTCAGGCTCTCGAAAAGCAGTTCGTACGTTTCAGGGAGTCCTTGCCGGACGACAAGCAATGTGCCCACGGTCAGGATGCACCCTGCCAGCAGGGTACCGGTCAACCAGAAAGCAATCTTCGATTCACGCGGATAGGGGTTCCCCCGAAAGGCATACGCAAAGTGAAGGAGTGCAAAGACAATGATCGAGCTCGAGAACGAGTCGAACCAGCGAATAAGGAGCGGCAACGGCACCTCGAGTGTGTTAATCATCTCGTCTGAGACGAGCACGACGAGCGTGAGGGCCGAGAACATCAACACGAGCATCCAGGTGGCGCGTGTTTTGTTTTTGCGGCTGAGCAGGTAGAGCGTGATAAAAAAGACCAACAGGAACTGCGTCAGGGCCGGGATGGAGCCAAGTTGAAGATGGAACCAATCCATGGGTTGACCTCCGGAGGGTAGACCTCTATAACGGCTGTTCTATTGCTCAACGTGGTAGACAAACACGCACCCGGCCATCATCATCTCGAAGACGGTAGATACGGTTTTCGGGGCGGCTCCGGAACCTTCAAGTGTGCATCCAGCCCATTCAAGAATCGCTTCTGAACAGCTTCGATGTCCTCAATTACGGATACTTTGAGACGATTTTCAAACATATTTTTCGTCCAAGAGCCCCCGTCTTACTCGGCCATGATGCGGTAGTTCGTCCATGCCGACACGTGGCGACTGAAGACTCAAGCCGACGTGCGTCTTCGCCGCATTTCTACGGTCTCGTCCTGCTCCGGCGCGGGGTCTTCGATATCCAGGGGAGGGGCCGTTGCAACCGGGGTGCTCATCTCGATGGATGGCGTTTCCCGGTCTGATATCTCTTCGGCGGCCACTTGCTCAAGCTCGGCCATCAACTGCGTCAGGCTGCGCTTTTTTTTCCCTGCCATGCGGATGAGCGCCCACCGCGCCAGCACAAACAGCACACCCAGTATGCTGCCGTAGAGCCCCACGGCCCCAAGCGCAGGCAGGACAAGGGTGTCGAACACGACGGGGAGCATGATAAGCCCCAGCACCAGCAGGGGTACATAGGCGACTGCGGCAATCGACGGTTCATGCCAGAATACTTGAATCGAGGTGCGCCCGTCACGCGGGGTCACGGTGACGTGGGCGCGCACTTCCGACCTGCCGCTATGCGTCCATTCCATCGAATGACCCCACGAACGTACTTTGCCCGTATCCTTGAAGGCCTGCCGGATTTTAGCCACCATGTCCTCCCATACGACCTCATCGATCTCTCCTTCAACCACGCGCTCCAGGGTCAACGACAGCGGGCCGCCCCAAAAATTGACCTGATCGCCGCTTTCGCCGCCGCCTGTCAGTTCGGCGGCAGCAGTTGCTACGTAGCGCGGATCGATGCCGGCTTCAGCGGCCAGTTGCTGAAGCTCGGCCAGCGAAAGCCCGGCACCGGGCGCCACCCCTTCGGTCTCCTGCATCTCAACGGCGCGCTTAAGAATAGCGCTGATTTGCTTCTCATTGAATTGATGGGGGCTTTCGAAATCGTTTGGCATGAGACCGGTTGGTTGTCCCAGGGTTGCTGGAGAAGATAGATACGCAAAGCGCTCCTATAACGTTACGGACCGAGCACCGCCCTGTATGTAGGGAAACCCCTGAAAAACCACCCCTGCAACCCTCTGCCCCGCTAACAGGCAACAGCCACCCCCATCAGTCACCTTTCTTCCTTGTGCTTCCTCTCGGAGCGGATCTGCGCTACTACCTCTTCTAGCGTCAGGTTCTTGAATAACTCCTCGCGCTCTTTCGTATAATCCCCATAGCCCGTTGTGAACTGGCTGATGAAGCGTGCCGCCCATGCCCCTGCGTGATGATATCGTAGCTCAAGCTCAGTCCCTGGCCCGTCCCTGAGCCCGTCGGCTTCGTCGTGAAAAACGGCACTGCCCCGTGAAGTCACCACGCCCGGTTCTTTCCCGACGCGAAGACCGCCGTTTCTCCCGCCTGAAGGTCAGGAAAAAAATCGGTGCAAGGGTCTCTGGCTTGCGGGCTATTGCCCGGCCTTTTGCACCGACTCGGCGGCGGCGGCATCGGCCACCGCGTGAACGTCGGTTCCGGTGCGCCCCTCGTCGATACTATCCTGCTCGGCCAGCCAACGCTCGGCGTCGATAGCGGCCATGCAGCCCGTGCCCGCCGCCGTAACGGCCTGGCGATAGACGTGATCCTGCGCGTCGCCGCTGGCGAAGACACCAGGGATATTGGTATAGGTCGAGTCCGGCCGGGTCTGGATGTAGCCCTGCGCGTCCATATCGAGCCAGCCCTTGAAGACCTCCGTGTTGGGCCGGTGCCCGATAGCCACGAAGAACCCGACAACGGGCAACTCCGATTCTTCGCCGGTCACTCGATTCTTGAGCCGCAGCCCTTCCACCGCGTTCTCCCCGAGCACCTCGGTCACCACGGTGTTCCAGATGAACTCGATCTTTTCGTTCTCGAACGCCCGTTGCTGCATGATCTTGGAGGCACGCAACTGGTCGCGGCGGTGGATGAGGTATACCCTGGTGGCAAAGCGCGTCAGGAAAAGCGCTTCTTCTACCGCCGTGTCGCCGCCGCCGACGATGGCCACCTCGACGCCCCGGTAGAAAGCCCCGTCGCAGGTAGCGCAGGCCGAGACGCCGCGCCCCAGCAGCCGCTTTTCGTTGTCGAGGCCGAGATACTTGGCCGACGCCCCGGTAGAGATAATCACGGTCTCCGCCAACACAGGCGTCTCTTCGTCGATGAGCAGGCGGAAGGGACGGCGGCAAAAGTCGACGTGCGAGACGGTGCCGTAGCGGAGGTCCGCCCCGAAACGCTCGGCCTGCTCTTCAAAATGCTGCATCATTTCCGGCCCCAGGACGCCTTCCGGGTAGCCGGGAAAATTCTCCACATCGGTCGTCGTGACGAGTTGCCCGCCGGGTTCCGGCCCCTTGAACAACACGGGGTCGAGGTTGGCACGGGCCGTATAGAGGGCGGCGGTGTATCCCGCCGGACCCGATCCGATGATCACAACCTGCCGCCGCTCTGCCTTCGAAAAATCGACGTGCTCAAACGCGGAGAGGTCGGGAGTCTCGTTTTGCATAATCGTAGGGGGTTATCCAATACATACCGCCCGTTTCTTCGGACGAGCAGGAATAAAAAACAAGCCCGGAGAAGAGTGCAGGTCGAACCTGCTCGCTCTCCTCCGGGAAAGAACAATACGTCGCGTTAACATGCAAGATGCCCGCAAGGCCGTGGCGCTGCACATCGTCGGACGTCGCCCGGTACTCGAATCGGGCTTACGCCGGTTGCCCGACGAGGGCGTCGAGTTTTTGCGTCAGGTGCTTCTTGGACACCGCGCCGATGAGCTGATCGGCCACGCGACCGTCTTTGAAAAACAGCAGCGTCGGAATGGACCGAATCCCGTACGACATCGGCGTCTGCGGGTTATAATCCACATCGAGCTTGGCAATCTTGGCGCGCCCTTCATACTCGACGGCGAGTTCCTCGATCACGGGGGCAATCATGCGACACGGGCCGCACCAGGCCGCCCAGAAATCAACCAGCACGGGTTGATCCGAATGTATGACTTCATCCTGAAAGTTATCGTCGGTAAGGGTCAGGTACTTGGCGTTTTCGGCCATGATGGTTCTCCTCGTCTACTTGAACAAAGCCTGCGTCTTAGTGTATCTGGATGGCGCGTTGTTACAACAAACGTGCCGGGTCCGAGTTTCTGCCAGGAAGGGTCCTTTTCAGGAGGCAAAGGACGCAAACGTGTAAAAGATTCCTGCCGGATCAGGTGACAGCGAACACATGGCAGGCCGACCTGCAAAAATAGCAGGCGGCTAGCTCATGCGGTCGGGAATCGCCTGCTCATACGGCATACGCAGCGCGGCACGTCCCAGGTCGAGCACCGTGCCGCCGTTGATGTCGATGCGTAAACCGTCGCCTCCTACCGTGCCGATACGCTGTGCCTGCACGGCCTGTCCGTCGAGGGCAGCCTGGAGCGCGGCTTCGCGGTCTGCCGGAGCCGTAAAGACGATGCGCGACTGGGCCTCGCCGAACAGGATGGCATCGAGCCGAAAGGCATCGCCGACGGCCAGATCAACGCGCGCGCCGCCAACGGTTTCCGAGGCAATCACGCTCTCGGCAAGGCAAACAGCCAGGCCGCCATCCGACACGTCGTGGGCGCTCCGCACGAAGCCCGCTCGGATGAGCGTGTGCAGAGCCTGCTGCACGGCGGCCTCTTCCTCCAGGTCGAGGTGCGGCGCATCGCCAGCCGTGGTACGGTGTATGAACGCCAGGTACTCGGACCCTCCGATGTCACTCCGGTGTTGCCAGGCCGCCGGGCTCAACAGAAAAACGGCGTCGCCCTCGGTTTTGAAGGCAGCCGTGGTGCCGTAGGCATCGAGGTCTTCCACCAGGCCCAGCATGCCGATAGTGGGGGTCGGAAAAACGGCACCGTCGGGGTTTTCGTTGTAGAACGACACATTGCCGCCCGTCACCGGTGTGCCCAGGGTGCGGCACGCATCGCCCATGCCGCCCACCGCTTCTTTGAACGTCCAGTAGACCTCCGGCTTATACGGATTACCGAAGTTGAGGCAGTTGGTAATAGCCAGGGGCTTGCCTCCGGCACAGACCACGTTGCGCGCCGCCTCGGCCACCGCGATCTGCCCCCCCTTGCGCGGATTCAGGTACACGTAGCGCCCGTTGCAATCGGTCTTGACGGCAAGCCCTTTGCCCGTCCCTTTCAACCGTACCAGCGCCGCATCGCTCGGCCCCGGCCCGACGACGGTGTTCGTGCGCACCATCGTGTCGTATTGCTCGAACACCCAGCGCTTCGAGGCAATGTTGGGCGAACCGAGCAAGGCCGCCAGCACCTCGCCCGCCGTTTCGGGCGTCACGTCGGACACGGCGCTGAGATCGAGACGATGCACGTCGTCGAGGTAGGCCGGGCGTTTCGTCTCGCGCTCGTAGACCGGCGCGCCGCCGCCCAACACGAGATGGTCCGCCGGAACGTCGGCCACAAGCTCGCCGTGCCAGTACACCTTCACCCGTCCGTCGCCCGTGACTTCGCCGATGTTGACGGCGTGCAGGTCCCACTTCTCGAAGATTGCCTGGAGGTCGGTTTCGCGTCCTTTCCGGCAGACAATGAGCATGCGCTCCTGGCTTTCGGAGAGCATGATTTCGTAGGGCGTCATGCCGGTTTCGCGGACGGGCACCCGGTCCAGGTAGATGATCATACCGCTTTCTCCCTTCGCGCTCATCTCGCTGGAGGAGCAGGTGATCCCCGCCGCACCCATGTCCTGAATACCCACCACCACATCGGCGGCGAGGGCTTCGAGCGACGCTTCCAACAAGAGTTTTTCGGTGAACGGATCGCCCACCTGCACGCTGGGGCGCCGGGCTTCGCTCTCTTCGGATATTTCTTCGGACGCGAACGTAGCCCCGTGGATGCCGTCCCGCCCTGTCGCCGAGCCGACGATGAAGACGGGGTTGCCGACGCCTTCGGCAATGGCCGACGCCGTCCGACCCACTTTCACCACACCGACGCTCATGGCGTTGACGAGCGGGTTGCCCTCGTAGGACGGATCGAAATACACCTCGCCGGCCACGGTGGGCACGCCGAACGAATTGCCGTAATCGCCGATGCCGCGCACAACGCCGTCGAAGAGATAGCGCACGCGGGGATTGTCCAGCGACCCGAACCGGAGCGAATTCAATGCACAGACGGGCCGCGCACCCATTGTGAAAATGTCGCGGTGGATGCCCCCGACGCCGGTAGCCGCCCCCTGATACGGCTCGACGGCCGACGGGTGGTTGTGGCTCTCAATTTTGAAGGCCACCGCCAGCCCATCCCCGATATCGACGAGGCCTGCGTTTTCTTCGCCCGCGCCTACGAGCATCGCCCCGCCCTCGCGCGGCAGCGTCTTGAGCACCGCGATGGAGTTTTTGTAAGAGCAGTGCTCGCTCCACATGACCGAGTAAATGCCCAGTTCGGTGAAGGTGGGCGTACGGCCCAGCCGTTCTACGATCCAGCCGTATTCCTCTTCGGTCAGGCCGTGATCGAGGGCCAGGTCGAGGGTCACGTCGGGTTCTCCGCGTGAATCGGTCGATGCATGCAAGGCGGTTGTAGACATCCAGGATAAAAGGGCAAGCGTGGGCAAGGAACGTCGTCGTCATCGAAGGAGGGTAAAATACAAAAGGCACCCGAGCTTTCGCGTGAAGATCGGGTGCCTCGATGCAAAGCGTTCGTCAATTCGCGCCTCACCTGGCCAGAACGGCGCGGCGTGCCGCCTTAAAGGTCTCGCCGGTAGCTCGAATCAGGTACACCCCGCTCGGCAAATCGCCCGCCTCGAAGACAAAGGGATGCGCCGTCCCCGCCGATACCAAACCGTCATACAGCACGGCCACGGATCGGCCCAGCGCATCGAACACGGCCACCCTCACATGCTGCGGCGCGGCCACCGTGAGGGTAAACCGGGCCTCCGGATTGAACGGGTTCGGATAAACGGTAGAGAGGTAAAAAGAGGCCGGCAGGTCGTCTTCGTGTTCCGTGGCGGTGAGCGTACCCCGCGTAAGATTGAGCGTGAAGGTTCGGCTCATCGACTCGGCCTGGCCGTCGGAGGCCACCACACGGTGTTTCAAGACAACCGATTCGTTGAGTTGGACGCCGTTGTCGGTCAGCAGGGTAGCGAGTGCGCCGAGGGTCGTTTCATAGCGTGTATTCTCGCCGGTATCCACGTCGATCAGCATCGTGGCAAACGTGTCGGCGGAGAGTTGCCAGCGATAGGTGACCGTGTCGCCGTCAGGATCCGTTGCCGCGTCCCACAGGATCTCATACAACTGGTTAGGATCTCCCGTCAGCATCTGAATGCCGCCGTCCCGGGGTTCCCGGAGCACCGGCTGGCCCGGCGGCGTGTTACCCCCGCCCGCACTCAGAGCCGCCCAGGAAGTTGCCACACGCAATTCGTCGATCTCTATACCGGGCTGACCGGTGTCTTGTTCAAAGGTTATGTGGTCAATAAAAGTAGCGTCGACACCACCGCCATCCTCGATGTCCCGGTTCGGCTCGGGCTGGCTCAGGTCAGGATCGACCCACAGCTTGACCACATCATTCTGGTCGCCCCCTCCGTTGAAGATATAGGCCAACACGATAAGATAGGTCTGCCCCGTCACGTAATTCGACGTACAGGAACCCGAAAGATTCTGTTTTGAGAGGCAGAAAAAATAGGTCGATCCGTCGGCAGCGCTGCCTTGAATACTAAGGTTCAGAAAACCGAATCTATCGTAGAACAAGAACTGATCAGTCCGCCCCTGCGAAACCCCTCCCGTTACCCGAATCAGGGCCGCCGCATAAACGGTACCGGTTTGTTGGGTCCCGAAGCGGCGATGGATCTCACTGAAACCCTCAGTGCCTACCAGTTCCACTCTATTGCCGGCCTGGCTCCCATAGCCCGGATGAGAGAGCGACCCCTCGATGATGTTGATCAGCCCCGCCGTCCCGTTGCCTTCCTCCCAGGTTCCCCCGGAGACGGCTGATAGCGCACCTGCGTTATACGTAAATGGATCTGTAAAAAGGCTTTGTCCGAAGGCGGGAGCGCCCACGAAGAAGGAGCACAGCAGAGAGACCAAGATGTGCGCCTGTCGGAATGCGTTGTGCCGTTTCATGACCTGTTCGGGGTTGGTTAGAAAAATGATTATGACAACGAGGGTATCCAGTGCCTATCGCGCGAACCGCACAGAGATAGGATCAAGGTCCCGTATTATTCTGACCATTTCACAAACCTGCCAACGTCGTTCTCTATGGAAAAGCAGCGTCCGGCTCTTTAGCGTGTACGAACCGGACGCCGCTCCTGCTATTCTCT
>JBHHWM010000221.1:0-8437 GCA_046756545.1 Rhodothermales bacterium | reverse complement strand
TGATAGGGCACGCTGTTCCACGTAAAAAAGTGGGGGAAGTACGGCCCCAGCACCCGCCAGTAGATGGACGCGCTGTACTCGCTGTGCGGCGTTTCCTTCCGGCTGGAGGGCCGGCCGTCGAGCGGGAACGCCTCGTCCACCAGTTGCGCTTCGCTGACCAGAGGCACGCCCGAAAAGCGGCATCCCCACGGCCCCGGCGCTTCGGCCAGCAAAAAGAGGGGCGGTCGCGCTTCGTATCGGGCCAGATATCGCCGTACATTGTCGCGCCGGATGGCGACGGCATCCGGCAGGTCGAAAGCCTCATGCCGATCCCGGTAGGGATTAAACAACATGTCGGTGGAGGGGGTGGGAAAGATTTTTTCCTGAAAAAGACACCAGGCGTCATCGAGAAGCATGGAAGCAGGCAGCTATCAGAGAATACGTCGAAACTTCGGGCACCCAGGAGGGTAGGTCGGAGCCATCTTCGCGGGCTCGCGCCTTCTTCTAAACGTCTTACCCAACCGGCTGTTCAGCGCGCAGCCCCCGATGACCTACCCCGCGGCAGGCTACGAGCATTCGGCTACCGCAAGGGGTTCTTTGCGCCGTCCCTCGCAGGTATATGCGACCAATGACACACCTCGCAGCAAGCTACGAGGTATCTGTCACCGGAATGGTTCGTTTTACTCCGTCAGTCGCCTGCGGCTCGTGTCCGAGGCATGTTTACTTGCGTCAGTCGGACTTCGTCCTCGTGTCGGGGTATGCGACCAAGAAAAGAAATCAACCAAACACCTATGACCCATGGCTGAGGTTCAACAGGATTGGATCGTCATGAAGTTCGGAGGCACGAGTGTCTCCACCCGGGAACGCTGGCACACCATCGAGCGCATTGTACGAAAACGCATGGGTGAGGGACTCAAGCCGCTCGTCGTGTGCTCGGCCGTCAGCGGCATCTCCCGGAAACTCGATGCGCTCATGGACGAATCTATCCACGGCCAGAGCGACCCGATCCTGGAGGAGATCAAGACCCGGCACCTCGACCTGGCTGCCGACCTCGGCCTCGACGGCGAAGCGCTGCTGGCGACGTATTTCGAAAAACTGGCGCGCCTGTCGCTCGGCGCTTCGCTCACCCGCGAGGTGACGCCGCACCTCCGCGCCCGCGTACTGGCCACCGGCGAGTTGATGGCGACAACGCTCGGTGCGGCCTACCTGAACAACCAGGGGCTTTCGGCGCAATGGCGGGATGCCCGCGACATGCTCCGCTCCATCGAGCAACCCCGCATGATCCCGCACCAGCGGTACCTCTCCGCTACCTGCTACCACGACCCCGACCCCGACCTGCGGGCCGACCTCGCCGGCACCGCTGCCGACCTGATCCTCACGCAGGGCTTCATCGCCGGTAACAAGGCCGGGGAGACGGTGCTCGTCGGCTGGGGCGGATCAGACACGTCGGCGGCCTACTTTGCCTCGAAGATCCTGGCCCAACGGCTGGAGATCTGGACCGATGTGCCGGGTATGTTCACGGCGAATCCGCGCCAGATTCCCTCGGCCCGCCTCCTCCAGCAACTCGACTATGACGAGGCGCAGGAGTTAGCCAGCACAGGGGCCGAGGTGTTGCACCCTCGCTGCCTCGATCCGGTGCGAAGCCGGCAAATTCCGCTGCTCATCCAATGCACCCAGGCACCCGACATGGAGGGCACCGTTATCAGCGACGACGTGCCCGGCGTCGGCGCGCTGGTGAAGGCCATTTCCTCACGTCCCGGCATTACCCTCATTGTGATGGAAACGCCGCGCATGTGGCACCAGGTCGGCTTCCTGGCCCGCGCCTTCGCGGTCTTCGAACGCCATGCCCTCTCCATCGACCTCGTCGCTACGTCCGAGACGAACGTCACCGTCTCCATCGACACAATCCGGAATGCCGAACTCGACCCGACGGCCCTGGAGGCGCTGCTGGCCGACCTGAACGCCTTCTGTACCGCCCGCGAAATCGGACCCTGCGCAGCCGTCAGCCTCGTGGGCAGCAACCTGCGTTCGCTCCTGCACGAACTGGGCCCCGCGCTCGAAGTCTTTGACGAACAGCACATTTATCTGGTCACGCAGGCGGCAAACGATCTCAATTTCACGTTTGTGATCGACGAAGAACATGCCGAGCGACTCGTGCGCAAGCTGCACGCGCAGCTCTTCGACCGGGTCAACACCGACCGGCTCTTCGGTCCGAGCTGGCGCGAACTTTTCGGAGAGGACGCCGTCACGCCGACCGGTGCTTCGGCCTGGTGGCGCGCCCGCCGCAACGACCTGACGGCCCTGGCCGAAGAGACCTCGCCGCTCTACGTCTACGATGAAACCACGCTACGGGCATCCGCCGGACAGTTGCAATCCATCGACGCCGTCGACCGTGCCTTCTACGCCATCAAGGCCAATCCCAACCCCGACGTCCTGCGCATCTTCTACGAGGCCGGTCTCGGCTTCGAATGCGTTTCGCCCGGCGAGCTCTCGCACGTCCGCGCGTTGTTTGCTGACCTCGACCCGCAGCGCCTGCTGTTCACGCCCAACTTTGCGCCACGCGAGGACTATGCCTTCGGCCTGAGCACCGGGGCCTACGTCACCCTCGACAATCTGCACCCGCTGGAAGCGTGGCCGGCGTTATTCCGCAACCGGGACATCATCGTGCGCGTGGATCCGGGGCGCGGGCACGGCCACCACAAGCACGTCCGCACGGCAGGAGCCCAGTCCAAGTTCGGCGTGGCCCCGTCGGAGATGGAACGCCTGCGCGAACGGGCAGACGCTACCCATACGCGCATCATCGGCTTCCACGCGCATGTGGGCAGCGGCATCGCGATGGCGGAGACCTGGTCCGACACGGCGTTTTTCCTCGCCTCCCTCACGGATCGGTTTCCCGACGTCCGCCTCCTGAATGTAGGCGGCGGTCTGAGCGTCCCCGAGCGCCCCGGCACCCTGCCCCTCGACGTGACCGCCCTGGCCCGAGGACTCAGCCTCTTCAAGCAGGCCAACCCCGACTTCGAACTCTGGATGGAACCGGGCCGCTTTCTGGTGGCCCGGGCCGGCGTCTTGCTGGCCCGTGTGACCCAGGTCAAGCGAAAAGGCCCCATGCGATACGTCGGCATCGAGACGGGGATGAACTCGCTCATCCGCCCGGCGCTCTACGGGGCCTATCACGAGATCGTCAACCTGACCCGCCTCGACGCTCCGATGGCGATGACCGCCGACGTGGTCGGCCCCATCTGCGAGACGGGAGACGTGCTGGGCCACAGCCGCCGCCTCCCGGAAACGCACGAGGGCGACCTCCTCCTGATCGCCACCGCCGGGGCGTACGGCCACGCCATGAGTTCGCGTTACAACCTGCGCGAACCTGCCGCCGAAACGCTGCTGCGTGCCGACCCGAAGACCGCCTGAGACACGGCCCGGGGCGTATGCACGCCCCCGTTCGCCCCGGCTCCTTCCAGATCCATCCCCAAAATCCGGGGGTTCGTCACAAACCCCTAGCCACTCGCCTGTGAGATCCGTAGGTACCCCTCATCCCACGTCCTATCCATAAGACACGGTGCACCATGGTTGCGAACAGCACACACGCGCGATGGAGCCGGAGGCTGTTGCTCGCGGGGCTCCTTTTGATGCTCGCCCCCTCAACCCTCCTGGCCCAGCAATGGCGATGGCCGGACAAAGCCGAGAACCTGAAGGTCCTGCCCGAAGACACGACGCCGGATCAACTCCGGGATACGATGATCGGGTTTGTGAGAGCGCTGGACGTCCGGTGCAGTCACTGCCACGACGACCGCAACGGCACCCGGCTGAACCAGATGGATTTTCCATCGGACTTCAAGGAGACCAAAAAGATGGCCCGCGTCATGATGCGCATGGTCCGGCGGATCAACGACGAACACCTCGATGAACTGGGCGCGTTGGGCCGGCCCGCCGCCGACCGCGTGCAGGTGACGTGCGTAACCTGTCACCGGGGGAATACGCGGCCCCGCATGCTGGAAGAGGTCCTGGCCGAGACGCTCGAAAACGACGGCATGGAGGCCACCATCGCGAAGTACCGGGAGCTACGAGAGACGTATTACGGCGGCTTTACGTACGACTTCGGCGAGTCCGTCTTGATGAACTTCGCCCAACAATTGATGGGACAGGAGAAAAAAGACGAGGCGTTCGCCATCCTTGCCTTGAACCTGGAGATGTACCCGGCGTCGTGGCAGACGCATGCGTCTTTCGGGCAGATCCACCTGCAAAGCGGGGATAACACCGCCGCGTTAGCCAGCTTCGAGAAAGCCCTGGAACTCAACCCGGAAAACCGTTTCCTGCAGCAACAGGTAGAGCAGCTCAAAAGCCAGTAGCCGCGCCTCATCGTTCGGAGGCCGCACCGCATTCCCCGCGTTGCCGCGTCCAAAAACTACGACGTTTCGCTCGCGAAGCCGTGCTGACAAGAGTGCGGCTTCGTGCGTACATGCCGGTCGCAGCGCCGGGACGGATTGCGTGTTTCGATGTGCCGTACCCCTGTCACCCACGCCTCCTATCTTATCGATAACGAGATGCTCGCCTCCCCGCCGATCCCCCCTACACACACCCTCAATGAAGCTGCAAACGTTCACTCCGAACATGATGGTCGACGATGTAAACGAAACGGTAGCTTTCTACCGCGATGTGCTGGGGTTCAACCTGGTGATGAGCGTCCCCGAGGCCGGCTCCCTCGACTGGGCACTGGTCCGACGCGACGAGGTTGAAGTGATGTTTCAGGCCCGCGCCAGCCTCACCGAAGAGATTCCTATGTTCAAGGATCTGCCCATCGGAGGAGCCCTCTCCTTCTACATCGACATGCAGGGCGTGGAGGCGCTGTTCGAGCAGATTAGCCCCCGCGTGACGGTCATCCAAGACCTCCATGTCACGTTTTACGGAAGGCGGGAGTTCGCCATTCAGGACTGTAACGGGTTCATCCTGACCTTTGCCGAAGGCGTTGATCCGTGAGCGAGCGGCCGCTCCGGGAAGCCCGGCGCATCTACCCGTCACTCGCTGTATATTGGAACGCGTGTTTTCCATATACAACAGAACCTCCTTCTAATGGCTGCCCTTCGGAGCCAGGCTTCACCTGCTGCACACCGCGTTTCCTCCCGGCTGCTCGCCCTGGCCGTTCTCACGATCATAGCCGGGTGCAGTGGCGAGAGCACGGTGGTAGGGCCGGAACCCGAACCGGAGCCCGAACCGGTCGTCTGTACGACGACGTTTCAGCCCAAATCGTTTGCGCGCCATGTGATCGGGTTTTATCCCTCCTGGCGTCACGGCTCCTGGCCCATCTCCGAGATCAGGTGGGATAAGCTCACCCGCGTGATCTACGCCTTTGCTTTCCCCACGCCCGATGGCGGGCTCGACACCGGCGACCTGATGCAGATCGACCCGCTCGTCGCGGCGGCGCATGCGCGTGGCGTCGAAGTCTACCTGTCCATCGGCGGAGGAGGCGGCTCCGACACCTTCCCCGTGATGGCGGCGAACGCCGAGGCACGCACCCGGTTTGCACAGACCATCCGCGACTACCTGGGCGCGCACTGCCTCGACGGGGTGGACATCGACTGGGAACGCTGGACCAAAGACAGCAACAACATCCCCCTGGCCTCGGAAAAAGCAAGCCTGGTGGCGTTGCTGCACGACCTGCGAAACGCGCTGCACCCGGTCGGCCTGAAGATCTCGGTCGATGTCTTTGCCACGCACTGGATCGGACAGCACTATGACGACGCCGTCCATCCGCTGGTGGATTACGTGCACGTGATGGCCTACAACTTCTCCGGCCCCTGGTCTGCCCCCGGCCCCCACTCGTCCTTCTTGCAAGCCGTCGGGACAGGCTCCGGCAGCACGGCAACCGGGCTGGCCTACTGGACCCGTTTCCGAAACTGGCCGAAAGAAAAAATCATCCTCGGCGTCCCCTTCTACGGACGCGACTTCGACACCAACGGCGGGGCCGGCATCACCTATGCCGACATCGTGGCCCGGCACGTCGGGGCATCCAACCTGGATCGGGTAGCCAACATCTATTACAACGGGGTGCCGACCATCACCGCCAAGACGCAATTCGTGGTCGACAACGGCTATCCGGGTGTGATGATCTGGGAGATCGGGCAGGACGTGCGGGATCCGGCCGCAAGCCTTCTCCACGCCATCGCCGGCGTGGCGAACCCGTAGCCTGGCAAACACTCCACGGCTGGCGTATCTTTCGAACATCCCGTTTTCTCGTATCAACAACAGGCCGAGGAGAGGTATCCTATGTCGAAGTTTTGGAGAGCGCTGATGATCTCTGCCGTGGCTACCGGCGTGGCGGCGGTCGTCGTGAAGGCGTTCAAGGAAGAGGCCCCGGCGCCCTTGCCCGCGCCCGTCCCGGACGATCCGCGGATCGTGGACGCCGACCGGCTGACGGAGGAAGAACGCTCGCTGTTGATGCAGGAACTGGAAGAGCAGATATAGCCCCGCCCCTCATCAAACCAACAGCACCCCTCGCCATGAAACACCTGCCCCGCTTCCTGTCCCCGGTAACCCTGGCAATGGTGCTGATAAGCATCGCCGTTCCGGTCGCGGCCCAGCATGTGGTGGCTCCCGCGCCGCCGCGCTACGCCGACGTCGTCGAGCAGGCCCGCACCCTCGTGCAGCACGACCTGATGGAGAAACAGTATCCGGGGATCGCCATCGCGGTGTCGGTGGACGGCGAGACGGTGTGGTCGGAGGGCTTCGGCTATGCCGACCTGGAGCATCGCGTCCCCATCTGGCCCACCACCAAGTTCCGCATCGGCAGCATTTCGAAACCGCTGACGGCGGCGGCCGTCGCCCAACTCTACGCGCAGGGCCGCCTCGACCTCGACGCGCCGGTGCAGCAATACGTCCCGTCGTTTCCCGAAAAAGAGTACCCGATCACGACGCGGCAACTGGGCGGCCACCTGGCCGGCATCCGCCATTACCGGGGTCTGGAGTTTCTGATTCGCGATCCGTACGATTCCGTCGAGAAGGCACTTACGATCTTCGCCGGGGATTCGCTGTTGCACGAGCCGGGAACGACCTATGCGTATTCGAGCTACGGCTGGAACCTGATCAGCGCCGTCGTCGAAGGGGCTTCCGGGCAATCCTTCCTCGACTACATGCGCGAGCACGTCTTCGAGAGGCTGGGCATGCACCACACCGTCGCCGACCATGTGGACAGCCTCATCTACCAGCGGGCGGGTTTCTACCGGCGAGACCAGGACGGACACCTGCTCAACGCGACGTACGTGGACAACAGCTACAAGTGGGCCGGCGGCGGCTTCCTCTCGACCACCGAAGACCTGCTCCGCTTCGCCAATGCCCACCTCGGCGATGACTTTCTCTCCGAAGAAGCGCGGGCCGTGCTGTTCACCGAGCAGCATACCCGCGATGGAGAAGGCGTCGGGTACGGGTTCGGCTGGCAGATCCGGACCGACGATCAGGGACGCCGCTACCTGCGACACAGCGGCGGCTCGATGGGCGGCACGTCGTTGCTCATGATGCAGCCTGATGCCCGCGTCGTGGTCGTCAGCCTCATCAACCTGTCGTCCGCCAACTTGAGTGTGGTGCGCGAGGTGCTTCGCTTGTTCGTCGAGGCAGCGTCGAACGCCCCCTGAGCACGCGGTGCCACACGCCCTTTCTACACGGAAGCTATCCCGGTGCCCGATCATGCCTCATCGTTGCCTACTCGGCCTCCTGTTCGCGCCCCTCTTGATCGCCGGTTGCGGCGCGGTGCAGAGCAATGCCCCCTCGCCCCCTGCTTCGACGCAGGAAAACGCTACGTTACCACAACATGAGGGCGTCCTCACCGCAGGCTTCGTAGGCCTGGAGACGGTCTACAACTCCGAGTTGATGGCTCCCTACGACATCTTGCAGCACACCGTCTTCCGGGATTCGCTCCACTACATCCGTCCCTTCATCGTCTCCCCGACTCACGCGCCGTTCACCACGTTCGAGGGGATCACGATCACGCCGCATTACTCGTTCGAGGACGCCCCGCCCATCGACGTGCTGGTCATCCCCAGCACCGGCAACAGCATGACCGGCGACCTCGAAGACGAAGCGCTGATGACCTGGCTGAAGGCCGCGGTCGAGCAAGCCCGGTACGTCATTACGGTCTGCGACGGAGCGTTTCCGCTGGCCGCCACCGGCGCGCTCAACGGACGCATCGCCACCACCTTCCCCGGCGACCGCGACCGTTTTGCCGAGATGTTTCCCGCCATCGACGTACGCTACGACGCTAATTTTGTCGTGGACGGCAAGTACATCACGTCGGTGGGCGGGGCCTTGAGCTACGAACCGGCGCTATACCTGGTCGAGTCCCTCTACGGCGTCGAAAGCGCCCGCCGCACGGCGCAGGGCCTCGTGCTCGACTGGGACGTGACCACCATCCCGCACTTCATTGCGCGCCGGTGAACATGGTGGGGAAGAGGGTAGGATGGGAAGAAGG
>JBHHWM010000220.1:0-8477 GCA_046756545.1 Rhodothermales bacterium | reverse complement strand
TATTAAGACGCCGAAACGAAGACAGGGGACGATCCATGAAACCGTACCGTACCAGGGAGGAAATGGTGACCATCCTCTCGGCCCTGTGGGATGACATCTTCGATACACCCGAGATCGTTCAGACCATTGCCGGGGAGAAGCTCATCGCCAAGTTCCGGTACACCGATCTCGAAGCCGAACTTTTCATCGACATTAGCGGCGAAACGCCCCGCTATTACTGGGATCCGGAAGATCCTGCCCCCTTCGACGTGGAAATGATCTTATCCTCCGAGACCAGCCACCTGTTCTGGATGGAGAAGCTCAACGTCCCGCTGGCCATCGCTTCTCGAAAGATCGTCGCCAAAGGATCCGTGCAGAAGGCGTTGAAACTGGTGCCTGCCCTGAAGCCGGCGTTTGCCCTCTATCCGCAGCTTCTACGCCGCTTCGAACGATCCGACCTGCTCGACGAGACGCGAAAGAAAAAAAGGAAGCGGCGGTTCAAACCGTTTCGGCGCGATGGGCGAGGAACGTATACCCTGGAGGCCCTGCCTTCATTCCCCATGGCGTGGGCCGATGAATCCGCCCCGGAAGCAACCAAGACCGTAGCACCAGCCCCGGAGGAAGTGTCCGGCCTCGACCTGCTGCGCACCATGCTGAGGATCCGGGCCTTCGAGCAGCACCTCTCCCAGGCGTTCAAAGAGGGGCATCTCCCCACCGAGGCCATTCACCTGTCCATCGGGCAGGAAGCGGTGGCCGCCGGGGTGTGCCTGAACCTGCGAACCACCGACTATCTCAATACCACCCACCGGGGGCACGGACACATCATCGCCAAGGGGGCGGACATCCGCAACATGATGGCGGAGATCTATGGAAAAGCAGGAGGCCTGTGCCGGGGAAAAGGTGGTTCCATGCACGTCACCGACGCAGGCATCGGCGTCCTGGGCGCGAACGGGATCGTCGGAGCCGGGTATCTCCTGGCGCTCGGAGCCGGCTTTTCCATCAAATACGGGGAGCAAAGCGATAACATCTCGGTCGTTATCGCCGGGGACGGCTCGGTGAACCAGGGCATGTTTCATGAAGCGATGAACATGATCTCGCTCTTCCGTCTGCCCGTCCTGGTCGTCATCGAGAATAACCGGTACGGGGAGTTCACGTCCATCGAGCGCCACTCCGCCGTGACCGAAATCCATACACGCGCGCGCGCCTATGCCATCGAATCGTTCCGCCTGGACGACAACGATGCCCAAACCCTCTCTTCCGAGGTGAGAAAGATCATCGCCCGCATCCGGAACGACGGCAATCCGCGCTTGATCGAGGTGACGACCTACCGGCGGCACGGTCACATGGAAGGCGAACCGGAACTCTATCGCACCGACGAGGAAAAGGCCTTCTACCAACAACGCGACCCCCTCCTTCGCCTGGAACGCGACCTCGTGCAGCAGGGCATCGCCGACCCCGACACCCTGGCGACCGTCAAGGAGCAGGTACACCGCGAGATCGAAGAGGCGGTGGTCTATGCCGAAAAATCACCCCTTCCCGACGCGTCGGCCCTACACACCGACATCTATGCCCCGGACGACCGGGCGCTCTTTACCGGCACCTTCGCCCTGGGCAACGACGTGAAAGAAGTGTCCGTTGCCCAGGCCGTCAACCGGGCGCTGGCCCAGGAAATGAAACGCGATGAGCGCGTCTTCCTCTGGGGCGAGGACGTCAGCCTCGGTGGCTACTTCAGCGTGACGGAAGGACTGATCGACACCTTCGGAGACCATCGCGTGATCGACACGCCCATCTCCGAAAACGGGATCATCGGGGGAGCCGTGGGGGCAGCCCTGACCGGCATGCGTCCGGTGGCGGAAATCCTGTTTGCCGATTTTCTGACCTGCTGTATGGACCCCATCTTGAACCAGGCCGCCAAATTGCGGTACATGACCGGCGGCCAGGTATCCATCCCACTGGTCATTCGCACACCGTTGGGCAGCGGAATCGGCATGGCGGCTCAGCATTCCCAATGCATGGAGAAATTCTTCTTCGGCATCCCCGGACTAATCGTCATCGCTCCGTCGGACCCGTTTACGTCCATGGGACTCTTGAGATCAGCCATTCGATCCAACAATCCGGTGCTCTTTTTCGAGCACAAATTGCTGTATGCCGACGCCGGGAAGGTCCCGGCAACCGAGGATTTTACGCTGCCCATCGGCAAGGCACGCATTATCCGCGAGGGCGGCGATCTCACGATGGTCACGTATCTCCTGGGGGTCGGTATCGCCCGAGAGGCCGCCGCCCTTCTCGCAGAAAACGGCATCGAGGTGGAGATTATCGACCTAGCCACCCTGTATCCGATGGATACCCGGACGATCCTCGAATCGGTGGCCAAGACGGGCCGACTGGCAACGGTGGAAGAAGGCACCTTCAGCGGTAGCATCGGCTCAGAGGTTATTTCGCGCATCGCGCTGGCCGGATTCAACCTTTTGAAAAGCCCGCCTCTCAAAATAGCCGCGCCGGAATGCCCGGTGCCGTACGCCAAGAACCTCGAAAATGCGATGCTCCCCTTCGCGGAGGTCGTTGCGGAAAAAGTCACCGCGACGTTTGGCTAGGGGTCTCCTGGGTAGAAACGACGAATCGAGGAGCCAACGAATCGAAGAGGGGTATCCCGCAAGGTTGTTCGTCGATTCATCGTCTCGCCGTCGCCTCGTTTCCAAGTAGCGACCGGACCCGGTAACCGTCGGATATGACGGCATTCTGCCTGAGACGACAGTTCATCCACCTCAATAATGCTCCCTTCCCAGAAGCCCCTTGACGGCACCGACGACCAGCCTGTGCACCGCCTTCAACGTGGTTTTGTCCGGATCGTCATCCGCCGGGTAGGAGGCAATGCCCAGCGCTGCCGCCTTCTCGTAGCGGAACATCACCTCCAGGGCTGCCGC
Source organism: Rhodothermales bacterium (assembly GCA_046756545.1). Classification (GTDB taxonomy): domain Bacteria; phylum Bacteroidota; class Rhodothermia; order Rhodothermales; family JBHHWM01; genus JBHHWM01. The sequence goes on along the minus strand of JBHHWM010000220.1, from coordinate 5,574 downwards.
CAGTTCCCGGCTCGTCGGGCCGTCGGGCACGGTTAACGGATGCCCCGCCACTTCCTCGGGATCGAGTACGTCCAGATCGATGTGGATGTAGATGAGGTCCGTGATCCGGCTCAGCCGTTCCATCTGCTCCCGGATGGTATCCGACAGGCTCCGCACGTCCGCTACGGAAATATGCTCGATGAGCGAATCGTCGATGCGCTCTTGTTCCAGAGGATCCGTGTCGCGCACGCAGGCCATCACGATGTGCTCCGTCGGCAGGGCCGGATCGAGGCCGGCCTGCTTGCGCAGGCGCGTCAGCGCGTGCCCTGCCGCGACGGCCAAGGGCATCCCGCCGAGCATCCCGCTGAGCGTCGTTTCGGGGGTGTTGTAATCGCCATGCGCGTCGATCCAGACCAGCGCTACTTTTAGCGGCTCTCCGCCCGCACTCGCCTGCTGAAGTCCACCCAGCATACCCGGAGCCGAGCTACAGTTGTTATACAGCCCGATGTTGAAGTACCCGGCTTTTTCATTCGCTGCCGCAAACGCGGCGAGGTGTCCGTTCGCCATACCGAACCGGTTCCACCGGCCGTACTGCTTCTCTTCCTCTTCCGATAAGGCGATCTTCGAAATCCTCTGTACAGCCACACCCCGGTTGGCAAGGGTATCGATGAGCCCGCCGTCGGCCATCGCCTCCGCATCCACGTCCACCTCGGGACCGGCCCTGTCGCCGTTGTAGGGATTGATCACCAGCGCCACGTTCAGTGTGCCGGCGGCATCCTGGTATTTTTGCGCCATGACGACGGACGGCATGAGCAAGAAAACGAAGAGGAAAAAGCGACAAGATGGGATCATGACACCGCCCGCTGTTTTTAGTTTGAACACCTCGAAAACCCGGCTGGTAGGATAGCCTTTTCTAAGAAAGGAAAAGGAACGGTGCAAATGAAGTGCTCACCATCAACCGTTGCATGGCTTTCACCGCGATACCTGATTTCCCGTTTATAATGGGTCCCGGCAAAAAAGTCTTCACGCGCACCCGGCCTACCCGCCGCACCACGCGTTCAAGAAGAGGGTCGGCGTCACCTGTTGTTTCTGGATGACGGCTCCTCAACGTGAATGCCCAGGCCGGGCGCTTCCGGGATGCGCAGGTAGCCGTTATCCAGGATGAAACCTCCGGTGGCCAGGTCGCGGGAGAGATCGAAGCTGCCGTCCAGGTCGAGGTACCGGGTGGCCGGGCACGCATAGGCGGTATGCAGCGCGGCGGCGATGCTGACGACGCTCTCGTCCATGCAGCCCCACATCAGCTTGAGGCGTGCGGCGTCGGCCAGGGAGGCGATGGCCAGCGCCGACGTAATGCCGCCGCACTTCATCAGCTTGATGTTGTAGATGCCGCAGGCGACGGGGTCGCGAGCCAACGCCAGGGCATCCTCCTCCCGGTGCAGGCTCTCGTCGGCGGCGATGCGGGATCGCAGAGACGACGGTAGCTGCCGCATCTCTGCCACCGCGCTCGCCGGAAGCGGCTGCTCGACAAACTCCAGATTCAGCGCCCCGATCATCGGCTCGAAGCGCAGGGTTTCCTCGACCGTGTAGCCCTGGTTGGCATCCACCCGGATCAACACATCGTTGCCGACATGCTCGCGGAGCTTGTGCAAGCGTTCGAGGTCTTCGTCCAGGTGGTGCCCCAGTTTCACCTTGAGGCATCGAAAGCCGCGCCCCAGGTATTCGTCCGCCTCGGTCAGGGCTTCGTCCGTCGATTTGATGCCGATGGTGATGGACGTCGGCAGGGCGTCGTGGCATCGCCCCAAAAAATCGACGAGGGGCACGCCCAGGTACTGCCCCATGAGGTCGTAGAGGGCCATGTCGAGGGCGGCGCGCGCGGCCGGTGTGGCCCGCAGGTGCCTCTTCAGCACACGGGTCAGTACCCCGAGATGGCGGGCATCCCGGCCTTCGAGCCATGCCGGTCCCGCTTCGGCCAACGCCGCTTCACACGCTTCCGGCGACTCGCCGGTGAGGTCCTCGGTGGGAGCCCCGGAACCCATCCCCACGAGGCCCTGATCGGTAACGACGCGGGCGAAATAGAGGGCTACATCGCTGACGGTCTTCGTGGCAATCGTATACGGACGCGTGAGGGGCAGGCGCTCCTCCCAGGTCTCTACGCGAATGATCTTCATGCGTGGTGTCCTGCCTTCAAACGATGGCGAATAACCGAAACGACCCCGTCGAGTCCCTCCTCCAGAGGCAGCGCCACGGGTAGCTGAATCTCTTCCGCGAGCCGCGCTTTGGCTTCGAAGGCTTGTTCGCGGGTCAACCCCTTCGTGTTGACCGTCACGGCCCAGACCTCGGCTCCCAACAATCGGATCAACGCGATTTCTTCGTGCAGAGGCGGGATTTCGCACCCCAGGTCCTCCATATCCTCGAAGTACTTCCGCGCTGGAGCGTGTTGCAAGATCACCCCTTTGGCCCCGCCCGAAAGGACGAACTCGGAGCCTCCGGGGCCGGAGGGGTTCCGCAGCGACGACTGTCCCTCCAGCAAAATCAGGTCGGGGTGGGTATCGTGTTGACACTCCAGCACGGCCCGTTCGAGTTCTCCCGAGACAAAGTCGTTCAAGGTGGCGTCGAAGATAAAGCCGTGGCGCAGGCCCTGAAGCCAGCCGGTCTGCCCGGTATAGATCATCTCGGCCCGGATCCCGGCGGCACGCAAGGCGTCCCGAAGCAGCATGCAGGTGGTGCGTTTGCCGAGGGCGCAGTCCGTCCCCAGTACCGCCACCCGGGGCGTCCGGACGTTCAAGATCTCCCCGGACCAGAAGCATAGCTCGGAGACGGGTTTCGGCTTGCGAATATCGATGATGCCGCCGCCATGCTCGCGAGTAAGACGCACCAGTTCGGCATCGTCCGAGAGGAGTTGGTGGAGCCCGTTCACCAGCGTCATGCCCACCCTGGCCGCCGCCGTCAGGTCGTCATAAAGACCGGGGGGCAGCACACCGCCGACCGTGGCTACACCGACGAGGCAATGAGTAGGCATCACCTCGGCCTGAGCCAGCATGGCCGATACGGAGTCGAAGATCGGAATGTCGCGGTGGCGTCCATCCAGCAGCACGCCGGCATCATGCCCGGCGCAGGTGGCATCCACAACGCCCACGAGCCGATACCGGCACGGTCCCCGGACGAGGCCGTGCGTGGTCTTCGCAAAAGGCGTTTGAAAATAACCGTTGGCGAGCGAAAGGGCCGTTTCCATCCGTACCCATGCTTGACTATGTTGACACACCGAAAGCCGGAAGGGATCCATCAACAGAACGCCCACCGAACCACCGCATCCTGCCTGTCACCCTCGGGACAGATGATACTGCAAACCCGCGACATTTCCGAGCCTTTATGGCTCAGAACGGTGAACCTCGAATCGAAAAAACGATGAACGCCCTTCCGCTTCAAGAAAAGAAAGCGGGGATGCTCATCCGATTGCAGGCATATCCCTATCTTGTCTCTGAGGATAACGCGCCGGAGCGCCCCGACCGAAAACCAACGGCTGCATGAACCCGCCCTCGATGAATGAACTGCTCGACGAACTCGCCCGGCTTCGACCCGACGTGTGCCGAAAAGTGAAGAGCGGCTTCGTGATATCCCTGTGGGACGACTGGCAGTTGATTGCCAGTCCGATTTCCTTCACCAGCCCGGCACTTCTGTTTGCCGCCCTGTGCGAAACTATCCGGAACGACGGGTGGGCTCTTGAACTTCATGTCACCAAGTCCTCGAACGTGGCCAAGGTGACCACGACGCCCACGCAAGAAGCCGCGTTCCACAGCGGTCTGACGGAAGCCGAAGCCGTGCTTCGCGCCTACCTCACCGCCCTGAGGGGGGCCTAGCGCCTCATTCCGCCGGCAAAATAAATCAATTTTCCTTCATCTCCCGGCGTAGATCGGCGGTTTGCAACGCCGACAGGCCGTACCTTTTTAGAGAGCCCCTCCCAACATTCCAGTGAGTGCAACACAACATCCCGTTCCAAACCTGAGGAGGGAAGTAATGACGTCAGTATCGTCTCTACTGAGGAGAATCGCCCTGTTCCTGTTCGTCGTATCCATCGCCGTCGCCTCTGCCGGCTGCGACAGCGACTCGGCACCAGACACCCCCGAGTCTCCCTTTATCAAGGCCTCGGATTGGGTAGCCAACGTCGATTGGGATACCAGAACTACTGTCGAGGTCACCATGGTCGAATCGGGAGATGCGCTCTCTTTCAGCCCGAATGAACTCACCTTTGAAGCGGGCAAGCCTTACGTCTTGAAAATCGTCAATCCGCTAGAAAACCGGAGCAAGCACTATTTTTCACCCGACCTGGCCAAAGATTTTTTCAGGGCCATCGCCACGCGCAAGGTGCAAACCGATAATGCAGAGTATAAGGCTCCCTATTTCAAAGCCGTAGAGTTGCTTATCGGCGGTGAACTCGAAATCTACTTCGTGCCCGTACTCGGGGGCACGTACGATTTCTTATGCACCATCACGGGCCACGCCGACGCCGGCATGGTTGGAAAAATCACGATTACCGGCGGAGAAGGGTATGAACTGGACCTGGAGGTTGACCAGGACTTCGACACGAACCTCACGACGGATGCCAGAACCTCAGGATCCGACCCCGTCTGGTCGGATGCGCAGGAGGTAACAATCCAGATGCTCGAACATGAAAACGGGACGTTGGGCTATGAACCTCCCGTGCTACACCTGGCAAAAGATGCCGGGTATACACTGACCCTGGATAATGCAGCCTCGAATAAAAGCAAGCACTATTACACCGCCGCCGAGTTCTACAAAACCGTCGTAATCAGAAAGGCCGAAGATGCGCGTGCTGAAATCAAAGTGCCTTACCTGAACGCCGTTGAATTGCTCATCGGAGGCCGCACGGAACTCTTCGTCGTCCCGACCGAGGTAGGAACGTTCGAGGTAACCTGTACGATTCCGGGACATCACGAAGCGGGAATGCACGGACGCATTGAAGTGCAATAGATCCCCTCTACTGCGTAGGCAGGGTAGCGATGGAAAAGGAATCAGCGGTCTGGCGCAAAAAGCATACAGGTTAGCCAAAGACCAGAGGAGAGGAATACATAAAAACCAAAAGAAAGGGGAGCGGCCGGACGGTTCGTGAGGTGAGCCCCCAAGCAACCTGCAGGACCGTCCGGCTCTGCACCCATACTAACTTATGGTAATAAGATAAGCCAAGGCAAGGGGCAATTTTGTAGGGGATTCCCTGATATTGTGGATGCAAGAAAATGAAAGCCGGTGCCCCCACCACCGAGGGCACCGGCTCTGATCCCACCATCAGAGGCAGAGCTTGAAGAGTAGACGTGTCAGTGACTCTGCCTGATCTATATACCGTCGCCGGACACGCAGAGTTTAACCCTGATACACGACGTAACAGGAGTGTTTCAAGAACTCCACAGTGCTCGTAGGGGATTCCCTGAAAAAGGAAGATTTTATGTTGAAGTACTATCCAATGATAACACGTTTGGTTTCATTAATTAAACCTGGTGACCAAAGACGCACGTCGGGTATGGGTTTCAAGGTATATAGCGACGAAATCCACCGCCTCATCGTAGTGCAATACGATGGATC
>JBHHWM010000219.1:0-8478 GCA_046756545.1 Rhodothermales bacterium | reverse complement strand
TACCGCATCGCTCACCTTCCTCTTCGCTTCGACGACGACCTGGGCGACGACCTGGGCCTGCCTATCGAAGGCGATACGCTCGTGACGCTGGACTTTGCCTTTCCCTTCTATGGCACCCGCTACGCAGAGATGTACGTCGATGCCAACGGTATGGTCTCTTTCGAGGCACCCTATCTATCGGTCCATCTTCGGGACTTTTATGAGAATGACCTACCGAAGATCGCCCCGTATTACCGGATGTTGATTCCCATCACGGCGCACCAGAGCGGGGTCTTCTACAAGCACGAGCCGGACAAGGCGACGATCACCTGGTATCGCGTTCGCGAATTCTTCGACGACAACCTTACCAATCAGAACACCTTTCAACTGGTGCTGCACCGGGACGGGACCATCGACTTCGTCTACGACCGGATGGAGGCCTATCCGATCAACGGCAATCGCGGCTTGCGGCCCGGCGGGACGGGGCTTGCCGTAGAATGGGGCCGTTTTGCCGAACCGCCCACGGAGACGATCACCGACGCCTTACTGCCGGAAGGGCGGACGATCCGTTTTGAGCCGGACGACGAGGGCAGCTATCGGTTCACGAGGCTCCCTGCCCGTTTCGAGGCGGACCTGGGCGAAGAGGTGATATTTCGCGAGGGGCGGGAGGTGAAGGTCGCGCTCGATTTTGCGTTTCCGTTTTTCGGGGAGCCTTGGGAGGAGGTACACGTCAACGCGAATGGGGCCGTGGCTTTTGGGGGGTCGTTCCTGCGCCTGGGACGCGAGTTCTTCAGCCCGTTTTACGATCGCTTCGATGCGTTGCCTATGATCGCGCCGCTGTTCGTCGAACTGGTGGCTTCGGAGGACGGCGGTGTCTTCTACAAGCGAGCCGCCGACAAGGCTACGATTACCTGGCACCGGGTGCTCTCCTCCTATGCGCCATACGTGAATACCGTGCAGTTGGTGCTCCACGAAAGCGGGATCATTGACTTCACCTACGAACACGTCGAGGTGCCGGTGTTTGCGGCGGATCGGTGGGGACTCTATCCGGGCGATGGCCGCCCTGCCGTGGAGGCGGTGCGCTATTTAATGGAGACCAATAGCTATCCGGGCACGGAGAGCGTGATCCTGACCGAGCATTTCGGCCTCTATTCCGAACTCATCTACCGGCGCTTCGTGCATGCCAAGATGGTGCCGTTCGTCTACGTGATTCTGGCGAGCACCCTGTTCATCCTTATCTTTTTTCCGCTCCTATTCCGCGTCAGCCTCATCAAGCCGATAGGAACGCTCTTGCAGAGTGTCCGGCGGATCGATAAGGGAGACCTTGACGTCCGCGTGCCCGTCCGGGTCAACGATGAGATCGGCGTCCTGGCGGACAATTTCAACCGGATGACAACCTCGCTCAGGACGGCACAGACGGAACTGAGGACGTATGCGGAAGACCTGGAACGGTTGAAGAACCGCCTCCAGGCCGAGAACACCTACCTCCAGGCCGAGATCAAGCTCGAGCACAACTTCGAACACATCATCACCCGCAGCGAGGTCTTCAAACGCGTGCTGCGTAGCGTCGAACAGGTCGCTGCTACCGATGCGACGGTGCTGATCCTGGGCGAGAGCGGCACGGGCAAGGAGCTGCTGGCCCGGGCTATCCATCAACTCAGCCCCCGAAGCGACCGTCCGCTCGTCAAAGTCAACTGCGCTGCGTTGCCGGCTGAACTCATCGAAAGCGAACTCTTCGGCCACGAGAAGGGGGCTTTTACCGGGGCCGTGTCTAAAAAGATCGGCCGGTTCGAACTGGCCGACGACGGGACGATCTTCCTCGACGAGATCGGCGATTTGCCGTTGGACTTGCAAGCCAAGCTACTGCGGGTGCTGCAAGAGGGCGAGTTTGAACGGCTGGGCAATCCGCGTACGATTGCTGTAGACGTGCGGGTGATTGCCGCCACGAACCGAGATCTGGAAAAAGAGAAAGAAAAGGGGTGCTTCCGAGAAGACCTCTACTACCGGCTCTGCGTGTTTCCGATCCAGAGCCCTCCACTTCGCGAGCACAAAGAAGATATCCCGTTGCTGGTTACCCATTTTGTCAAGATATACAGCAAGAAGGTAGGCAAGCAGATCGAGGCGATACCCCACTCGGTGATCGAGATGCTGGAGCGATATCACTGGCCGGGCAACGTGCGAGAGTTGGAGAATGTGATCGAGCGGGCGGTGATTCTCAGTCCGGGTACCAAGCTGGTGCTGGGCGATTGGCTTCCGAAAGCGGCGACCGCCTCGGACGGTGCAGGGCTGTGCACGCTGGAAGAGAATGAGCGACGGCACATCATGAAGGCCCTGGCCTTGACCGGCGGGCGCGTCAGTGGGGACAAGGGGGCCGCCAACCTGCTGGACATCAACCCGAATACGCTCACGTCGAGGATGAAAAAGCTAGGCATCAAACGCAAGGCGTAATCGGGTTGATATCGGTCGGCACCCCCGTCCCGGCTGTGCGGAATCGACCGTTTCACCGGGGGTCACTTCAGCAAGTCAATGGCATACTCCAACTGTTTATCTCTTCCTTGTCGGATATCCTCCTCTGTTTGTACGACCTGGATATCCGGAAGGACGCCGAGGTTTTCAACGGGCAACCCGTCGACGCGGCGCAGGTCTATCGTCGTAAAGTGAATCCATTTCCCACTCGGGAGCTGGTAATCCCCCGGCATGTCGTCGGTTATCCCTCCGCCGCCCCCGGCGGTCGTATCGCCGACCGCTGTAACGTGGGGTAGTTGTTTTATCCATTCCGCAAAGTTCTCCCGCGCGCTGAACGCTGCACCGTTAATCAGTAGCACCACGGGGTTGGTATACTGATACGGTCCGTCAGGCTGGATGAGCGGCCATTGAATCGGCTCGCCACGTTTATAAAACACGGGCGGTTGGAAAGGAGACGTGGTAAATCGACTCATAATACGTATGATATCCTCGGCGTTTCCTCCCTTCCCGTTTCGGTCGTCGATGATCAACCCTTTCGTATCCTTGAGAAAGTCCAGGGCCGTGGAAAACTGGTGGGTTCCCAGAAACTCTGAGATATAGACATATCCGATGTTTCCTTCCAGTATTCCGTATTCGAACTTTTTATCGTCGGTCAGGTGAAGTTCGTGATCGAAATATTTTCTGACGACGAAAGGGCTGTAGGCCTTCCGGTCTTTCCACATCCTCGGTGTGGGATAGGAAGGAAATATCTTGCCGCCCCCTTCGGTTTTTAAATAGACATGCCCATCGTTCAATTCGGCCAACAAATCGAATAGTACCTGATAGAATTCGTCCCCTTGTGCATTTTCGGCCCGGGGGCGGAAGGCGGTGTACACGGAGTCCCAGTCTATCTTTTTGAATTCAAGGTACGGATAGTCTTCACCGATCACCTTCCAGGCATACTCAAAGTCTTCCAGGTTCAGATCCGATGTGCCCGGTGGGACGAGAAGGTCACTACACGCAAGCAACGAAGTCAGGGCCAGGAATGAAACGATGTACAGGGTCTTTTTCATGACGCACCTCTCCTTTTAAAAGTGAACAGTGACACTGGCGATCACATTGTTGCTGGCGTTCAGCATGGAGTCCCAGGTGCTGACTCGCATGATCTGCAGTCTATAGGACAGCATAGCCGACAGGTGTCTGGAGAAGAAAAACCTCGTACCGAGCCGGGTATGGGCGTTCATCCCAGACAAGGCGGACAGGAGTTTTGGGTCTGCGTCGGCTTCTTCTTCATCAGTCGAACGTATCGTGCCCGAGAGCAAGCTTGACCTCACGGACCATTCTACCTGAAACGTCGGGCGGATGGGGACGATGATTTCAGCATGGCCCCCGAGGGAGAGCATGAGCGCCAGGGAGGTTGCCTCGTTTAGATAGACCTTGGTGACGTTCTGTCGATTGGTATATGCGCTGATCTCCATCGTGGGACCCACAAACACATGGACGTCCTTGGAGAACAGCGATACTTTTCCGGCAGCGTAGAGAAAATCCTGATAGAGCATAAAATGGGTGATGTCCGTCGAGAGATTGTGATTCTGTATCTCCGATGAACTGCGGAATTCCAGCCCGATCCTGTATCCCATCCGGCCCTTGAAGCGGCTCAAGCCGGCAGAGAGAAACGGGAGCGGTCCCGTGTACCGTTCCTCGGAGAAGAATTCGTCGCGCACCGAGTAGTTGCCCAGACCGTATTCAACCGAGATGCCGGTTGGGAAAAGGGTGCGGAGTTGTGGAGTGTCTTGCCCCCACGCAGTTCCGGCAGGTAAAGAAAACAGACCTGTGATGGCGAGCAGGAACGTGAATGTCCGTTTTAGCCCGTGACGTGACGTCGTAGGTGTAGCCATTGTTTTGCCTCTTCTTTGTCTTTGGGGCGCATGGATGTCATGCACGGTTGCTTTCGGGCTATTACAAGACCGGTGCCAAGAACCCAAAGCCCCTTCGATTAAAAGTGTAAGTGATTTTAAATAAATAACTTGACTGGTCGTTGATGTAGAGCCGCAAGTCCTGAAAAATCTTGATATTTAAAAAATCGTTGATATCTCCAGAAAAAGCCTATGAGATCCTCGGGCTCTGAATGGGCATGCTTATTCTTCGGAAATCTAATAATTGTAATTACTTGAAGAAGATATGCGGGGGTTTTTTTGTGGTTGGCACGTGTCTTGGAAAGGATACATGCAGAAGCGAGCGTCAGTCGCTCGTCCTAACAAGACACCAAACGCGGAGGTATCATCATGACATTGAAGATTCACACTCGCAAAACGCAGGTTCACGCCCGTACATCACACAAGGTGCTCCTGCACACCGTCCCCTTTCTTATCGTCGCCCTGCTGTTTCTTAACGGTTGCGATACGGTAGAGCCTATGGATGAGGATGACGTTGACATCTGGACCCTTAATGACGACTATGTAGCCAGTGCGTCGTTCTCCTACGAAGTCGCCGTTGCACAGCACACGCGGATTCGCCTCGATGCCGTCAACGGACCCGTCGAGATTCACGGCGACCCCGATGCCACATCGGTGAGGATCGCAGGCAAACGGCGCGTCGGCTCGGAGAGCATGCAAGACGCCGAACGTCATCTGGAGGACCTGGAGGTCCGGGTCGAAGATCACACCGACGAAGTCTTCATCAAAACCGTCCAGCCGCAGCAGTTCCAGGGGCGCACGTACCTCGTCGATTACACGATCACCCTGCCGGAGCATCTGGACGTTGACGTCGATCAGATTAACGGCGACATCAAGGTGCGCAATGTGACCGGAAGCGTTTGGGTCGCTCTCGCCAACGGCGTCATCGACTGTTTCGCTACGCTTCCACCAACCCGCCTTGTGGACCTGGCCCTCGGCAATGGCGATATCAAGCTCGGGATTCCGACATCCACGTCCGCCGAGTTCTCCGCCCGAGTGACCAATGGTCATATCAGCACGTCCAATCTGATTCTGGAAGGTCTGGTGCGTTCGCCCCGCTCCCTGATCGGCCGGTTGGGTGATGGCGAAGGCACGATTGAATTAAAGGCCGTGAACGGAAATATCCACGTAGCCGGTCACGAATGAAAGGAGGTGGTTGAGGAGGGCTATAGGAGCATACGCCCCTATGAGGCGATCTTAAAACGCGCGTTGCCCACTGGAGGTGGATGACTCGATTCACCCTGAAAAAGAGCAAAGAAGTATGCGCAGGATTCTGACGGATGAAAACTTTCAAACCGAAGTGCTGGATAATGCAGGGCCTGTTGTGGTAGAAGTGGGAGCCGATTGGTGCGGTACCTGTCACATCATGGATCCCGTGCTGGAAAAGGTAGCGATTCGTTATCGCGGACGGCTCAAGGTAGGGAAGCTGGATTTAGAAGAGAATTGGGATGTGACGGCCCGGTACGGGGTGCGGGAGATTCCGACGTTCCTCTTTTTCCGTAGAGGAGAACTCGTCGGACGCATCGTCGGAGCGGTATCGAGGCAGGAATTGGAGGCACAACTGGTTGCGAAGCTGCTGGACGGCTATTGACCGGAGAGCAAGAGGGAGGCGACTCGTCTGTATGTTTCCGGTAGTCTGGAGCAGGTCTAACTCATGTTGTGCCCTGTAGTCGCAACAAGGAACCAAGGAGACGGCGAGACGTGGCATCGACGAACAGAAGCGGGAAACCCCTCCTCGGTGCGTCGGCTCCTCGATTCATCGTCTCAATCCAAGGGGGCACCACGTGAGGTATCTATCCAGTCATTCCCATGAGGAGGTGCCCTATGACTAGAAGTATACGCGTGCCCGGAGGAATCCCCCGTATCGATTAGCTCCGAACTCTGTGCCGTCAGGGCCGATGGGTCATCTTAAACGTGGTGTGGGATTGGAAATAGCCAGTTGGATTGAATAAAACGGGGTATGTCTCGTCGGAGTACCATACACTCGATACGAGTTTTAGGGGTTCTTGTTTGGTTCCTGGCCAATCAATCCGCCTTTGCCGCGACAGGAATACGTGCGGTACCTTCACCTCCCCGTTCGATCCAATCTCAACAAGAACCACCCCTTCGACACGAAGAACCTGTCGATACCGTCATCGCCGATCTTAAGGGCTACATCCCTGAGCGGATGCGCCAGGCGGAGGTCCCTGGCCTGTCTATTGCGCTAATCCGTGGCGGTCAGGTAGTCTGGGCGGCCGGCTTCGGTATTGCCAATACGATTACCGGTAAGCCGGTCACTCCCACGACGGTGTTTGAGGTGGCTTCCAACAGCAAGGTCGTCACCACCTATGCGGCATTGCGCCTCGCCGACCAGGGAAAGCTATCACTCGATGAGCCGTTGGCGGTATATCTCCGAGAGCCGTGGCTGCCTCCGTCTGCGTACAGGGATCAGGTTACGCTTCGTCATGTGGCTTCCCATAGCTCGGGCCTCACCGACGCCCTGCTTCCGGTGGATAAGCGCATTGCCTTTGAACCCGGATCGGCGTTTTCCTATTCGGGGGTTGGGTTTCTGTACATGCAAGAGGCCATCGAGCAGGTGACGGGCCGGTCGCTAGAGGATGTCGCGCGGGAGGCCGTCTTCGAGCAGCTCGGGATGGCGTCGAGCTGTTTTGTGAACCGGGCCGATCTGGTACCCCGTATGGCGAACGGCCACATGGCCTACAGCTTTCCCCTGCTTTCGTTTGCCGTTCCATTCTCCGTCCTCCTGGTCGTTTTCCTGTTCGTCGGGATTGTGATCCTACGCATCCGCACGGGGAGGTGGCGGCCAACCAGGGTCGTTTGGGTAGGCGCTATCGGCATGGCCGCTCTGCTGACGTTCCTGCTGATCTACGCCACGGTGGGATGGAATTTGCCGAACGTGGGGTTGCTGATCGTCCTGTGTGTTGTGGTCTTCGGCCTGGTCTTCTCGGTGGTTCGGTTCGTCGGCGGGGCGATGATTGCTCGCTTGCCGGAGAAACACCGCCGCCCGCTGCACCTCCTGTGGTATGGGGTGAGCTTTGTCGTACTGTTGTGGCTGTCGGGGGTGATCGCGGGGCCGGTGCTGAAAGGTCCCTCGCCGCCACCGAGTGCGGTCGGATCGCTGCGAACTACCGCGCCTGATCTGGCTTCGTTCTTGATCGAACTGGCAGCACCCCGCCACGTGAGCGAAGAGATAGCCAGCCAGATACGCACCGCGCAGATTCCGATAAACGAGGATTTTTCGTGGGGGCTGGGCGTCGGTATCCAGCACAGCGGCCAGGGCGAGGCGCTGTGGCAAAACGGGATGACCTTCGGCTTCCGCAGCGTGATGGTGATGTACCCCGAGCATCATTGGGGGGTCGTGGTGCTCACCAACAGTCACCAGGGATTGCCGGTTGCGTATGATGTGGCTGGACGCGCACTCGGCGGCAAAGCCCATTGGATCTATTTCTGAGCATCAGGCCGTGGAGCAACGTACATCATGCGAACCAAGAACGTCGGAATATGGAGGCGATGAAGGGTAACATTTCGATCCTGCTTATGCTGATCATGGTGGCAGGGGGTATGGGGGCATGTCGTTCAGGCCATGGAGACGCAGGAGATGCACCCGAAGCGCCGCCGGGCCGGCTGGTTGATGTGGGGAGCCATCGCATACACATCTTTTGCCTCGGAGAGGGCCTTTCGACCGTGGTCATCGATACGGGGTGGGGAGACGCATCGGCCAACTGGCATTCCTTGCAAACACGTATCGCACGGGATACCCGTGTATGCGTCTACGACCGTGCAGGTTATGGCTGGAGCGAGCCGGGTCCGGAGCCTCGCTCTAGCCGGCAAGTTGTGCATGAACTGAAGCGGTTGCTTGAAGCGGCGGGCCTTGAAGGTCCATATGTGCTTGTGGGACACTCTCTCGGCGGCTTGAATATGCACTTGTTTGCCAGTCAGTATCCGGCGATGGTTGCGGGTGTTGTCCTGCTCGATCCCCCACCGATGCCGTTTATCCTGGGAGAGGCCTTTCCCGACCTCTATCAGATGGCAGATCAAACAACCTTGGAGCTCCAGCAAGCTGCTGCGGCTGCGCGTCAGGCATCCGATACGGAAGAAC
>JBHHWM010000218.1:0-8497 GCA_046756545.1 Rhodothermales bacterium | reverse complement strand
GCCCCGGGTTTGCTGGAGACTCCAACATTTGAGAACTTGGAGTCATGAACAAGACGAAACAGTACTCCCCCGAGATCCGCGAGCGGGCCGTTCGCCTGGCCGAGGAACGCGGCAACCGAAGCGCTGTCGCCCGCGAATTGGACATCCGTATCATGCCATTGATCCATCGCATTGCGCTGGTGTTGTGTCTGGGAGCAGGCATGGCCGTTCCACAATCGACCCGGGGACAGCAGCCGGCCTCGTCGATACAGACTGCACAGTACGGCGTCGGGCTGCGGTTTCGCGGTCTTTTTATCCCGAAACGCGTCTTCGAACATTTCGTCGAAGTGGCTCCTTCCGGTGTTGCTCAACCCGGCTTCGGCCTCGAACTGCTTCGGCGCAAGCGCCGCTTTGAGGCCTCGTTCGGCGTCGGATGGGCCCGCCTCCATCCCCGGGACGGGATCTGGCTGGACGACCCGGCACACAACCCGTCGCTGGTGGAATTCGACAACTTCTCCTGGCTCAGCCTCGACCTGACCGCCGTGTGGAAGCGTCCCCTCAACCCGGCCTTCGCCTTCCGATACGGCATGGGCGTCGGCCTGGGCATCCTGATGGGCGACGTGCTGGAGACCGACTACGTCTGCGCAGGCACCCGGTACGATCTCGATTCGTGCACGCAAAACCCGGTGGCGACCGATGTGCGGCACGCCCTTGACCTTCCCCCGGTGGTGCCTGTTACGAACGCCCTCATAGGCCTTCAATACACGCCCTCGGACCGAGTGGCCGTCAACCTCGACGGCGGATGGCACACCACGCTGTTCGCCGGGGTGAGCGTGGCGTACTTCTTCGAATGATAGCGGCCCTCGATGATTCCGCCGGTGCCCTTGAAAGAGATCCGTAATAGTCGGAGCTTTAGGCCAAATCGAGCGCGTGTTTTTCGGATCGTATGCGTGTCGTGATCCCGTTCACGCCTACACCACATACCTTAGACGACACATGACATGGGAGTGATGCCGGAAAGGAACGTTCTCGTCGCGTTCGACGAGGATAAATGCACGGTGCTGCATCCGAACGGAACACTGGAATCGGTGCGGTGGGAGGATTTATTAACCGTCGAGGTGCACACCAATGATTCGGGGCCCTGGGGCACGGATGTCTGGTGGGTGTTAACCGGCACCTCCTCCCAGTGCCGGTATCCGGGCGGGGCTACCGGCGAACAAACCCTGTTAACGCGGCTCCAAACGCTCGAAGGCTTTGATAATCAGGCGCTCATCGACGCCATGTTATGCACGGACAACGCCGAGTTTTTATGTTGGAGCCGAGCCGATGCACGCTGATCCATCGGCGCTGTCGCACGGCTAAAGCCCGAGGTGCCGGACGAGGTCGTGTCCTTGCATCATAACGCCGCCCCTTTGCTCACCCGTATGTCCACGCTCCAGGAACAGTTTGCCCGCCACATCGCCTGGACCAGCGACGTCCCGCTCGGTCTCACGATAGACCGCGCTGAAGGCCCCTTCCTCTACCTCGCCGACGGGCGGTGCCTCATCGACTTCATCAGCGGTATTGCCGTGTCGTCGCTGGGGCACCGGCACCCGCGTGTGATCGAAGCCGTCAAGGCACAACTCGACCGGCATTTGCACGTGATGGTGTACGGAGAGATGATCCAGCGGCCCCAGGTCGAGTGTGCGGCATTGCTGGCGGCCCAGGTGCCGCCGTCCCTCCAGGTCGTCTACTTCACGATGAGCGGCACCGAGGCCAACGAGGGCGCGCTGAAGCTGGCCAAGAAATACACGGGGCGAACCCGGATGATCGCCTTCGACCGGTCCTACCACGGCGACACGCACGGCTCGCTTTCGGTTACAGGGCGGAGCGTGTACCGGGATCCGTACCGCCCGCTGCTGCCTCGCATCACCTTTCTTCCCTTCGGCGACCTCGAGGCACTGGCGGCCATCGACGAGGAGGCGGCCTGCGTCATCGTCGAGCCGATTCAGGGCGAGGGTGGCATCAACGTGCCGTCGGCGTCCTGGATGCAGACGCTGCGCGCGCGCTGCACCGACGCCGGCGCGCTGCTCATCTTCGACGAAATCCAGACGGGCTTCGGACGCACCGGGACGCTGTTTGCCTTCGAGGGGTTCGGCGTCGTGCCCGACATCATGACCGTCGCCAAGGCGATGGGCGGCGGCATGCCGCTGGGCGCGTTCCTCTCCAGCCCCGAAATCTTCGCAACGTTTCGCACCGATCCGCCGTTAAGCCACGTCACCACGTTCGGCGGGCATCCCGTTTCGTGCGCGGCGGCGCGGGCCACGCTCCAGGTGCTGTTGGACGAGGACCTGCCCGCGCGGGCTCGGCAGATCGGCGAGCGGGTGCGGCAGGCGCTGGTGCATCCCCTCATCCGCGAGGTGCGCGGACGCGGCGCAATGCTCGGCATGGAACTGGTCAGCCGGAACGTGACGGAGCGCGTCGTGAGCCGCTGCCTGGAACGCGGGGTGTTGCTCGGCTGGACGCTGCACTCCGACACACTCGTCCGCCTCGCCCCGCCGCTCAACATCCCCTTCGACGTGCTCGACGAAGCGCTTGGCATTATCGTTGACTCTCTGGAGAATGAGACGACCCGACCTTAAATCCTCCAGATCGGGGGATCCTGAAAGTCTTATGACGGCACGATGAACCCCAGGTGACCTGTTATGCATACATTCCGACGTGCTACTACTACGATCACCGGCCTTCTCGTCCTCCTCCTCGGAGCGGGCTGTGCCAGCACCCAGAAGCGCTACGACAAGGCGCAGGATCTGGAAAACCAGGGGCGCTACGCCGAGGCCGTGGAATACTACGTCAAGGTGCTGGCGAAAGAGCCGGACTGGCCGGAAGCCCGCGAGCGGCTGCGCGAGGCCGGCGCACTCGCCCTCGACGCCTACCTCGACGAAGCCGAGGCAGCCCAGTTCGAGGGGCACTATGAAGACGCCCTGCGCACCCTCAACCGCCTGGACGCCCTGCGCTTCGAGGCCGCAGGCGTGGGCGTGACGCTGATCGTGCCGGATACCTATGCGACCCAGCGCCTGACACTGATCAAAAAAGCGTACGAGACCCTCGTCCTGCGAGGCGAACACGCCGAACAGGCGGGCGACTGGCAGGACGCGCTCCGGGCCTATGAACGCGCCGGACGCTACTCCCCCAATGCCGAAGCACAAGCCGATCTGGCCGAGCGCCGCGCCCGGGTGTATCTCCGGTGGGCCGAATACGACCTCGACCGCGAATACTACCAGGCCGGATTCGGCCGGGCGCAGCATGCCCTCGACCTCGTAGGACCGGAGCATCCGCTCGCCCGGCAAGCCCTGGACGTGCAAGCGTTCGCGTTGGAAGCTGGCACCCGCTTCGTCGCGTTCCTGCCGTCCTGGCGCTCGGAGGCCGTGGCCCGCGAAACGACCGACGCCCTGATCCGGGATCTCAACGACGTGCTGCTCTACGAGCATTGGGCCGAGCCGCTGCCGTTCATCGCCGCTGCCGACCCTGTGCAGCTACGCCGCGAACTGCGCCGTCTTCGCTACGACCGCACCGTCATCACGCGGCGCCAGGCGACGGAAATAGGCCGGGTCGTAGACGCGGACTTTGTGGTGGTGGGCGATTGGACCGAGTTTGAACGCAAGGAAAAGAACGTAAAAGATCGAACACGCAAGGCCCGCATGAAAGGGCGCGCTGCGACCGTTGGCGGGACACAAGACACGTCGTACGTCGAGCAGCGCTTCACGCTCGAACTCGATGCCGCTGTGGCCTATCGCATCATCGACGCCCGAACCCGCCGCGAGGTGGACCGTGGGACCGTCTACGCCGAGGTGTCTGCACGCATCAAGCGGGGGGTGTTCGCCGGTGACTATCGCGCGCTCGACCTCTCCGGTGCAGAACTCAGCCTCTTTGAAGAAGAGGAACGCCTGGCAACCGACGAGCTACACAACGAACTCGTCGATGAACTCGCCGGTCGCCTGGCCGAGCGGGTCTATGATCGCCTGCTGCGGCACATTCATTAGACGGCCGGATCACGGGGTATGCTCCCGCCCTCTTCGCGTTTTACGTTTCCCGTCCTCCTGCCGATACTCCGGGCAGTTATCCGAAGACAGGTAAAGACGGACATGGGTTGGATTAAGAATGTACTCGTCGATGTGGCGGTCACCCTTCTGATCGTACTGGCGACGACGTTGGATCTGGTATGGGCTCAGTGGATCGTGCTGATTTATACGCCCTTCATGGTCATCCTGAAAATAGTAGCCTTTCTCGGCAGTAAGACGCTCGGCCATTTAAAGCAAAAAGCGTCCGGCGTGCCCACCTGGTTTTATCACGTGCTCTACGCCGTCAACGTGCTGGTCTCGGCGGTCGATCAATGGTGGCTCGTGGCCGGAGGGTGGGCGCTCATCTGGCTCCTCTCTATCGCGGCGGACATGCGGTCGCGACCCGCGGCGGCCTAGGCTCCACAGCGACGGCCCTCACGCGGCGTGCAGTGCCGCTCCTTCCCGGGTACAGTACGAAGCAAGGGCCTCGATCCAGGCCGGATGATCGTTGAGGCAGGGAACCAGCCGCAGTTCTTCGCCCCCGGCCTCCTGAAAGAGTTCGTTCCCCCGAAGGCCTATTTCTTCGAGGGTTTCCAGGCAATCGGCCACGAAGGCGGGGCACACGACCAGCAGCTTCTTCACGCCGCGTCGGGCCAGCCGTTCGATTTCTTGCGCTGTGGCCGGAGCCAGCCAGGCATCGACGCCCAGGCGCGACTGAAACGCTACGGAATATGCGTCGGGGGGAATCTCCAGCTTCTGTACCAGGGCCTCCGTCGTGCAATAGACCTGGTGGCGGTAACACGTGGTATGCGCCGCCGACGGGGTAGAACAGCAGGCTTCGTGCTTCAGACAGTGACGCCCGGTAGGGTCGGTTTTCTTCACGTGCCGTTCCGGGATGCCGTGGTAGCTGAACAACAGGTGGTCGTAGTCCCACCGCAGGCTTTCCTCGGTGCCGGCCCCGAGGGCATCGATGTACGCAGCGTCGTCGAAGAACGGAGGCATCACCGTTAGCCGAACCGGGTTTCCCAGTTCGTCGAGGACGGCGCGGGTTTTATCCACCACCGTTTGCGTCGTCGCCATGGCATAGTGCGGGTAGAGCGGGATCAGGAATACGTCCTCGACGCCCTGTTCAATCAGTTCGACCAGCGCCGTTTTGATGGACGGGTTTCCGTAGCGCATCCCGAGGGCCACCGGCCGGTCCACCTGCGCCCGCAACGCGTGCAGCACACGCCTGCTGATCACCAGGAGCGGCGAGCCTTCGTCCCACCAGATCGATTCGTAGGCTTCGGCAGAGTGCTTCGGGCGAAACGGCAAGATGAAGCCGTGCACGATCATTTTGCGGATGGGGTACGGCGCATCGATGACGCACGGGTCCATCAAGAACTCACGCAGATACACCTTCACATCGGCGACGCGGGGGGAATCCGGCGAGCCGAGGTTGACCAGTAGGACTCCTTTTTTGCGTGTGTCGTCGTGCTCCATCGTGGATTGCGGCAAGGTCGAGGTGGGCGTCAGGTGGTGTGGGCCAGGAGGTCGTCCGCGAGCACATAAGCGTTGGCAATGCAGTCGGCCACAGACACACCCCCGCGAAAATTACCGGTAACGTGAAGACCGGGATAACGAGCTTCCACCTGCTCGACGGCCTCCACGACGGCATGATGACGCCCGGTGTATTGCGGGATGGCTTTCGGCCAGCGATGGATGTGCGAGACGACGGGGGGTTCTGAAAGGCCCAGCATCGCATCCAACTCGCTGCGGACCCTGTCGTGCAAGGCCCCGTCCGGGAGCTGCGGCAGGTCCGGTTGCCGCAAGCCGCCGACGAAGGTCGTCAAGACCGCGTGGCCTTTGGGAGCGCGTCCGGGAAACAGGCTCGAATTCCAGAGGGTCCCGAGGATGCTGCGTTGTTCCTTTTCCGGCACCAGAAACCCGAAACCGTCGAGCGGATGTCCGACGGCGGCGCGCGTGAACCCGTAATAGACGACGGCAACAGGCGCATACGGGACGCGGGCCAGCAGGTCGGCGGCGTCCGGGGCCAACGGCTCGATGAGCGATGCGGTGACGTAGGCCGGGCTCGCCAGAATCAATCGCCGGGCGGCAACTACGGTCTCACCTGTTGTGGCCGACTGCCCCCTGACCAGGAACCCCGCTCCTTGCTGCTCGACGCGGGTAACCGTGGTCCCCGTCTGCAGGGCGGACCCCAGGCAGGCGACGAGCGCCGCCGTGAGGGCCTGCATCCCCGAGGCGAAGGAGATCATGCGGGCCTTGGGCATCGCGGCGACCTGGCCGTTTTTCTTTTCAAATCGCTTTCGGATCGCCCCGCGAATCAGGCCGCCGTAGTCCTGTTCAAGCTGAAGGAGCCGGGGAAAGGTCGCCTTCAGGTTGAGTTGCGACGGGTCGCTGGCGTAGATACCGGCGACGAAGGGATTGATCACGTAGTCTAAGAACTCGGGGCCGAGGCGGCGCTTTACAAAGTCGGCAACAGTTTCGGTGGAGGTGGCCGGGCCTCGCGGCACGAAGAGTTCGCCCAGCACGCGCAGCTTGGCCCGCGCGCTGAGCAGGTTGGTTTTGAGAAACGCCGGAGGCGAGGTAGGCAGCTTGCACAGGTGCCCGTGCTTCAGGATATACCGGTTTTCGGCCTGGTCGCTGGCGTAGCAGAGTGCCTCTTTCAACCCCAGTTCTTCGACCAGGTCGAGTACGCGCTGCGACTTGACGAGCGTGCTGTTCGGCCCGGCGTCGAACAGGAAGCCTGCCGACCGGTGCGTGCGAATTACTCCTCCCGCCTCGTTCCTCTTCTCCAGCAGACTGACGTCCAGGCCCGCTTTCTGGAGCAGGTAGGCCAGGGTCAAACCGGTTATTCCGCCGCCCACGACGGCTACGTCGAAGATATGCTGCTGGCGTTCCGTCATGGAGGAGGGGTAGGGCCTCAGATCGTTTTCGAAAACCGGGTTGTCGTATTCGCTTGCAGGTATTTATCGAACGGCATCGCGATGTTGCGAATGAGCAGATGGCCCATGTCGGTGATCTGGATCTGCCGGTTGTCCAGCCGCAGCAAGCCGTCGTCGATAAACGGTGTGAGCCGATCCAGGGCATCGGCGAAGTAGGTTTCGAACCGGATGCCGAACGCCTCGTCGATGGCGGCGAAGTCGAGCGAGAAATCGCACATGAGGCGCATGATCACCGTCCGGCGCAGTTGGTCGTCGGCGTCCAGCACATAGCCGCGCTCGGTGGGGAGGCGGTTCCGGTCGAGGGCCTCGTAATAGGCGTTAAAATCTTTCGTGTTCTGGGCGTAACAGTCGTCCGTCTGGCTGATGCCGGACATGCCGTGCCCCAGCAGGTCGCAATCGGCGTAGGTCGAGTAGCCCTGGAAGTTGCGATAGAGGGTCTTGTTGCGCAGCGCCTCGACGAGGCCGTCCTCGGGAAGCGCGAAGTGATCCATGCCGATGAAGACGTATCCGGCGGCGGTGAGGCGCTCGATGGTGTATTTCAGGATATTGAGTTTTTCCTGGGGGCTGGGCAGGGTCTCTTCCTGGATCACGCGTTGATGCTTCTTCATCCAGGGCACGTGGGCATAGCTGAAGAGGGCAATACGATCCGGGCGGATATCGAGCAGGCGTTCAATCGTATCGGCAAACGTGGACTCGGACTGGAAGGGCAGGCCGTAGATGAAATCCAGGTTCAGGCTCTCGAAACCCAGGTCCCTTCCTAACTCGACGAAATGCCGCGTCATGGATTCCGGTTGGATGCGGTTCACGGCCTGCTGCGTGGGTTCATGAAAATCCTGGACGCCCATGCTGATGCGGTTGAACCCACCCTCGCGCAGCGCGCGAAAATGGTCATCCGTCACTTCGCGGGGATCGATCTCGACGCTGACCTCGGCATCGTCGGCAATGGTGTAGTGCGCCCGCGTGGCGTCGGCCAGCCGCCGTATCTCGTCGGGCATGAGATGGGTGGGCGTGCCCCCGCCCCAATGGATTTGCTTGACTTCGCGCCCTTTCGTCAGGCTGGAAAAAAGCTCGATCTCTTTGATGAGGTAGTCCACGTAGGTGCCAATCCGCTGCCGGTTGTGGGTGACCACCATCGTGCAGCCGCAGAAATAGCAGAGCTTGGCGCAAAAGGGAACGTGAAAGTAGAGCGACAGGGAGCGGTCCCGGCTTTCTTCTTTTAGCAGCGAAGTCGTGACGTCGTCCGATCCGACCGCCTCGGTGAAATGGGGAGCCGTCGGGTAGCTCGTGTACCGGGGACCGGGCCGGTCGTATTTTTTGATCAGGTCAAGATCGACTTCAAAGCCACTCAGCGTAACGTTTTTGCTCATCATTCTGAGGCGTCAGGCACGCGGAAGATTCTTCGGCAGCAAGGGGAGCCGTTGCAACACGCGGCGGTGCCCGGCTGTCCCTGGTACGGTTGCCTTGTTCGAACGATCCAGCCCGGTACTTTTTCCGGGAAGGGCCGGTTTCCTTCAAAAGATCATATTACCGCAT
>JBHHWM010000217.1:0-8569 GCA_046756545.1 Rhodothermales bacterium | reverse complement strand
GAAGGCCAGCAATGGATTGCCGAAGTGTTCCTGGAGTCCGGGCTCATTGCCGAATAGCAAGTTAGCCCCCATGGCCAGAATGAGGTTCAACACGAACAACACCAGGAGGACGGCTACCGAAGCTTTCAAGGATCGGACAACGCCGAGCCAGATCGCGGCAGCGTTCGGTACAAAGCGCATCACGCGAGAAAACCGCAGCAATCGTCCCAGCCGCAGGAGAAGGAGTATAGAGAAATTCTGCAACGATGCGTCCACGAACGGACTCGCCAGCAAGGGGAGGCTTCCTACCACAATCATAAAATCGAGCTTATTCCACCCACTACTCCAATAGCCTCCAAATCCTGCCCGGCTGATTTTGATGGACGCTTCCAGGACAAAGAAGACCATGCAACCATAATCGACCCAATGGAGCGCGCCGATAGTCGCTGCATTGATCGTAGGAAAGGCATCGAGAAATAACACGACGGCATTGATCACGATGACGGTCAACACGACCGACTCTTTGATCACGTATTCTTGTAATCGATTTCTGACCGGCTTGGGAGACATTGCTCCTTCCCTTCTTGGCTTTTTATTCGATGTGGAGACCGAGCATTCGACTCACTTCCCAAAAGTATACGCCCTTTTCCTGTGTCTATCAGAAGAAATAATTGATGCTACGTGAAGATAGAAAAGGCCGTGATAACTCCATCGCCTGGACACCCATTTCGAACCGGCATAGTGTTTGACTTTTCCTTCTTTATGAGATCGATCTCTTGAAAATGTCCAATTTGAGCATGGTCGATGCTTCTTCTTGTTGTCCCTCTCCCTTCTCGTTGCCTGACAACCAAGAACGAGACTCACCCTGGTATTATTCCAATGAGAAAAGCCGTCTTCGCTTCGCGGGCCGATAGCCTGATCACTGCGTTCCAGCAATTGCCGCTCACGGCACGCCTCGGCCTCGTCCTTGCTCTCATCATCCTTGGACTGCTGGCCTATGGGCTAGGATTGTACTCCGTTCCGGGGAGTCTTTCGCCCCTCCCCGGCGAGGGTCCTGCTGTTCTGGCTCTCTCTTCCTGAGGCCGTCAGTCCTTAAAAGCTATCGGAGGCAATATAGGCGTCGATGACGGCCCGCTCTCCTTCCCTGCCCGGCTTCGAGTTTCCGTGCTCCATCCCCAGGATACCCTGGAAGCCCTTCTCATGGATGTGCTTGAAGACGTTCAGGTAGTTGATTTCGCCTGTCGTGGGCTCCTTGCGCCCCGGGTTGTCTCCAATCTGAAAGTAGGCGATTTCATCCCAGGCCCTGTCAATATTCGGAATCAGGTTACCCTCGGTGATCTGCTGGTGATAAAGGTCGTCTAGAATCTTGCAGGCAGGACTATCCACCGCCTTACAGATCTGGTATGCCTGAGGTATTTTTTTAAGATAGAGTCCGGGGTGACTCCGTGGATTCAGCGGCTCAAGGACCATGATGACGCCGTGAGGCTCAAGAATCTCGGCGGCCCTTTTCAGGCTTTCAACCACGTTGGCCGTCTGATAATCGAGGTCGAGGCGCAGATCTACGTGACCGGGTACCACCGTCATCCAGGTCGCTCGGACCCGCTTCGCTACCTCGACAGAACTCCGAATGTCGTCCAGAAATTCCTCCCGCCAGTTCTGCTTACCACTTGTCAGGTTCGGTTCTCTCCAGTAGATCTTGTGTGCCACGAACACGCCCATGGTCATGCCGAGCCTTTCCATTTCGCTGGCGATACGCTCCTGGACGTCCACAGGTCGGCTTTTCATGTCGTTGTCTTCCAACGCAGTAAAACCCTGGTCGGCCATGAATTTGATCTGATCTATGAGATCCTCTCCGGCGTGATGCTCGAACATGCCGAAGTGCGGCGCATACTTCAAAGTGAACGTATGGCGATCATGTTGGATGCTCGGCGAAGACGCCTGCGAAAAGTGATTCGTCAGTGGAGTAGCCCCGACGACACCGGCAGCCATCCTGGTTACAAAATCTCTGCGTTTCATTTACGCCTCATGCATCTTGTTGGACAAAAAGTCGAACCTCGTTCAGAAAGATACGGCAAGCGAATCAAAGGACCGCGACTGGAACCGTCGATGCCGGTCTTGATCACGATGGATGACACGAAACGCTACTTTCGGATACCTGGCAACGAGAACTGTTCCCTCCCCGTATCCCAATACACTGACGGCAGAGGCGAGGGCGTCGGCCTGAATGCCGGTGGGCGCAATGACGGTAACCAGACTCCCATGCTTGAGTCCCATACCCGTGCGTGGGTCGAGAATGTGAGAAAATCGAGTTCCGTCCACCTCCAGAAACCGATAGGTGTCCCCAGAGGTAGCGATAGCCGAACGGGCGAGAACTCGCTCCTCCTGTACGAGATGGCCTGCCGCATCAACGGTGCTGAGTTCGATACGCCAGCCTCCCTCGCCGGGGGGCGGCTCTCCGACCCTGATGTCCCCTCCTCCATCGACAAGAGCACACACGAGCCCGAACGACTGCAGCACGGTCAGGGCCTCATCAACAGCAAAGCCTTTCGCAATGCCCCCTACATCTAACCGCATGCCGGGCACCGCTAACCGAACCGTCTGTGCCATGCTATCGAGAACCAGATGCCGGTACCCGACGGTTCGACGTGCTTGCTCAAGGTCTGCCTCCGGGGGTCGTTGATTACGCCGTCTTGCCCATCGCCACAGCCGCGTGAGAGGCCCTACGGTCACGTCGAACGCCCCCCCGGTTTCTTGTGCAAGTTGCTGAGCCGAAGACAGCACCGTCCACAGGTCATCGCTGACCGGTACGTCCAGCCCGGAGCCGGACGTCGCCGATAACCGGCTGAGTTCGCTGTTCGAGAGGTAATCGCTCAAATGCTGGTTGAGCGTGTCGATCCGGCTAAAGGCAGCAGAGGCGGCCCGATGAGCGAGCACGCTGTCAGGGGCATACAGCACGATATTGAACTGCGTGCCCATCTGGGGATGGCTGAAACGGTATCGCTCCAGCGATTGCCCGTAAAGGGGGGCCACGAAGACTCCGAGCCAGCACAGCCCGCCAAGGATCAGAGAAACACGCCTTGTATGTGTCAACCCAGGCATAGCTTTCCGATCCAACCTCGACGAACGCGAATGCAAACAGGCCACAATGCTACAGTTCACAACACCTGTGTGACACCCGGAGTTGGGATGAGATAGTAGCCGTTTTCATCGGGAAGCACGGGCGGATCGGCATCCCAGGCAAAGCGTTCCGGCATCAAGCTCAAGTTGGAATTCAATGCTTCCTCCCACTCGATTACCTTCCCCGAATAAGTCGCCATGCGGCCCAGGATGGCGGTCATGGTCGCGATAGCACCCCGCTCGGCATCGGCGTACTTGTATTCGCCACCGGCGATAGCCGCAAACAGTTCGTCGTGCTCTACCTGGTAGGGGTTGGGGTCGTCTTTGCCGCGATGCTTAAAAAGCGTGTTGCCGTCCATGTCGTAGAGTTCACCCCGTTTTGGAGCGGTCCCCCTGGTGCCGTGGAACGCCTCAGAAACCCGATTCATGCAGTCGGGCATATGGCGGCACTGGCTGATCATGCGGCTCCCGTCGGCATACTCGTACTCTACAAAGTGATGGTCGAAAATCTCCCCCGAATCTAAGCCGGTGCGTACCTGACGCCCGCCCTGTCCCTGCGCCCGTACCGGATGCGCCTGCTTGGCCCAGTTTCCGACGTCGATGTTGTGGATGTGCTGCTCGACGATGTGGTCGCCGCAAAGCCAGTTGAAATAGTACCAGTTGCGCATCTGATACTCCATCTCGGTCTGGCCTTCCTCGCGAGGTCGAACCCACACGCCCGCACTATTCCAGTAGACCCGTGACAGGACGACATCTCCGATTGCTCCCTCGTGAATACGCTGGATCCATTCGCGATAGACCCGCTGGTAGTGGCGCTGCAACCCGACGACGACATTGAGCTGTTTTTGCCTGGCTTTTTCCGCCGCCTCCAGCACCTTGCGCACGCCGGGGGCATCGGTCGCGACAGGCTTTTCCATGAACACTTGCTTCCCGGCCTCGACGGCGGCCTCAAAATGAATGGGGCGAAAGCCGGGTGGCGTGGCCAGAATAACCACATCAACGAGAGGAAACACATGCTGATACGCATCAAACCCCACAAACTTGTGCTCCTCCGGCACGTCGATCCGATCCTGTAGCTGTGCTCCCGCCGAGCCCGACCAGTTCGAGTACTCGGAGTCGGTGAGGTTCTTGTAACTCTCATCCAGCCGGTCCCTGAAGGCATCAGCCATGGCTACCAGCTTTACATTCTCTTTGGTGCTCAACGCCTGTAGTGCGGCACCAGCCCCCCGATCACCGCACCCGATGAGACCTATCCTGATGGTATCGTCGGTCGAGTAATAGGCGTTGGCCGCGAGCGGAAACTGACTGGCCATGAGACCTCCAACGACGGCGGCGGAACTCTTCACAAAATCCCTTCGAGTGACCTGGCAGGTTCCTGCCGGAGCAATGTCCGTGTCCATGATTGCACCCTCTCGGTGAATGGTATGTGTAGAAAAACGTCGACTACTCTCCCAGAACAAGGTCCCAAAAAGAATTGATTTCTTCCACCGACAAGGACCCTACCGGGCGGACCAGCCTGAAGCCGACGAACGGTGAATCGGTGTTCCACCATTTACTCTTTGGCAACTGGGGATCCCGGCGTTTCCAGTTCAAGCTGGATTCCAGGCGAGCAGCGCAGCGCAGCGCTTCCGGGTCGTCGTCATAGGCCCCACCACGCACCGTGCGCGGGTGAAGACGGGTCGGTTTCGCCCACGGCGCGACGGTCTCGTTCGCATGCGTCGCATAATAGTCGGCCTCATATTGATCCAACGACCACTCGGCGACGTTGCCGTGCATGTCGTAGACCCCCCATGCATTGGGCTTCTTCTGCCCTACCGGGTGAAACACCTCGTCGCTGTTGCCAAAATGCCAGGCATAGGCATCGAGCGAATCGGATTCATGGCCAAAGCCAAACGCCGTGCTCGAACCAGCCCGGCATGCATATTCCCATTCCGCTTCCGTCGGTAAACGGTAGAAACGTCCGGTCTTTTCCGACAGCCACCGGGCATATTGGAGGGCGGCCCACTGGGTCATCCCCGCTGCAGGATACCCCTGGTCGCCCATTCCGTGCGCGGGATCTTCATACGGCGTACTGGGGCGCGTAACCGCATCGGCATTGAACGTAGCACCGGGAACCGCTGTAGAGTCGCTGTCGCGCCGACGGAAGCGAAAGATCGCATACTCGTCGTAGGTCACTTCAAAGATTCCTATCCAGAATGGCTCGATGTCAACTTCTCGCTGGGGCCCCTCATCCTGATCGCGCCCGTTTTCACCTTCAGGGCTCCCCATCACAAACGTTCCTCTAGGGATGTACGTCATGGTGAACGCAACGTCTGTGCCCGGTAGGGTCTCGGTATAGGTGTCCCCTGGAGCATGGCTCTTCAGGCTTACCGGGCCGCGGTCTGAAGTAGACAAACTGGGGCGAGACTGCCCACATCCGGCAATCAGCGTGAGCACTGCGATGACAGACAGCCACCTCATACCTTGATCGTTGTTTCTGTACCCGAACTACTGCTCCTCTTTTGCAAAGGCCGCGTCGAAGGCGTTGGCCGACGGTGCGAAATCTATCTTTTTTACATACCCACAAGCCTCTTCCGCACCATGCTCCCGATCCATACCGCTGTCCTCCCATTCGATGGATAGCGGTCCTTCATACCCGATTCGGTTGAGCGCACGGATGATTTCTTCGAAATTGATACTGCCCCGGCCAATCGAACGAAAATCCCAGAAACGGTCGGTATGCCCGAAGTCGAGATGTCCCCCGAAGACCCCCGCACGCTTCGGCCTCGGCGACCACCAGACGTCTTTCATGTGGACATGATAGATCCGATCAGCAAACTGCCGGATAAAGCCGATGTAATCGACGCCTTGATACCCGAAATGGCTCGGGTCGTAGTTGAACCCGAAGGCTTCGCGGTACCCGATAGCTTCCAGGGTTCGTGCCGCACTTGACAGGTCAAAGGCGATCTCCGTCGGATGCACCTCCAGGGCGAACCGCACTCCTTGTTCGTCGAACACATCGAGGATCGGGTTCCATCGGTCTGCGAAATCCCGGTAGCCTTCTTCGATCATCTCGGGAGTATTGGGGGGAAAGGAGTAGAGCAAATGCCAGATGCTGCTGCCCGTAAACCCATTGACGACGTTCACCCCGAGGCGTGCAGCCGCCCGCGCGGTGTCCATCATTTCCTGAGCAGCGCGTTGCCGAACGCCTTCCGGGTAGCCGTCTCCCCACACATGAAGAGGCACTATAGCCCGGTGACGCTCGTCAATCCGGTCGCAGACAGCCTGTCCTACCAGGTGATTACTGATAGCATAAACGTCCAGCCCGTAGCGTGCCAGCAGATCATGACGTCCCTTGCAATAGCGGTCGTCTTCAAGGGCTCGCTGTACGTCGAAATGATCGCCCCAGCAAGCCAGTTCCAGCCCGTCGAAGCCCCAGCGTGCCGCTTTTTCCGCAAGGGTCTCTAGCGGCAGATCGGCCCATTGGCCGGTGAAAAGTGTTACAGGTCGTCCCATAAACCAATGCGGGATTTAGCTTTTTTGTGCAGTGAGTTCAACATGGGGGCACGTAGCGGGCATCGACCCAGGAGCGGGCTCGACCACTCTCCAGGGCTGTGCGAATAAAGTGAACACCCCGTGCGCCGTCCTGTACCGTCGGATAATCAGTCCGAGAAGGATCGTTTGTCCGACCCAGGAGGCGGTCTACAATGACACGCCCGGCCTCTACATAAATGTTGGCAAAGGCCTCGATGAACGCCTCAGGATGCCCCGCCGGCAACCGACTGCTCCTCTTGGCTTCCTCCGAGAGGTAGTCATTGCCGCGCCGGAGCACTTGCTCAGGAGCATCCTGCGGACGAAACCAGAGATAGTTCGGATCTTCCTGGTGCCATTCGAGCGAGCCGTCGGTGCCGTACACACGAATACGCAGGTTGTTTTCCTCGCCCACGGCCACTTGCGAGTCGAACAAAATACCGCGCGCCCCACCCTCGTAATGGATGAGGATGTTTGCATCGTCATCAATCTGACGCCCCGGAACAAACGTCGTCACATCGGCGCAGAGGGCTTCCAGTTCCAGGCCGGTGATATAGCGCGCCAGGTTTTCCGCATGCGAGCCAATGTCGCCGAGGCCGCCCGCTCCGGCCTGCACCGGATCGGTACGCCAGAGCGCTTGTTTCTGGCCCTCGCGTTCGAGGGGTCTCGCCAGCCAGCCCTGAGAATACTCGACAACGATTTTTCGAACCGTTCCCAGTTGCCCGGTTCGCGTCATAGCACGGGCCTGTTTGACCATCGGGTAGCCCGTATAGTTGTGCGTCAATGCGAAAATCACGTCGTACTGCTTGACGAGGCGGCACAATTCCTCAGCATCCTCCAGCGTTGTCGTCATCGGCTTGTCGCAAACAACGTGAATCCCCGCCTCAATGAATGCTTTTGCTATCGGGAAATGGAGATGATTCGGCGTGACGATGGAGACAAAATCGATGCGTTCACCCTCCGGCAACGCAGCCTCTTTCTCGACCATCTCCTGATAGGAACCGTACACCCGGTGCGGGTCCAGATGGAGCGCCTCCCCTTGCACCTGCGACTTCTCAGCATTCGAAGAGAAGGTACCGGCCGTCAGTTCCATTCCCCCGTCCAGGGCGGCAGCCGCCCGATGTACGGCCCCGATGAAAGCCCCTGGGCCCCCGCCAACCATGCCGTACCGAAGTCTTCTCTGCATGCTTTTTATCTCATCAGTCGCGCGACTAGATCGTGAGGTCCGAAATCTAAAGGTTGACGCAAGAATTCGGTATAGACGATCAAAAAAGTAACATTGTTTGTTCGATCATTCAACGGTCGCCTGTACTGCCGAGACCGGCACCAAACACTGTGGGGGATGTAGTACATTCCCCTACATTTGTATGCATTCTTCCCCTCTAACACTTCCTGCTATGATCCCGTTATTTCAGTTCTTGTCATGCTGAATATTCACCAGACGGAGATGACAAATGACACGGGCATTCCTATTATCCATTGTTGCATCTCTTTTTCTATTGATGATGGGCTTGCTGATTCCGCTTCATGCTCGGGCCCAGAGTGGCTACATATACTGGACCGATAGCCGAGCCGGCAACATACAGCGCGCCCATCTCGACGGCACAGGACGTATCAATCTGGTGCAGGCTGCTTTTGTTTCGCCGCTCGAGATCGCACTCGATACAAACCGGGGCAAGCTTTACTGGGTCGATAACGGCACGCAGACGATACACCGCTCGAACCTTGACGGCTCGAACGTGGAGCTTTTCATCGACGGACTCATCTCCCCATCCGGCATTGCGCTCGATCGGAGCAATGACAAAATATATTGGAATAGCGGAACACAAATCCACCGCTCGAATCTGGACGGGTCTAATATAGCGTCCCTCGTTACTCTTACAGGTCCGTTCTATTCGGGGATTTTCGATATCGCTCTCGATACGAACGGGGGTAAGATGTACTGGGCCCACGGGGGAAAAAT
>JBHHWM010000216.1:0-8583 GCA_046756545.1 Rhodothermales bacterium | reverse complement strand
CGCCGCGAGGAAGAAGTGATCAACAACGTCCTGACCGGCAACCCCGGTCCCCTGTCCGCCAACGCCGTCCGACGCCTTTTCGAACGCGTCATCGACGAGACGCGCTCGCTGGAACGGCAAAAGTATCAAGACGAACCGGACGCTTGATACGCGGAACAGGCCGGCATCACCAAAAACGCCGTGCTATTGGAGTCCCCTGCCCTGCACGACGGTCAGATAGCGGTCGGCCTCTACGTCACGAAAGACCTCCGTGTGCCCGTTCGTCCAGCGAATCTCCAGGCGATCCACTCGTTCATTGCTTCCGAGGCCGACATGCAGGCGCGGGTCATTCGACGAGAGATAGCTGGTCGCCCACTGGTTGACCAGCACCTGCTGGTGATCCCCTGCGCGAATCGTCACCCGCGCCCCGATGGCTGAGGCCGCCCCCCGGCGGCCCACAAGCGTCAGACCCAGCCAGTGGTTCCCGTTATCGCCATCGTTGCGGAGGAGCGTAGCCGTGGCGCGCAGATCGACGTGCGAGACGATGATATCCAGGTCGCCGTCGTCGTCGTAGTCCCACACTGCGCCTCCCCGTCCGGATCGCTCGGCCCGGAAATAGTCGCCGCGCCTGGCACCGACATCCCGGAAACGGCCCGTGCCGTCGTTTTCCAGCAGCAGCGGGCGTTGCAGGATGAGTTCGTCGGCGGCCCCGTTGGCGGAGAAAATGTCGAGGTCGCCGTCGTTGTCATAATCGAAGAAAGCGGCGGCCCAGGCTCCCATCCCGGCGAAGAAACGCGCCACCCCGCTCGACGCCGTGACGTCCTCAAACGCGCCGTTGCCCAGGTTCCGGTACAAGGCCCCGTGCCGGAGATCCACGACGAGGATATCAATCAGCCCGTCGCCGTCGATATCCCCGATCGAGCCGTGCATGGAGCCGGTCGGCAGCCCCTGGTCATTGACGGCCACGCCGGCGGCCCGTCCTACCTCCCGAAAGCCGTCCTCTCCGTCGTTGCGAAACAGGAAATTTTCCTGGTGATCGTTGCCCTGAAACAGGTCGAGGTCGCCGTCGTCGTCATAATCGAACACGGTCATCCCCATGCATTTCGAGTCCGGGTAGAACAGGCCCACGTCGCGGGTGACGTCAGTGAACCGACCGTCGGGTTCCTGCCGGTAGAGCAGCGAGGCCTGGCCCTGATACATCGCCGGATGCGGCATCAGCTCCGGGTTGCCCGGCGACACAACGGCGGGGTCGAACGCGAGAAAATTGCACACCGTCACGTCGAGCGCGCCGTCGCCGTTATAATCCCAGAACGCGGCTCCTACGCTCCAGGTGGTAAAGCCGTGGAGGGTCTCCGGTCCCTGAAGGCCCAGCCGTTCCGTCACCTCGGTAAACGTGCCGTCGCCGTTGTTGCGGTAGAACACGTTGGGGCCGTAGTTGAGCAGATAGAGGTCTACGTCGCCGTCGCCGTCGTAGTCGAGGGCTTCGGCGGCCATGCTCCAGTGGCGGTCGTCCACACCCACGCGTTGGGCCACCTCTGTAAATGTCCCGTCGCCGTTGTTGCGATAGAGCCGGTTCGGCGTATCCTGAAACACCCGGCCTTCGAGGTCGCTGATGCCTTCGAGATACGTGCCGTTGAGCAGGTAGAGATCCAGGTCGCCGTCGCCGTCATAGTCGAAGACCGTCACCCCGGAGCCGCTGCTTTCCAGGATGTTTTCGTAGGTTCTATCCCCGAAGGTATATCGAAAATCGATGCCGGACGTGCCGGTTACGTCGGTAAAACCTACGGGGGAGGGTTGGGCCGCGAGGGTCCCTGCCATCATCCCCGGCAAGAACCACAGGGCGCATACATATCGTCTGATGCTCGCTTTCATCGAATCCGCTGCTTTGCTTTGAGGAAGGATCCCCGAAAGTACAGGTACCATGTGGAATATGCAGCCGGATTCTCGTCTCCCCAATCAATTCATCCACGCTTCGGCCAGGGCTCCGGTGCCACAGATCAACCGGTACGAACCGGAAGCGAAACCATGCGTTCCGTATGTGTTCGCGTCGCGCAACCGCCGTTCCTCGTAACCTGTCACCGCCATGCTGAAAACCCTGGTCAAGATCGCGCTCCTGCTCGGGCTGCTCGCTGTGCTGGCAGGCGGGGCCGGAGCCTGGATGATGTTCGGCTCGAACACGCCGGACTACGAGGGCACACGGAGCGTCAAAATTCCACGAGGAGCGACGTTCGAATCCGTCCTCGATTCGCTGGAGAGCAACGACATCCTCCGCTCGCGGCGCACCTTCGCGTGGATGGCCGGGCTGACGGGCTGGGGCAGCCAGATCAAAGCCGGGCACTATGCTTTCGAACGGGGCCGGTCCAACTATGACCTGCTCAACACGCTCCGCAAAGGGCTCCAGACACCCATCCGCCTGACCATCCCGCCCGGCAGCCGCCCCGAGGTGGTGGCTGCGGTAGCCGGGCGCGAGATGGCCTTCGAGGCGAGCGATTTTCTCGCGGCGCTCCGCGACCCCACACTCGCCGAAAGCGCCGGTACCGACACGCTTCACCTCTTCGGCTACATGCTCCCGGAGACGTACTTTTTCTACTGGCTGACGGATGCTTCCACCGTCGTGCGCCGCATCAAAGAACAGTTCGGCACCTTCTATACGGGTGAAACGCGCGCCCGGGCCGAACGCCTGAATCTCACCCCCGACGACGTCCTCAACCTCGCGGCCATCGTGGAGTGGGAAACGAACCTGGAGTCTGAAAAGCCCCGGATTGCCGGGGTCTACCTCAACCGCTTGCGCATCGGGATGCGGCTCCAGGCCGACCCCACCGTGCAATACGCCGTTTTGGAGAACGAAGGGCAGAAACGCCGCCTTTTCAACCGGGATTACGACATCAACCACCCGTACAACACGTACCAGTTCACCGGGCTTCCTCCCGGCCCCGTCACCAATCCTTCGCCCTCGTCCATCCGCGCCGTCCTCAACGCCGAGAAGCACAATTACCTGTATTTCGTCGCCAACGGCGAGGGGGGGCACACGTTCAATTCCTCCTACCAACAGCACCTGCGGGATGCCCGGCGCTTCCACCGCCTCATGCGCCAGCGACGCCAGCAGCAGGCCGGCGGCAATTGAGACGCCTACGCGGCCTCAAGCTGCATACGCAAAACGGGGCGCACCCTGTGCGGATACGCCCCGGTCAGGTCGTCCAATCCGCTCATGCTTAGAAGAAGAAGCTCACCCCGACGACAAACTGGTTCTGAATCACCTCCTCGTCGATGAGCAGGATATCGTCCTGGCGCGGCCCCAGGTCGTCTTCCGGATACCCCGAGTAGATACTGTCGAACCGCGCCTGCATCCAGCCGAAGTCGACCTGAAATTGATTATTGAATCGATAGCCCACGCCTGCCGAGAAAAACGTCTTATCCCGATCCAATTCCGTCCCGTCGCTCTGTTGTAGCGGCACGTCGAGGGGATCCGGCTTGTAGGCCACACCGCCGCGCAACATCAGGTCGCCCAGCCGGTATTCGATGCCCAGCCGCCCGTTGATGACCGCTTCATAATTTTCTTCAATAGACCGGTTGAGGTCGTCGAAGAACGCGCGGTCGGTATCCGCATCGAGTTCGAGTTGACCCCAATCGACGAATTCAGCATCGGCCAGCACCGTGAAGTTGTCGGAATGGAACCCAACGCCGATGCCCAACCGCCACGGTGTCAGGATTTCGTATTCGAACTCGCCGTTCCCCACGTCGTCCAGCCGGTCGCCGTACGAGAGCGAGCCGCCGCTGTCGAAGACAGTCTCGTAGCGCACGCCGAATCGTTCTTCGACGGTGTAGAACGTCGGCGATTCCAGCGTGGCACCGAAGCGAATATTCGGCGATATCTCGGCAGAAATCCCTGCCCGGAGGTTCACGCCAAGCAGATCGGATTCCAGGTTTTGCTGATAGGTGAGGAAATCAAATCCCTCCAGCAGGCTACCATCGTCGAGCAAGACGCTATACTCAGCCGCCGTATTCTCGTTGAAAACGTCGGCTTCTTCAAAAATACTGTTGAACTCATAGGTGCCGTACACCAGGTTTGCCGAGAGCCCGATCATCACCCCCCTGGCCGTCTCCAGCGCCCCGCCGAAGCTCACCTCGTTCATCCGTCCTTGCTCCAGCACCGTCCCCGCCTGCTCAATGGACGTACCCGGCGCTACCGCTTCCAGGAAAGGATAGGCATTGGGATCGTCATCGAGGAACTCGGGGAAGAATTCGATCAAGCCGCCGTTGAAGGCAGCAAAGGGCAGATCGGAAAGCACATCCAGATTGCTCCCATCGAGGCTGAATTCATCGTCGAAGGGAAGAAAAGACGTAGAGATCGTACTGGTGGAATTCGTGCCCACGAAGCGCAGATCGCGCTCGAAGGAATTGACCTGATTCAGGGCCACCGCCATGACGAAAGATCCGCGCTTGGTAGGCGCTCTGTAGACATACGCTAGGTTACCCACGTTCGTCTCGCTCACGTCTTCGTCGAGTGTGCTGCTAAACCCCGGCGTTCGGTAAAATGACTCGTCGGTAGTAAAAACCGAGTTGAGCGCGCCGGACGCCGCCGACTTCGTGAAGTAGCCCAGCCCGGCAGGATTGTTAAACAACGCGCCGTAATCGGCCAGGCCTGCCGTGCCGGCCCCGGCCATGCCCATCATGCGCGCCCCGGTGGCCGGAGAGCGTTCAGAAAAACGAAACGCATCATCCGGTGTTTGCGCCACGGCAACCTGAGCCGGCGTCCATCCGGCGACCAACGCCAGCATCGCTACGACACAAAACAGGCTGCCAGCTTGTATCTTGAGGTTCATATCTACATCCATTTACGTTTTGCGCAATTCCTTTTTTTACAACAGCATATCGTCAGATTAACGAATGCCGGTCAGGCAAAAAAAACCCGCGCACTAGAATACGCGGGTTAGCCCCGCTCAGCGCATCAGACAAAGCGACAGAGCTGATGATGGAAGGTTTAGTGTCGGCCTCCTCGGCGGCTGCTACCCTTCGACCGGCTTGAGCTTGACCGGCTCGACGAGCGAACACTACCGCGACTGCTTGATGACGAACGCGGCGACGAACGAACGCTACCGCGGCTACTCGATGACGAACGCGGCGACGAACGAACGCTCCGGCCACTGCTACTACGCGAACGACTCGACGAACGAACGCTCCGACCACTGCTACTACGCGAACGGCCTGACGAACGAACACCGCCACTGCTACTACGCGAACGGCCTGACGAACGAACACCGCCACTGCTGCTTCGCGAACGACCCGACGAACGTACACCTCCACTGCTGTTTCGCGAACGGCTCGACGAGCGAACACTACCGCGGCTACTCGATGACGAACGACCGGAGGAGCGAACGCTCCGACCACTATTGCTCCGCGAACGACCCGACGAACGAACGCTACCGCGACTGCTTGACGAGGAACGGCCCGACGAACGAACGCTCCGACCACTATTGCTCCGCGAACGACCCGACGAACGTACACCGCCACTGCTGCTTCGCGAACGACCCGACGAACCGCTTACACTCCTTCCGCTCCGGGTACGCGTCCGCGAACTACTGACCCCTCTGCTGCTTCGCGTCCGCGATGATGAACTGCTGCGCACCGCGCTACGCCGCCCTCCCCTATCGCTCTTGCCCGCAACGCCGCCCGAACTTGTCGTGCCTCGACCAGAACGCATGACGCTTCTTGTTCGGCCGTCATTGTCAAGGTCTCGCTGCCCGATAGCGCTTCGTCGCCCTCCACGCGTCCGACCGGCGCTGGCTACCCCACCGCGACCGATGGTGCTACCACGCGGGCTGAAGAAACGCCCTCTTCGAGCCCCGGCCACGAATCCCCCGAACCCGCCATAATAGGGGGAATAGCCGTAGTAGCCGGGATAGAAGCCATAGAAACCGCCATAGTACGACCGATAGGGACTATAGCCAAAGCCATAGTAGAAGGGGTCGTAGTAAAACGGATCATAATAATGGCGACCAAAGCCGAAGCCGATCCCGATATGGAATCCCGAACCGTAGTAGAAGGGGTCGTAGTAAAACGGATCGTAGTAGAAAGGATCGTAGTAATAGGAGCTATACGACGGATAGTAAAAGCGAGAGAAATAGCGTCGATAGCGATAGGGCCGATTGTAGTAATACGTGCCGTAGTAGTCATCGTCATAATAATCGTCTTCGTAGTAATAGCGCGAGACGACGACACTATCCCCATACTCCTCGACTTCCACGTAGTCCGGCTCCTCGTCGTAATCCCGATACGTACCGGCAAGCTGTGTATAACATCCCGTTAAGCCGAACAGCAGGAGCCCGGCCAGCAGCCAGCCAGGCGCAAAAGCAACGAGACGCTTCATCGAGGCGGGGTAACGAGCGAATCGGTTCATGGCAGTACAACCTAAAGTTCAAAGAAGCGGCTTTTATGGTTCCCACACCCCGAAGATAACACAAATAAAGTCGAGTTGTTACCGGCAGGCCGGGGGAGAACATGCAGCAGGACCGGCTTTGAAATCGGAAATGACGACAGCTATATTGCCATTCGATTTGAAACCGGCTGACACGTACCAGGCCGTCCTACTTCTGTGGCCGCTTTAGTGGAAGAAGAAGTAACAGCCCGGACGTTCCTCCTATTGCGCATTCTCTTTGAAGAACCCGCAAATACCGGGCCGATGGGCAATTTACCCCCTTCTGAAGCGTAGAAGCGCTACCTCTCCTTTTTTTGTACGGGAAACACACCACACACTGTACACTATGGCTGACGCTATCACACCTCGCGCACAAGACTATTCGCAATGGTATATCGACATCGTCCGCACCGCCAAGCTGGCCGACTATTCGCCCGTGCGCGGGTGCATGATTATTCGTCCTAACGGCTATGCGCTCTGGGAAAACATGCGCGACGGCCTCGACGGCATGTTTAAAGATACCGGCCATGAGAATGCGTACTTCCCGATCTTCATCCCCGAATCGTTCATGGCCAGAGAAGCGCAGCACGTCGAAGGCTTTGCCAAAGAGTGTGCCGTCATTACCCATTCGCGCCTGAAGATTTCGGAGGAGAACGGGCACCTGATCCCGGACCCCGAATCCCGCCTCGAAGAAAACCTCATCGTCCGCCCGACGAGCGAGACGATCATCTGGGACACGTACAGCAAGTGGATCCAATCCTGGCGCGACCTGCCTATTCTGATTAACCAGTGGGCGAACGTCGTCCGGTGGGAGATGCGCACACGCCTCTTTCTGCGCACGATGGAGTTCCTCTGGCAGGAAGGCCACACGGCGCACGCCACCGAAGCAGAAGCCGTCGAAGAAACGCTCAAGATCCTCGATGTCTACACCACCTTCGCCCAGGATTACATGGCCATGCCGGTCATCCAGGGCATCAAGACGGCGAGCGAGCGCTTTGCCGGGGCCGTCGATACCTACTGCATCGAGGCCCTGATGCAAGACGGCAAAGCCCTGCAAGCCGGGACGAGCCACTTCCTCGGGCAGAATTTCGCCCGTGCGTTCGATTGCACGTTCCAGAATAAAAACAACGAACTGGAGTACGTGTGGGCCACCTCATGGGGTGTCTCCACCCGCCTGATCGGCGCGTTGATCATGACGCACTCGGACGACCAGGGTCTGGTGCTGCCGCCACGCCTCGCCCCCCTGCAAGCCGTCATCGTGCCTATCTATCGCAAAGATGACCAGAAAGCGCCGGTGCTGGAAGCCGCCGAGCGCATCGAACGCGCCTTGAAGGACGCAGGAATCCGGGTGAAGCTCGACGCCCGCGAAGCCCAGCGGCCCGGCTGGAAGTTCAACGAGTACGAGGTGCAGGGCGTCCCTGTCCGCCTGGCCATCGGCCCGCGCGACGTGCAGAACGGCACCATCGAGATGGCCCGGCGCGACACGCGGGAGAAGGCCTTCGTCGCACAGGACGGTCTCGCCGCCCATCTCCGGCACACACTCGATGCCATTCAGCAAACCCTCTTCGACAACGCCCTCCGCTTCCGCGAAGAAAACACCACCTCCGTCGACTCCTACGACGACTTCAAGGAGGTCCTGGAAGAAAAGGGCGGCTTTGTGCTGGCTCACTGGGACGGCACCGACGAGACCGAGGCCCTCATCAAGAACGAGACGAAAGCCACCATCCGCTGCATCCCCATCGATCAGGAAACGGAAAACGGGGTGGATATGGTGACCGGCAAACCGTCGAAAGGCCGCGTCGTCTTCGCGCGCGCATACTGAGGGGGAGCTGAGCCATGCAGGAAGAGGCACGAGAACACCGGAAAAAGCCGTTCGTACCCTCTTCCTCCCTGTCCCCCGGCCCGGCCCTTCCCGACCGGGTAGCTTTCGGCCTGGCCTACGTCGTCAGCCCATTGAGCCTGCCGCCGGTGCTCTTCGGATGGGTAGCCGCGCACTTTGAGGCCCCTGTCCACGACCTAGTCTGGGCGTTCGTCGTTGGGGTGGTCTTCTTTGGCCTGATTCCGCTGGGCTACTTGATATGGATGGTCCGGCACCACCGCGCCCGCTCTATCGAAGTGCGCAACCGGGAACGCCGCACGCGCCCGTTTCTGGTGAGCACGGCTTCGGCTGCCGCCGGGCTGGCCACGAT
>JBHHWM010000215.1:0-8593 GCA_046756545.1 Rhodothermales bacterium | reverse complement strand
AAGCAAAGAAACACATGCAAACTCCGAAGTCGGCATTACGCCTCGGCGAAAGGAGAGGTACAATCAGCGCACGGGTGCCTATTGGCCGTTGAGAGGCCGTACCGTCACGTTCTCCAGCAGGATTTGCGAGAGCAGATGAAGCGTGTCGGTTCGCATCAACTCGTCGAAGTGTTCGATGGGTGCGTCAGGGGTAGTGAGCGAATCAGAAGTGAAATTGAGATAGTCGGCGAAGCGCACGCCTCCGATGGTTCGTACGTTAAACGCCTTGCGAAACCGGGTGCCGCCCTCGTCCACGTGGAAGCCGTAGGCAAGGTAGTCCATCGTGAGGCGATCTCGATGGATCCAGTAGACGAATCGATCATCATAATCGCGTCCGCCACCTTCTTGGTGGAAGGTGACTTCGATCTTATGATAGGGTTGTCCGTCTATTTCGATCTCCCCCAGGGAACGTTTGATCACCGCCGGGTCGTTGAGGTTGAACGGCAGCAGGGCGAAGTAGGGCACCGAGTTCAAAGGGGTGGCCATCTTATCCCGTTCCTCTTGCGTCAGCACGACGCGTTCGTCGTTGACTTCGCGGTAGATGCCTTCGTTGTTCAGCACTTCGCGCACGCGGCCCGTCGAATCGGTATAGGTTCGCTCGTAGGCGTAGGAGCCGCCGTCGCGTGTGATCTTGAAGTGCCATTCGCGGAAGTCGAATTCCACCACGGCGTGATGCAGTACGTCGCCACCGTGAACGGCGATGGCTTGATCGATGATAGCTTGCGGATTGGAGGCGGCAACCGTGGCTGAAGCCGTGTTTGGTTCGGCTTCTCCACGAGTGCAGGCCGTGCCTAAGAGCGAAAGGCCCAGGGCGAGCAGGGTGAGCGTGGATCGAAACATGATTCCGGGGCGAAGATGTCCTGAAGGTACTGTT
This sequence comes from Rhodothermales bacterium, assembly GCA_046756545.1. GTDB lineage: Bacteria > Bacteroidota > Rhodothermia > Rhodothermales > JBHHWM01 > JBHHWM01. The sequence continues at coordinate 7,680 of JBHHWM010000215.1, read as the reverse complement.
ACGTTCCGCATCATGTGGATTGGTTACGTTACGCGGGGTATCCCCTCGACGTTGCATGTGCAGTCTGAAAGGAGGATCTCCTGTGTGCTGATCCAGAGAAGACGGAGTACGAGAACTAAGAGGCCCGATTCCGATACTGCTGCCAATGGCGAAGTTTTTGAAGCTGTCGTTCGATGAGTAAATCGGCCAGTTGAAGCGCCATGTGTTCCGGTTCGGCCAGGGAAAACACGCGCTTCACGTCCTGCTCGGCCACATCGACGCGGTAGAGGATGCTCAAAAGCATGCCGGGGTTGCGGTCCAGGAGTTCCGTAATATGCCCGACAAGAAAACGGCGGACATCGTCCAACGTCGGCCTGCCGGTGTGTGCCAGAGCCGCCTTCGGGGCCACGCCGAAGGAATGCGACAACACCCGGAGCGCTTCCGTGGTCAAGTCTGGATCCATGGTTGAATTACTCCGGCTATCCAAATACCAATGAGCCGAGAGCGTAGCGAGCCCCGGCGTGAGTGCAAGAGGGGGAACGACGACATAGCAGACGCCTGCGACGCGATGCGGATCCCGGAAGTTTGGGGAATCACGTGATGCGGCAGGAAAGTCTCCTGTGTCCTATCTTAATTAAACCTTAAGAATCAAGGTGACACAGCAGGCGTTTAGCATGAAAAGCCCTGTGGTGTTTGTTGCTTCTTGTTCCAGTCTATCTACGCCGTGACAAAAGCAGACATCATTGATCGCATTGCACACGGAACGGGTCTTACCAAGATCGAGACGGAAGCCGTTGTGAATGGCTTCATCGCAACCGTCGTGCAGGCCCTCACCGAGGGCGACAGCGTCGAACTACGAGGCTTCGGTTCTTTCCGTGCTCAACTCCGGGCCGCTCGCATTGCGCGTAACCCGCAAACCAAGGAGGAGGTCAGGATAGAGGCACGTTACGTGCCGGTATTCAAGCCCTCAAGGGATTTCCGCGATACGGTGGATGATGCGGTGAAGGCTTTGCATCGAGAACAAGGGGTCTCGGAGTGAGGGATGTACGTTTAGCGACCGTTGCTTTTCCCGTGCCGGGCCCGGTGCGGGGTTATCTACACGAGTAAAAAAGAGAGATGTCAGATACTTCATTCAGTACGTGCCTTGAGTGCGGGGCTCGGCTTCCCGCAGATGCCGAACGGTGTAATTTGTGTGGTTCTTCTGTAGGAATATCCGAAGATATGGCCTTTGCCGACCCGCTCTCGGAGGAAGTGCCGGAAGAGCGTCTTGTTTCAGAAGATTCTCCCAGAGAAGATGATGCCACATCGGTCGAATCTTCTCCGCAGCCTGTGTCGGCAGATCGTCCCCCCGTACCTGGTGGCGTGTATTGCAACCAGTGTGGATGGAAGAATCCTCCGGGTGCCCGCTATTGCTCAATGTGCGGGGCTCAGTTACAGGACGTGAGTGCCGCTGGGCCGGACGTTGCGCCTGCGAAGCTCGCTTCTCGTGCACCCGCCGTAGCATCTTCGGTAGCAAGTCCCGGCGTGGTCGCTTCGGTGAAACCGTCCGCTGCGCCGACCGAACCGAAAGCCGTCTCACGACAGATTGGCATCATCGTAGGCGCAGGTTTCATGCTCGTAATCGCGCTGTTCATGGTGACGGCTCTCAGCAAAGACCGCCCGGCGAATTCAACGGACGACGGGGCCCAGGCGACCTCGATCATCACCCCGGAGAGCTTGCCGCCCTTAACTCCCGAGTTGGCCGACCGCGTGCAGGCACTGGGAGACGAAATTGCCCGGCTTGATGAATCGGCGCGGATTGAGAAGCAGCGAGAACTGGTTCGGCTCCTCTACACGGAGGGACGCCTCGATTGGGCCTCGTTCGAGCAAAGGAACATTGCCGGGCTGTATAACAAGACAGAAGATTGGAAACGGACCGGTAACCTGTTCTACGACTGGATGGAAACCTTGTCGGATCAGGATCAGCGCAAACCCCAGGTGGCTCAACAAGCCATCATGGCGTACCAGCGCTACCTGGAGGTTCACCCGAACGATCTGGACGTGCGCACGGATATGGCCACCGCGTATCTGGCTACCAACGCGCCGATGCAGGGCGTCACCGAAATAAAACGCGTCCTGGATGCCGACTCCACCCATATTAAGGCTCGGTTCAACTATGGCGTCATGCTGTGGTGGATCAGCCGGACGGACCAGGCCGTCGAGCAGTTTGAAAAGGTGAAAGCCATGGTGGGACCCGATTCTGAATACTACCAGCAAGCCGAAGAAGCCATCCGAACCCTCCAGGCAGGCGCAACTATGTGATGCGAGGTAAGCGACGCATCGAAAGAAGCCATACAGCGTGACCACTCACCAAGAGATTATTCGGGTTCGGTATGTGTCCGGATGCCATGAAAGAGCCCTTCACCCTGGTCTGGCCCTGAGGACCTGTGTCGCGATTGTTCTGGGGTTCTTCCTTTTTTTCTTTGTGGGATGCAAGGATCCAGTGCGGCATGGCGTCTCGGGCCAGAAGGAAATTCTGGTGTTCGGTGCGGCGTCGCTGACCGATGCCCTGGAGGCCCTGGCCGATTCGTTCGAGACGGCCTATCCTCAACATCGTGTGGTGCTCAATCTGGCAGCCACGTCTCTGCTGGCCCGTCAGATTGAGCAGGGGGCTCCCGCCGACGTGTTCTTCTCGGCCAATCTTGCATGGATGCAGCACTTGGAAGAAGAAGGGCACATTAGCGGGAGGGTCCGGCAACCCTTAGGCAATCAACTCGTCGTCGTAGGGCGACCGGGGGAAAAGGTGCTTCCTTCTGTGGAGATGCTGGCCGATCAGCCGCGCATCGCCCTTGCCGATCCGGAACACGTTCCGGCGGGTATCTATGCCAGGCAAGGTCTCGAATGTGCCGGCCTCTGGGAACGCGTTATGTCCCGCGTCGTGCCGATGCTCGATGTGCGGGCCGCGCTTCTGGCCGTGCGCAACGGGGCGGCGGATGTAGCCATCGTGTATGCCTCCGATGTGCAGGCCGATTCGAAGGTGCAAGTGTTGCTGCCCTGGCCTGCGACGTGCCAGCCGGAGATTCGCTATGCGGTAGCACGCCTGAAAAATGCGACGTCCCCGGAAGGCGCTGATCGGCTGCTGGCCTTTGCCATCGACACCGCTCGTGTTTCCTTCTGGGAAGGTTACGGTTTTCTTCCTCGCCTCGATGATGACCCCACGGAGCGCTAATGCTGACCTCGGCTGAATGGGACGTGATCCGGCTGTCTCTCCAGGTGGCCGGTCTGGCTGTTGGGGGGAGTCTCCCTTTTGGTATGGCGTTGGCGTATGCGCTGGCACGTCGGCGAGTACCGCTTCCCTTTTTCTTCGAAAACCTCATCCAACTGCCGCTGGTGCTGCCTCCGGTGGTGACCGGATTGCTGTTGCTCATCGTGCTCGGCCCGGAAGGACCGGTCGGGCGATGGGTAGAGGGCACGCTGGGCATCCAGATTGCGTTCGGCGGAGCGGGGGCAGCCCTGGCGGCTGCCGTGGTCTCGTTCCCGTTGATGGTGCAGACGATGCGGGTAGCCTTCGAGCAGATCGACCCGGAGTGGGAAGAGGCCGCTCATGTCTATGGCGGGGGGCGTTGGGCCGTCTTCCGCTACGTCACGATGCCGCTGGCGGCACGAGGGGTAGCCGCAGGGGTTGTTCTAGCTTTTGCCAGAGCTGTCGGTGAGTTTGGGGCCACCATCGTGCTGGCCGGCAACATTCCGGGCCGCACGCGCACGATACCGCTCGCCATTTTCACGAGTATCAACCAGGTGGGAGGAGAGGCCGCAGCCTTGCGGTTGGTGTTGGTAGCGGTCGTCCTCTCCGTATTGAGCCTCCTCCTCCACGTGATTTTGACGCGCCGGCTCCATCAACCCCGGAAGAAGAGTCTGTGAGGGCGGTGTGTATGTCCGTTCTTCCGTGAATTAGTCACTGTGGTGTTACTCTTTTAGCATAGCAAGCGGCTTCCCGGTAAGATCAGGGAAATGTCTTACCAACCACCTACACACCACGATGCGACCGATACCGTTCTTGCGAAAAGGGTTGCTGACCACGCTGTTGCTGCTACTCTGCCTGCCGGGCTGTATTCTCATCGTTGAAGAAGATGATGACGACCTCTACCGTCACCGTTGGCGTCTCGATGTGATCATCTACTACGGACGCTCCTATGCTGTGACGGATGCAGAACCCTTTACGCTCTCGTTTGCCACAGACGGCCAGTTTCACGGCAGGGCCGACTGCAATGACTACGACGGAACCTTTGACACCACGGTTCTGGGCACCCTGTCCATTCACGAGATCTATAGCACGGATTTGGATTGCCGGCGTGGTTCTCTAGAAGATCAGTATTTCGACGTGCTAAGTGGCACGCGATCCTACAGAATTAGTGGGGATGCGCTCACGCTGAAGTCCAGGAACGGGGATAGTTCGCTCCATTTCTACAGATACTAGATCGTAGATAGGGGTGCGGGCGCACACGGGCGTAGCGGCTGAACTGAGGTATATGCAGGGTGTTTCGTGTAGTACGCCTTCTTTTGCGTAGACGCTTCAACCGCTGCGCTCGTGTACCGTACATGCTTCTGATCAGACCTCCGGTGCTTGGCGTCGGAGGTTTTTTCATTTTGAGGATTCGCTGCGGAGCTTGCCAGGGAGGCTGATGGCGGCGTGTTGTATATTGGAGCACGTCAACCTCCTATCTCATCTATGTTATGAAAGATCTCTTCTCTGAAGCCGACCTGGCGCGCATCCGTGAGGCCGTTGCGGGGGCCGAGCAGCGTACGTCGGGTGAGATTGTTCCGTACATCGTCTCGCAAAGTGACGGGTACGACGTGGCCGTATGGCGCGGGGCTTGTACGAGCGCCATCCTCGTGTGGTTGGTAGCCATGCTCGTCGTTCAGTTTTACCAGGGCTGGGGCTTGTCGTGGTTGTATACGAACTGGAGCCTTGCCGTCCTGGTGCTTAGCGCCGGAATCCTCGGAGCGCTTCTCACGGCCTATGTGTCGCCTCTCAAGCGTGTGCTGTCGGGCGGAGCCCTGCTCGATCAGGCGGTCCATCGACGAGCCGTGATGGCCTTTGTAGAAGAAGAAGTGTTCAGCACCCGCGAGCGGACGGGCATCCTGCTTTTCATCTCGTTGCTCGAACACCGCATCGAAGTGCTGGGCGACACGGGTATCAATCGGAAGGTGACGCCCGACGAGTGGACCGATGTAGTTCGGCGTATTCGAAAAGGCATTAAGGATGGCAACATAGCGGATGGGCTGGTCGATGCCATCGGCATGTGTGGCGAGTTGCTGGAGCGCGGCGGCGTGGAAATCCGTCCTGACGACGAGAATGAGCTACCCGATGATATTCGTATTCGCGGGGACGAATAATTCGTCTGCTATCCCTGAGGCGTTTGGGCGTGCACTCGGTCGGATCCTGTTGATCGGAGCCTTGCTGGTCGGTTTTGCAATACGCGTTTCGGCGCAAGAAGCAGGGCTCACCAGCCGCGTCACCGACGAGGCGGACCTGCTCTCTGTGCAGACCGAGCACACCCTGACGGCGCTGCTGGCCGCCCACGAGGATTCGACGAGCAACCAGGTAGCCGTGCTAACCGTCACGTCGCTCCAGGGAGAGGCGATCGAGTCCTTCGCGCTCCGGGTAGCCGAAACGACCGGTTTGGGCCGGGCCGAAAAAGACAACGGAGTGCTCCTCGTCGTTGCGCATGAGGATCGCAAGGTACGCATCGAAGTGGGGTACGGGCTCGAAGGGGCGTTGCCCGATCTTGTCGCCGGTCGCATTATCCGGGAAGAGATCGTCCCGTACTTCCGAGAAGGAGATTTCGAAGGGGGCATCGAGGCGGGTGTGTTGGCCATCATTCACCGGCTTGAAGCGGAAGCCGATGCCGTGGATGAGGATCTGGTGGTAGACGATGTCGTAGTCGACGATGACGCCACCGTTCCGGCGTATGAAGCGCCGGATTATCTCCTCTTCGATGAATGGAGCCTGATGGCTCTGGGGTTTTATCTTCCGTTGTTGTTTCTGGCTTGCCTTGCCGCGGCGGTGCTTCTATTGAAGGAACCGGCTGCACGAAGCATCTTTTTCCTTCTGCTGTTGCCGTGCTTTTTTGTAGGAGGGCGGGCGCTAAGCGGAAGTATCGCTTTTGGTTATCTTGCATACAACCCCTGGGTGCCTGGTGTACTGGCGGCAGGAGTATTCGCCGTGTTTTTCTGGAGTCTGGCGCAGCGGATCGATAAAACACCTGTGTTCCGCAAAGAATGGGAGCGGTATTTTTTCCTCGGCAAACGGGAAGCGGATTCGGAGACGAAGGACGATAAAAAGACGGCGAAAGGAGTGCGCGTGGCAGCTTTTGTCGCGCTCGCTCTGATGGTCGGCGTGTACCTCTACTTTCCCTGGTTTCCCGTCCTCTGGATGATCATCGCTGTGTTCCTGATTCTGTTTATTACCTCCGGCATGATAGCCGATCCGGCATGGAAGCGCACGTTTTCAGGGAGCAACCTGCGCACGTATCGGAGCGGATCTTCGAGTAGCTCCGGTAGCAGCCGGCGTCGATCCTCCAGCCGGACGTATTCCAGCCGTTCCAGCAGCAGCTATTCGAGCCGTAGTTATTCCAGCAGTAGTTCGAGTAGTAGCTATTCAAGCTCATCGGGCGGCAGTAGCTTCAGTGGAGGAGGCGGGTCCTTCGGAGGAGGGGGCGCATCGGGCAGTTGGTAGCGCAGTCGAACGTCAAGACGGCAAACACTATGAATCGTCTCAAAACCATTCACTGGGTTCTTTGGGTTGGGATGCTCCTGTATGCGGTTCCCTCCTTCGCTCAGCCCTCGGTTCCGCCGCTCACAGGTCGGGTCGTCGATCAGGCGGGGATCCTGTCGCCGAGCACCGAGGTGGCGATCACCGAGATGCTGGCCGCGCACGAGGAAGCGACGAGCAACCAGGTAGCCGTACTGACGATCCGCTCGCTCGGAGGAGAGGTCATCGAAACGTACTCGCTTCGTGTGGCTGAGACGTGGGGGCTTGGTACGGCTGAATACGACAACGGCGTGCTGCTGCTGATAGCCGTCGATGATCGGGAGATGCGGGTCGAAGTGGGCTACGGCCTCGAAGGGACCCTGACCGACGTGCTGGCCGGACGGATTATTCGCAATGAGATCGCGCCGCACTTTCGAGGGGGGGATTATGACATGGGGGTGCTTGTCGGTGTGAAGCGCATCCTCGGGGTGATTGAAGGTTCGTACACTCCTCCTGAACAATCGAGCGACGAGATGCCGCCGTTCTGGGCCGGGTTGATCTTTTTGTTTGTGCCCACCCTTTTCGCCGCCATCGGTGTGTTTATTTCGGGATGTATGCGGTGGTTTCTCTTTCTTTTCCTTTTCCCGTTTTACTTCGCCGGGGGCTTTCTCTCGACAGGTTCATTGTACGGTGCCGGGGTTATTCTGGCAATGTACGCGGCGCTTTATATCGGCCTGGGGTTTCATCCCAAAGTGAAGGCCATTCAGAAGAAGATGGCTATACGGACTGTGGGGAGTGGCTCAGGCGGCAGCGGAGGAGGGTGGTCGTCGGGGAGTAGCTGGTCGTCGGGCAGTAGTTGGTCTTCCGGGAGTAGCTTCAGCAGCGGGGGCGGCTCGTTCGGTGGGGGCGGGGCCTCGGGCGGTTGGTGACGGATGCTCTTGTTTTCGCGTGTCTGTTTGCGCTTATTA
>JBHHWM010000214.1:0-8654 GCA_046756545.1 Rhodothermales bacterium | reverse complement strand
TTCGCCTGTTCGCCGACGCCTGGCACGCGGGGCAGCCGGTCTCGTGGATCGAAGAGCGCGGCTTCGGCGATTTCGTCCGGCCCGTCGAGGCCGTGCCCGACGGACGGGTCTCGCAAGTACGCCTCGGCCTGACGGCCCACACCGGCTCCTTCGATATGACGCTCTTCGGCTTCGCCCACCGGGTCACGCAACCTCTCGACCTGTACGCGACGGCCACGGACGATTCGCTCGCCGTGCTGATCGCCGACGAAGCGTTTCGGCGCGCCGGGGTGGGTGGCGACCTGGGCTGGCGGCGGCATGCCGAACGCGGTCTCTACTTCACGGCACAACCCACGCTGATCCGCTTCCTCAACACCGACGCCTCGCCCGAGCACCGCCGGATGAGAGCCGGCCTCCCATCGTTCTTCGTACAGGGACAACTCGGAGCCCGCTACCTGCTCTTCCAGGGCGACTTCGACCTCGACGTAGCCTTGCGAGGGCGCTTCTGGACCGAAATGCGCAGCCGTATGCTGCATGCGCCCACCGGCCTGCTCGCCCTCCCCGAAGTCGATGCTCGCCTCTTCCCTGCTTCGGGCACGCTCGACGTGGTGGTTACAGCCGGGATTCGCACGGCCACGCTGTTTCTCGCCTATGAAAACGTGCTCAGCGGCACCAAACTGCTCGTCGGGAACCTGATCGTTCCGGTCTATCCGTTACCTGAACGCCGCCTCCGCTTCGGTATTTTCTGGCCGATTTTTAACTGACGCCCAGAGCGTGGATCGTTACACCGTCAAAACTATCTGCCGTTACGCCGTATAAGGACTGTCCTTGTGTAGTAAACACCCTTCATCCATATGGAGACGCTTCCCGTACCTGTTCCTCCAACGCCTTCCGAGTACGAGCGACAGGCACTTCGCGAGATCCAGCAGTGGAAACAGCCCACAACGGGACGCTTCCGCAAAATGGTGGAACGCGTCAACAACACGCTCCATGACGTCACCGACCTGATCCGCAAGGTGCCCGGCGTAGATTGGACGATTGACAACGTGGTGAGCGGCCTGCTGCAACTGACCAACGAGATCATGCACGACTCGGTCTGGCGCGAGGCCATCTACAAGGAATACCAAAAAGCCGGACTGAACGTGGCCGGTCCGGAGGACTTTCGCAAGCTCGCCCTCGAAGACATTGACAGGAGCGTCAACGGACTCAACACCAAGTACCGTGCGCTAACGGCAGCGCAGGGGGCGGCAGCAGGCTACGCCGGCGTGGCCGGCGTGTTGCCCGACGTGCTGGGCCTCGTCGCGCTGAACCTGCGGGCCGTCGGCGAATACGCGACCTACTGCGGCTACGACGTCTCGCAGCCTTCCGAACGCCTCTACGCGCTCCAGATCCTCAACGTCGTCTCCCAACCTTCCGACGAGACGCGCGAGGAAGCCCTTGTGCCCGTCAGCAGCGTTTCGCATTCCATCGCCCGGCACCAGACGGTGCAGACGGTGGAGCAGGTGGCCGTCTCCGGTGCGATACGGGGCGTAGCCAAAGCCCTCGGCGCACGGCTTACCAAGGTAAAGCTCACCCAGGTCTTGCCCATGACGGGCGCGTTTATCGGCGGCGGCTTCAATGCGTACTACACCAGCAAAGTCTGCGACGCCGCCTTTTATCTCTACCGCGAACGCTGGCTCATCGCAAAATACGGCCCGGACATCGTGCATGACGCAGCGGACGGTCCCTGATGCCCTTCCTGCCCATCTTTTACCTACGATCCACCGTCTGCGCCACTTTTCTGATCTTGCAGACAAAGAACCCCTCCATGGTAGCCGTCGGCAGGAGGCGGCGCGCGGCAGAGAGGTCGTGCCGAAACGCCCGGTCCTGCCAGGACGCCAGCGGCGGCTGCATAGTGTCCAGTTCCAGACCGAGGGGTTCGAGGCGGAGTGCATCGCCGAACGTGCGAAGGGTCTTGTCGAGAACGGCTTCGTTTTCTTCGGGCGCAAAGGAACAGGTGGAATAGACCAGCACCCCGCCGGGCCGCAGGCAGTGCACCGCCGAGAAGAGCAACCGGCGCTGTTTGCGGGCCATCTCTTTGATCTTGCGCAGGCTCCAGTAAGCATAAGTATCCGGCTCGCCCACACGAAAACGGCCTTCCGTAGAGCACGGCGCATCAAGCAACACGCGGTCGAAGTGCTCGGGGCGGTAGCGCCATGCCTTGGTGCCGTCTTGCAGATAGGTTCGGACGTTGGTGGCCCCCTGCGCCGCGAGGTTGTCCCGCAGTTTGAAAAACCGACCCTTCACGATTTCAACCGCCGCAATCTCGCCCTTGTCCTGCATCTGACAGGCCAGTTGGAGCGTCTTGCTTCCGGGCGCGGCGGCCAGGTCGAGTACGCGCTCGCCGGGGCGGGCATCCAGCACAAGCGGAGGAATCATGCTGGCGAGGTTTTGCACGTAGAGGCGCTGCTCCGCATACGCCGCCGACGCCAGCAATGCGGCCCGCTCTTCCGGCACTACCCAGAACGCATCGGCTTTCCAATCGACCGAATGGAGGTGTATTCCCTGAGCCTCCAGCTCACGCACGACGGTCCCCGGCTCAGCCCGTAGCGTGTTGATGCGAAAGCCCGTCGCCGTCGGCTCGGCAAAGGTCCGCACGACCTCATCGTAGCGATCTCCGGGAACGACCTCACGCAGGCGTTCCAGAAAGACGATGGGAAGCGTATGGGGTTCACGGCTCGTCAATACCATCCTCGCGCACTGATCCAAAATTCAAGGTTCGACCGGTCGGCTTCCGTTTTGTTTTTATGGTATATTAGGGAATGTACCGGCTGCTGGTTAATAGTTGCACGAAACGCCCGATATACCTAGCATATTCGTGCGCCGGAGCCTGTGCCGTTGAGACGTTTTACTTCCTTGCCCTACAGACGCTGCCAAGTTTATGAGCGAACAACATGGCGACGACGTCATTCGTTGCTCTTTTTGCGGACGGACAGCCCACGAGGTGACCTCCATGGTGGCGGGGCCGGACGTGTACATCTGCGACCGGTGTATTCACGATGCTTCCGGCATTGTCCGCAACGACCTGGCGGCCTATCACCAGACCAGCTCTTCCTCTCCGCGCCGCCCCACCGCGCACCGGCGGCGGCTGACGCCCCATGAGATAAAACAAGCCCTCGACGAGTACGTCATCGGGCAGAAACGAGCCAAGAAGGCCCTGTCGGTGGCCGTCTACAATCATTATAAGCGCATCGAGGCCGAGGACTACTTCCACGACTACGACGGCGTCGAACTCGAAAAGTCCAACATCTTGCTCCTGGGGCCGACCGGCACCGGCAAAACGCTGCTGGCCCGGACGCTGGCCCGCATCCTGGACGTGCCCTTCTCCATCTCGGACGCCACCGCGCTGACCGAAGCGGGATACGTGGGCGAAGATGTCGAAAGCATCCTCTCGCACCTGCTTCACGCTTCCGATTTCAACGTAGAACGGGCCGAGCACGGCATTATTTATATCGACGAGATCGACAAGATTGCGCGCAAATCCGACAATGCCTCCATCACGCGGGACGTGTCGGGGGAGGGCGTACAGCAGGCCCTGCTCAAGATTCTGGAAGGCACCATCGCCGGCGTTCCCCCTAAAGGCGGGCGCAAACACCCCGAGCAGAGTCTCATCAACATCGACACGCGCAACATCCTGTTCATCTGCGGCGGCGCGTTCGAAGGGCTTTCCGACATCATCGCGCACCGGCGGTCGACCAATACCATCGGCTTTACCGCCGACCAGTCACAGCGGATCGACAAGAACGACCCGCGCATGTTCCAATACGTCGAGCCCGACGACCTGCTGCGCTTCGGTCTGATCCCTGAACTCATCGGCCGGATGCCGGTCATTACGGCCCTCGATCCGCTCTCGGGCACCGCGATGAAGCGCATCCTGACCGAACCCAAAAACGCCCTGGTCAAGCAATATCAAAAACTCTTCGCCATGGATGGGATCGACCTGTCCTTCGAAGAGGAAGCGCTGGACACCATTGTCGACCGGGCCACTGAACTGGGCACCGGCGCGCGGGGGCTACGCTCGGTCATGGAAAACACCATGCTCGACATCATGTTCAACATTCACGAACATCCCGATATCGGCAAATGCCGGATCACCAAGGCATCGGTCCTGCACGGCGAGGAACCCATCTACGAAGAACGTAAGGCCAGCGCCTAAGGCCGAGGTGTTGAGACGAAGACGCGGTACCCAACAACCAAATGCTCATTCTCCGGAGTGAGCATTTTTTATGAACCCAAACACAGAAAACGTGCACGTTCCGTCTTCTGCTGTCTGTCTTCTCTTTCCTCGTTCGGAACCCATATAGCCTGCTGCCGGGTATTCATAGACCTTTCGGGAAATGAACCAACCACGATGCCCATTCCACGACCGCCGGGCCTGCCGGACGCTGCATGGCTGAGTTCTCGACATACTGGACGCGTTTGAAGGATTCGTCCCACTCCTATACGCACGGCCTGTACCGCCAACTCACCAAGAAAAATATCTTCCTCTGGGCACAGGCTATTGCCTTCAAAGTGCTCATCACCATTGTACCGGTCATCATCCTGGCCACGGGGGTGCTGGGCCAGGTGTTGCAGCGAGAAAAACCGTTCGAAAGTGTTGCCAACATGGTCCGTAATTTCCTGCCGACCGAGCAGAGCGAAGAGATCATCAACGCACTGAACCAACTGTCGAACGCCGGCGACTTCTTCACCATCGTGGGGGTGCTGGCGTTGCTTTTTTCGGCGATGACCCTGTTTACGACGTTGCGCGTGACCGTCGGGAACGTGTTTCAGGAAGAATGGCACGAAAACCGATCCATCCTCAGAGGATACCTGTTCGACTTGCGCATGGTGGGGCAGGTCGGGTTGTTCTTCTTACTCTCGCTGGGCCTGTCCTTTTTCGTGCAACGCATGAGGGCGGCCGGCTATGATTTTATCGCGGCGGCCGGCCTGGACGCCTTCCGAGACGGCTGGGGCTGGACGGTCAACATGCTGGGCGTGCTCATCCCGTTCCTGATCACCACGGCGATGTTCTTCCAACTCTTCTACTTCGTTCCCAAGCCGCATCCTCCCAAACAGAGTGCCCTCTTCGGCGCGTTTATCGCGGCGACCCTGTGGGAGGGAGCCAAAGCCGGCTTTACGGTGTATGCCACGCACGTAGGTCGCTTTGACCGGTATAGCGGCGAAGGAGCCGGGAACGTGCTGGGAAGTACGTTCGGGCTGATTATTGCGTTCGTGTTCTGGATTTATTATTCCGGCATCGTGTTGTGCCTGGGAGCCATCCTGACCCTGCTGCACGAGAAACGCCATCGCTCGCGCCGCATGGCCGCGCTGGCTGAAGCCACCGAGGAAGACGCGAACGCACCCTTCGAGCCTGAACCTGTGGGGACGGTGCCTGCTGAAGCCGAAGCCGCCCGCCACGCCACAACCATCGATCCCTCCTTACCTAACGGCCAACCCGCCGACCGACCACCAGACCCTTCATCACACGAGAAGAAGCAGGAGGATCTATCCGTCAACTAGACGGGGACCGTATGCTATCCTTTATGTTGAAGACGTTCGTCGCCTCTCGGCGCGGCGCGGCGCTGGCCGTTCTCCTGATGGTGATGGGACCGGGATCGCGCACCGCGGCGCAGGTCCCCCTGTTTCTGACCAACGAAGCTACAACGGTTCGCCGCATCACCTTCGAATTTACCGATACCCGGACCTTCGAGGACGACGTGTTGCGACCGCAGATCGCGACGAAGGCCCCCGGCTTCTGGGACAAAGTGAACGTCTTGTCGTCGAAGCGCTACCCGCTGGATCGGATCGAGTTGCAGAAGGACGTTGTGCGTCTACGCCGCTTCTACCAGCAGAACGGGTTTCTTTTTCCCCGCATCGACTACGGCACCTCCCGGCTCGACACCACCCAGAACACCATCCGCGTCATCTTCGAGATCGACGAAGGAGAGCCCCTGATCATCCAGGATGTCGGGTTCTTTAGCCCGCAAGGCGGCTTTGCAACCAGCCTCTTCACCGGCGAGATGCGCGACCGCTGGATCGACTTCCGCGACCGAACCAGCTTTAAGACCGGCGACCGCTTCACCCGGTTCGACCTCGTTCGCATTCAGGATCAGGTCTTGAGCTGGCTCAAGGATCGGGGCTATGCCTTCGCCCGGCTCGACACCGACGTCGCCATCGACTCGACGTATCACACCGCCGACATTCGCTTTAATGTCGATCCCGGCCCCCTGGGCTACTTCGACCGTATCGAGGTGGAGGGGCATACCCGGGTGACCGAAGACGTGGTGCGCCGCGAGTTGCCTTTCAAACAAGGCGAGGTGTTCTCGAACAGCAAGCTCATTCAGGGCCAGCGTGAATTATTCGGGCTCAACCTCTTCCGCGTGGCCCTGGTCGACGTGCCGCCTCAACCCCGCGATAGTACCGTGGAGGTGCGCCTCACGGTGCGCGAGGCCAAGCTCCACTTCATCACGGCCCAGACCGGCTATTCCGAGGACGACGGCGTAACCCTCGTCGGTCAATGGTCCCACCGCAACTTTCTGGGCGGTGCGCGCAGCCTGACCGCAAGCGCCGTGGCCAACACGGGCTACCTGTCCAATCCTCCGGTCGGCATCCCGACCCGGCGGCTGTTTCGCGGGTCGGTTGCGCTGCGTCAACCGTACCTGTTTTCTAACCACCTCTCCGGCATCATCGAGCCGTTCATCCAGTTCGAACGCGACCCGTTGCTTCTGGAAAGCGACCGCACGCTGGGCATCAACCGGCAAGAAATCGGCGTCAACACCACGCTGTTTTACGAGATCCTCCCCTTCCGCACCCTCAGCTTGCAATACCGGCTCAGCCGGGCCGGCACGTTTACCGACGAGCGCGCCGGGACGGATCAGGCGCGCGATACCTACAGTCTCAGCATCCTCACCCTCAACGCCACATTCGGCAGGGTGAACAACTTTCTGAATCCCCGGCGCGGCTTCCTGATCCGTCCCTTCGCAGAATATGCAGGCGGATTGTTCGAGGACGTCGAATATGTCAAGGCCGGGGCAGAGGTCGTCGCCTACATTCCGGTCACCCGCGTCATACGCCTGGGTACGCGGCTCTCCATGGGCCGTCTCTGGCCCCTGGGCCAAAGTCGCCGCCAGTTTGTTGCTCCCTTCGAAGATCGATTCGACCCCATCCGGTTCTACACCGGCGGCCCCAACGACGTGCGCGGCTGGGACTTCAGGTTGCTCGGTCCCAAAGAAAACCGAACGCAAGCCGTTGTAAAAGATGGAACCCCGGATCTCGGCGACGACGGCTTGCCCAAAACACAGGACGAGCGCTTCGAACCGGTAGGCGGGCTGGCCATGCTCACCGGCAACGTCGAAGCGCGCCTGCGTTTCCCGTGGCTGAGTCCCGCCTGGCGTCTCGCGGTGTTTCTCGACTTCGGGCAAGTCTCTGCCGTCCCCGAGGACAACTGCCCCGGCACGGCGATGCCGTCAGAAAACACCCAGTGCGGTTTTCGCGACGACGGCACGCTGCGCCTGGACGGGTTCAAATTCGGCCTCGGGGCCGGTATCCGCTACGAAACGCCCATCGGCTACATCCGGGTCGATCTCGCCTACAAACTCAACCCCGACGACCTGGATCTGCAAACGCCGCGTAACGCGTTTCTTTTTGAAGAAAACTACCTCGCTGCATCCAGGAGACAACCCCTGAGACGTTTTAATCTGCATCTGAGCCTGGGACAGGCTTTCTGATTCAAAAAATAACAACCCGTATTCGTCCGCATCGCACGTGATGGCCGCTCAGGATCATACGCCTTCGAAGCCCTCCGCCCCGGACTCCCGCGTCTCCGCGAAGGACGCGGCGCGGTCGGACGGGCGCACAGCTCGGACGACGGGGAAGAACACATCCGCACAATCGCCGCGCAAACAGAAGAGACGTCGCGTGCTGGGCGGCATCGTGGGCACGCCGATCCTGCTGCTGCTCGTGGTGCTGCTCGTGGTGCAGACGAACTGGGGAGCCCGGACCGTAGGCCGTACCATCATTGCCCTTGCCAACCCCTTCGAGGGAGTCACCATCGACGTCGCACGCATCGACGGCAACTGGATCACCCGCCTTGAACTCTACGACATCCACATCACCCGCGACGACACGGTGCATATGGCACGCCTCGACACGCTCCGCCTGCGCTACCGCCTGCCGGCCCTGCTGCGCAAGACCCTCCACATCCGCGATCTCTACGCGGCCGGGCTGACGGTGGTCATGCAGCAACACGCCGATTCGACCTGGGATGTGCTCAACGCACTCGGCCCGGAAGCACCGCCGGACACTACTGCGGGTACCTTCACTGTCCGGATGGACAGGTTTCGTCTTGATCGCGGCGGTTTCTCCGCCCGGTTCTATGCGCCGGATCGGGACTCGACGGTGCGCTTCCAGCAAGTGACCACCCGGCTCACTAACCTGGTGCTCGGCCCCTCCCCAGCGCTACGCCTCGACGCGCTACGCGCCAACCTGATACTTCCCGGAAGCCCCGACGCCTTTGCCGTGCAGACACAGGCGTTGCTGGCCGACGGGCGGGTTACGCTCGACACCCTCCGGCTGGATTCGCCCGGCAGCCAGGTGACTGCACACGGCACGCTGCAACTCCCCACCGATGCGCGCGACGAGGTCCACGACATCGA
>JBHHWM010000213.1:0-8736 GCA_046756545.1 Rhodothermales bacterium | reverse complement strand
CCGCTGGGCAAATCGCCCGCATTGAACACCACCTCGTGTCGTCCGGCGAACATGCGCGCATCGACCAGTACGGCCACCTCCCGCCCGAGTAAGTCATACACGACCAGGCGCACCGCGTCCGATTCAGGCAGCGCGAACTGAATGCGGGTGGTCGGTTTGAACGGGTTGGGGAAGTTCTGGGCCAGGGTAACCCGGTCCGGTATCGCCGTCTCATCATCGGTTGCGACCAACGTGCCGCGAATCAGTGTCACCTGGGAGGGTGGACCCGGCGTGCTTCCGTCGATCCCATCAAACGCCACGGCGCGGTGGAAGAGCGTGAGCGGCTCGTTCAAGTTGATGCCCTGGCCTTCCAGGACCCCTGCCAGCGTACCGAAATCCGTCTCGAAGCGCGTTGCCGTCCCGACGTTACCGCTCAAAACGACAGACGAGGGCGCAAACGCATTCGATGTAGACAGTTCCCAGGTGTAGTTGACTTCGTCGCCGTCGGGATCAGTCGATTCGGTCCATGTCGCCTCGAACAGTGTGCTCGGGGGCAATGCATTATCGCGCGTGCTACCGCCGACGACGATCTGGGCTCCGTTTTCCGGCATGATGATCTGTGGTGCGGACGGCGGTTTCCCGTCGCGATTCGGCGTGTGCCTGGTGATTCCGATGGAAAAACCTGTCGGATTCCCATTCTCATCCAGCAGCGGGATTTCATCGGGATTGAAATACACGTCACCCGGCCCCGGCGGCTTTTCCGTAATCGTCGTGCACATTCGCTTCGGACGCTCGGTGTGCATCACCACGCCGCCTACGATGATCTCGAAGAAGACGTCGAAGCAACTGGTGGCGTCGCCGTCATGAAACGGATCGATATCCAGCCGATCTTTGGTGTTGTTCTCTTCTTCTTCGATAAAGCCTGTTGAGGGTTCATCTCGTCGCAAGCGCACTTCAATTGGTCCCAGCGAACTGGTGCCCTTTAGACTTAAACTCACCATCTCGGTCTCGACTTCGTCCAGGCCGTTGTTGTCATCGTCGTCGGCGTCGCCCTCGTTATTGTCCTCGAAGAATACGAGGACGAGCGTCGGCCCCAACAGCCGTAGCGGTTCCGTCGTGCGATCCGGATGGATGAGTTCGACTTCGGCCAGCGAGGCCGGGAATTGATCCTGCTCGACGAACCCGGTGTTGTGCTCGGCGCGGACGATGAAGATGCCGGTCGGGTTGCCGTTACGGTCGAAGAGTTCGATAGCGCCGCCCGGCGGAATCAGGTGAATGTAGCGGTCATGAGGCGGCTTTTCACTAATCATCGCTTCGATGCGCAAGGCGACCTTGTTTCGTAAGAGCAGCCCTCCACCTGCATCAATCTCGAAGAAGACGTCGAAGAAACTATTAGCGTCGCCGGGTGCGAACGGATCGAGGTCGAGTATGCCATTGGTGTTATTGGCTTTCTCTTCGATAGCCCCCAGCGAAGGTTCGTCAGGATTTTCCTGCAGGATAATGTTGCCGTCGGTAAGGTTCATCGAGACCAACTCGGTCTGGACTTCTTCGAGGCCATTCCCGTCGTCGTCTTGCGCTTCGCCTTCGGCTCCTTCAAAAAAGACATGGATCAGGGCAGGTCCGGAAAGAATGAACGGCTGGGGGATATCCCCGAAGGGTCCGCCGGCGAGTTGCACCAGGGCCGTCGTCGTCGGAAGCCGGTCGATCTCGACGAATCCGGTATTGTGTTCGGCCTGAACGATGAAAACGCCCGTGGGGTTATTATTCGCATCGAGCAGTTCGATGGGACCGCCCGGCGGTATCAGGTGAAAATACCGGTCGAAGGGCGGTTTATGACGGATAGTCGCCTGGATGAAGAGGGGTTCTGCATTGTGCAGTACCAGGTCGTCGCCAATCTCTATTTCGAAAAACACATCGAAGAAGCTATCGGCGTCGCCCGGTGCGAACGGATCGAGGTCGAGAGTGCCGTCGGTGTTGTTGTTGTTTTCTTCGATTTCACCCTTCGAAGGATGGGCCGGGCTCTGCCTGAGCCGGATAGGCAAACCGGCGAGATTCCCACTCAGATCCATAGAGACCAGTTCGGTTTCGACCTGGTCGCGCCCGTTGTCGTCTCGATCAACCGCGTCGCCTTCGACTGGGCCTGGGAAACAGACGGCCACGGTGGCCGGGCCGCGCAAGACCACCTCCCTGGGCTCATCGCCGATGGGGCCGCCCTGGAGTTGTACGATAGCTGTAGTTGATGTGAACTCATCAATTTCGACGATACCGGTATAGTGCTCGGCGCGCGTTAGGAAGATCCCGGAAGGCTGGCCGTTCCGATCGAACAACTGGATAGGGCCGCCGGGTGGGATGAGGTGGATATACCGGTCGAAGGGTGGTTTTTCCCCGATGGTAGCCTGTACAAACAAGGGTTCCTGATTCCTCAGGAAGAGCCCGTCGCCGACCTCGATTTCGAAGAACACGTCGAAGAAACTTTCGGCCTCCCCGGGGGCGAACGGATGCAGATCGAGAACTCCCTGTGTATTATTAACCAGCTCCTCGATCTGTCCTAAAGATTTTTGGTCCGGATTGGTCCGCAGTTTGACCTCGATGCCTCCGATAGATCCCCTTAAATCCATGGCGATGATTTCGGTCTGCACCTCATCGAGGTTGTTCTGGTCATCATCCAGGGCATCGCCTTCATTCGGACCGTCCATGTTCACTCTGATCGAAACGGGGCCCTGGAGGAGCGCCGTCTGTGGCCGGTCGCCGAACACGCCGCCCTGTAATTGCACCAACCCGGTGGTCTGTTCATACGCGTCGGTTTCGATGAAATTGCCGGGGGTCTGGTTGCCGAAATCCGCATTTCTCACCGTCGTGCCGTGATCCAGGTCGGCTTCGTAAAAGCCGTTTCCTGGAGGGAACGTCTGCAGGAGTCCCTGAGGCAGCACCTCTCTGATGATGTAGTGCTGGGTAATCTGGGTGGGTTGATCAACCAGTTCATACGACCCGTCATTCCCGGTCGTTGTGGATAGCTCCCCCGGGTCATGCGCGCCGTTACCGTTTTCGTCATTGAAGATGGTCACACCCTCGACACCGGGTTCGCCCGGCTCTTGAAGCCCGTTACCATTCTGATCGTCCCACTTGAGGCCCGTAATGGTAATAGGGAGGAGTTCTACGGTTATATCACAATCGGTCGGGGAGTTCGGAAAATCGCCTCCGGAATGAAAACCATGCAGAGTGAGCACACCCTGTCCCGGCTGGATGGCCTCCATGCGAAAACTAACCGTTTCCGACTGGCCTGGGACGAGGGTGCCGATGTCGACCTGAGCGCCTTGCGAATTAGATGTGAGGATATTGCCCTGGGTCGTGGCGAAGTTAGAGAGGGTGAAGTGGTTTGAGGCTGTTATTTGAGCCGCGACGCCGGTCAAGTCCTGGGTGCTGGACGGCAGGTTTTGAAGCGTAAAGTTAATCGGATCAAAAACGGTACCCACGAACACCTGGCCGAATCCGCAATCTACCTGCGTTTTACCTGCCGGGTCATCGCCCAGCGAGATGTTCACGCTCCGTACATCGGGTGCACCTGGAGGAGTAATCATATCCGGCGAAATGGGACGCGCTTCCTGCGCAACGACCGTCAACGGAAGCAGGAACAGGATACAGGCCGTAAGGAAAGGGAGACGCAGCAGGATTGAGCGATGCATGGGAAACCTCATTGTTTGCCTGTTGGGAGCAATGCATGGGTGTTATAAATGTCCGCCGCCCTCGATGCGGTAATACAGCGCCGGCACACTCTCTCATAATCAGGGTACCTCAAAACGTGCTCTATCACTTCTCGCAAATTGCTCATTTGCATGGTTACAGGGTCGCGTGGCAAGGAGCGTGCTAGAAAACCCCGACGCGTTCCGGCTCGATGGTCGAAAGATACCTTGCAATCAATACCGGGAGCGCAATCAGAATCGGAGGATCGGTTAAAGATAACGGGCGCAGCGTCACGCTGACGGGGTCGGTATAGAGGCCGTCGCGGAGCAGCACCGGGTGTCGCTTCATACCCACGCGCAGTAAGGATTCGTCGGGTAAAAGGAATCCGGCGGGATGATCAGGCCAGGCCAGGCCGGTTGCCATCACAAAGTAGCGACCGGGAGGCACATACGGGATCTGGAAAAAGCCCGGAGTCAGAATGAGCGTGCCTCCTGCCGGTTGGCTCTGTGGGATGGGTTTCGAGAAAAGCCCGATGAAGATAGGGCCTTCCAATTCGTCGGGCGTCGTGATCCGGCCTGTTAAGGAGGGAGGGGTTGTAGGGGCCGGGTGAAGTAATGCCCGTTGGTGAAGCGCTTTCGAGATCGAGTACAGGGTTTCTTCGTCGGCCAGACGGCGCAGTTGAGTAGGTGTCACCCCGACCAGTTCGGTGAAGCGCGTGGTGAAACTTCCCAGGCTGTTGTATCCTACCTCGAAGCAGACGTCGGTCACGTTGAGGTCCGTTGTTAGCAGGAGTTGCTTTGCTTTCTGGAGCCGGAGGGCGTAGAGGAACTGGCTGGGAGGGATACCGGCCACCTGGCGAAAAATGCGATTGAAATGGAACGGACTGCAATGGGCTATGTCGGCCATGTCTTCGAGCGACAGCATGGCATCCAACCGTTCATGCATGACACGGATAACCTGTTCGACCGCGCGACGACGCGAGGCCACGGTGCCGGCCCGGCTACTGATCACATGGGAATACGTCTCAATGGACATGGTACACCCTCAATTCGCCTTCAGGTAGTCCGTCATATACATCAAGGCATGGCTTTCACGGGGTCGTAAAGATGCAAGGCTTCCCGGAGCCCCACGGGCACGGGCGTAGGGATAAGATGGCCTCCTTGACGCCGCATACACGCAATGACCTGCTTTCCCCGTGCGATGAGCGTAACTCCATCGGGCTCCTGGCGATGATAGGAGAATCCGAGGGTCATTCGGTTCTGCGTCAGGGCATCCAGGTGCATGCGGATGATCACTTCGTCAAAAGCGCGTAATTCATCCAGGTATTCGCATGAGACGCTGACCGTGACCAATGCAAAGTCTTTTTCGAGGGAATCGAGCACGTCCGGTGCATGCTCACGCAGGAACAGTTCCCGGCAACGTCCCTGCCAGCGCAAGTGGTTGACGTAGTAGACGTTACCTACGAGGTTCGTCTCCTCGAAGCCTACTATGTGTCGGTATTCGAAAACGCGTATGGCTTGTTTTTCACGCATAGGAGGACACAATGCACATTCAGTTGCTGCTACCGTTAGAACCAGGGTCTCGGGGTGTACCTTCTCTTTCCGTTGCTTTTTGAGCTAAGGGGCTGCGTAGAGAAGAGCGAACAAGGAGGGTCAGTACCATCGTCTCTGAGCATCCCTGGATCGTTGTGTGGTAAGAAAGGACAGTTACGTCTCGTCCGATAAAGAAAACCCAATCAGCATCTCGGAAAGCATCCAGTGTGAGAGGCTCGGTCTCAGACCAGACCCCCGCCTTTTTCAAGCATTCTCGGGCTGCCCAGACCCGCGTAACGGCGGTTTCTGCGTCTTCTCCTGATCTCTCCGAAATACGGAGGGCCAGTTTATACAGTGCCGGTCCCAGCCGGTCGGGCCAGGGCGTTTCAGGCCGGGTGCGTACGGGATCCATCGCGCAGCCGAGTAATCCCGAACCCTGAGCGGCCAGCATCAGGCTGTTGCTTTGCGAGACGAAAACACGCGGCTCCTCTTTGTTGCCCTGCTCGCCGTTCCTTTGCCACAGGCCGGGCGATGCAAAGCCGAGCGCCAGGCGGATGGCCTGATCACTCGGTGTAGACTCTTTTATCGCCTGTTGCGTTACCACCAAGGTGGCATCCGATTCGGGCATCCACTCTTGTATACGGCGCTCCATGTAGGGACCGAGCAGCGGGGCAGCCCAGGAATGACTTTGTACCTCGTGCCCGACGCGTTGCATCCGGAGGCCTTCCCATCGTTCCAGCACCCGGCCATCCGCATCCAATCTCTCCATATCATAGACGAACGTGGTGCCCTCACGCATTCGTTCGCGGGCATGCACGAATTGCCGTCCCGACGGTTGTTCCTCTTCGAAGATCACCTGATCTACAGCGACCGGGATAAGGGTCGCGTGGGGAATACAGGCCTGGATGGCGTGGATGGCAGCGTCGCGGGCTCCGGGATCGCCCAGCACCAGATCAGGGGGCAAGTAGCGTCCGAACCAAGCGGTCGATGTGTCTTGAGTGAGTTCGGCCAGGCATGCTTTGGCTCGCAGCATACGATAGCCGCCCAATCGCTTGAACCGTCCCGATTGAAATAAAATGCCGTCGTACAGCGCGTGCTCCGGATCGAGGGAGACAGGCTCAGTATGGTGCTCAATCTCATGGTTCGACCGTTCAGGCGATCTCGTTGTGTTGAAACAACAGGTGGCCCGGAAGTGATCGACCTGAAAAGCAGTGCTCTCGCAGCGCAAAGCCACATCGACCTTGCCCGGAGCCCGGACGAGTGCCGTAACGCGCAGGGTTATTCCTTCATCGTTTGGCACGACGATTGGGCGGTTAAAGGACACGTCCTCGAAGGTAGGAATCCGTGCTTCGCCCGTAAGTCCCATAGCTGCCTGGGCCATGGCCTCCAGCCCGATGACCGCAGGTAGTAGCCGCTCTCCTTGCAACACATGGTCGTCGAGATACGGATCGGTGTCGATGGAAAGGTGTGCCTCGGCCACCAACTCAACGCCGGGATAATAGATGCGAGGCTGTTCGAGAAACCGCAGAAAGGGAAGTTCCGGCTGTTCAATCTTAAGTGTCGGCGGATTCCCAAAGCGCCCTGTGACAACAACGGCAGTGTCGGGGAGTGAGCGAGAAAGCAGGTCTCTCAGCAAGGCGATGCCTTTTTCCGGCGGAATGGGGATGACGCCCTGAGCGGTCAACGCGTCGAGGCTGCCCAATCGAGCACCCATGCCCACATCGCTCCAGACCGACCATTCAATAGCGAGGCACTGACAATGCGGGTGCTCCCGTTGCCAGTCCTCGGTCAGGCGTACCAGCCATTCATTTGCCAGGGCATAATCCGCTTCGCTGGGCAGTCCCATACGCGCAATGATGGATCCGAAAGTGACCAGCAAGCGCAGGTGCTCCGGGTCGACGGCGGCAAGTACATGGCGCAACCCTTGTACCTTTGGAGCCAGCGTTTCCTGGAAGTCCGTCTCATCGAGCGAGCGTAGCCGTCGCGGTACGTTACGGGCGGCGCCGTGAAGGATCCCTGTGACCGGTCCGTATTGTGTTTCTACCTCCTTGATGACGGCGCGGACGGCGGCGGCATCAGTCAGGTCGGTAGCGACGTAGCGGAAACGGATCCCGGCATCATCCATGCGCTTGAGCACGGCGGCAAGTTCTGCATTTTCTGGAGGCTGGGACCTGCCCAGAAGGATGAGTCGAGCGTTGGTTTCGCGCCCTATCTCCAAGGCGCACTCGGCGGTAATTCCTTTGCCGCCCCCTGTTACCAGCAGTACGTCATCCCGGCCGATGGGTAGGGAGCCGGGGCGCTCGTCCGAAGGTAGCAAACGTAGGCGCGGCTCTCGTCGGGTACCGGCGGCATCGAAATGGGCTTCGGTATATCCGGTCGTCGCTTGTACCTCTGCCAGAACCCAGGCCACAGCGTCAGGGTGATCGATGGGTATGTCCACGACACAAACAGTAACGCCGGGGACTTCCAGGTGCAGCGTTCGGGCCAGCGAAGCCGCCCCGCCCCCATGCTGAACCAGTACGAAATGGTCAGGTCTTTCCTCTGAGATAGCGGTGCGGACTCCATCGAGCAAGAGAGGGATGTGCTCTTCATCTGGAGTAGGAGGGAGGGCCACGATAACACCGCTACCTGCCGCATTGCCTTCGAATGCTTCCAGCAGGGCGGTCTTCAAAGGGTATCCGGAGGGTGCAAAGATCCGCCATGTACCCGGCGGTGTGCTCCGTCGAGCGTGGGGTCGTTCCTGCTCAACGAGTGCCACGGTGAACGGGCGAATCCATGCATCCAACCCCGGCAGTTGGCTTGCTTTTTCTTCGGTTCGACCAGGACTTCCTGCGAGTATACAATCTTCGAAGGACTCGGCTACTTCAGCAAGGGTCTCATCGGCGTAATTCGTCGGAATGACAGAAGGGGAGAGGTTAAGCTGTCCCGCCAATTCAATAAGCAGTTCGCTTACCGTGATTGAATTGAGATGAAGGTCGCTCAGCAGGCGATCTTCCCCCCGCACGGCATCCGTCGGGAGTTCTGCACGTTCGGCTACCAGATGCCGGATCGAATCGAGTATAGACTGTTGATCGGCAACGGTGGCGTCCTGCATCCAGGAGGGGAGAGGGGGAGCTGTACCGTTCGCACCGACAGGAATCGATTCGATAGTCGGACGAGGTGCATTTGTCGCCGGATCGGAAGCTGGAGCGAGTTCGCAAGGATTGACGAAGAACTGCGGCTGCCAGTTCAGGTCAAAGGGTCTTGCGAAGCGCTCCTCGAACAAGGCGTCGGCACGAACGGGAGCCCCCAGGACATAGGCCGCTCCCACCGCTTGCAACAGGCCGTTCAAGGATGGACCGGCGGCATCGGTAGCCATGACAGGCGTCTGAGTGAATCCGCTGACCAGGCGGGTCAAGATCCTACCCGGACCCACTTCGATCCAGAGATCCAGTTCTTGCGCCGCCCTGATGGCTTCGGTGAATCGGACGGGAGAGGTCACCTGCTCGCGAAGAAGCGCCGCCAGGTCCTCGTTGGAGGCCAGCGGCTTCCCCGTGATGGTAGA
>JBHHWM010000212.1:0-8748 GCA_046756545.1 Rhodothermales bacterium | reverse complement strand
GGCCGAAGCGTCGCCGGTGCCTACGAGCGCCGCCCCGATGTCCTTCTCGTCGTTGAGTTGGGCGACGATCTTGGTACCGATCTGGCTAAGCACTTCCTCGTCGATGGCGCTGGGGCGCTGATCCACAACCAGGAGGGAGACGAAGTACTTACGCATCTCACGGGCGATTTTGCCGAACGGCGTCTCGCGGGCAATGCCGGGCATCAGGAATTTGTGGGCCTCTTCGATGGTGATTATCAAGGGGTGCGGCTTATCGGCCTCGTTTTTCGTCTGTTGATAGCGGAGGGTTTTTTCCTCGTACTTGTCGCGGATGCGACGCGTGAGGACGTTGGCTACCAGCAGGTACACTTTTAAATCGTCATACCGCCCGAACTCCAGCACGACCGACTTGCCGCTATCGAGGTGTTCGATGAGCGCATCCAGGACGTCGATTTTTCCGTCGGAGGCATCGGTGGAGAAGAAGTCGAAGCGTTCGAACTGGACCAGCTTACGTCGCAGCGCGCTGATAGAGGCCGGGTGCGCGCCGACGGTCTCCGCCAGGGCGTCGAGGTCGGCCCCTTCCGTTTGTAAGAGACGGCGCAGCCAGTTTTTGCCGAATTGGTTTTGTATCAGGTAGCTGCTTTCGGCTGCCGTGGCGTTCAGGTTGAGAGTATCCTGGAGGGGGAGGATGTCTTCCGGCTCAATCTGGTCGGCGTAGAGATGAACGGCGTGATCGGCGGGGGCACCCCGGCTGCGTGTAGATTTCGGATCGAGGGAGAAGATGCTCACCCTGGCGGGGAACAGCTCGCGGAGCCCTTTGACGAACGTGGAACCGGCTCCTTCCTGCCGGGCTCCAAAACCATACTCCGAGTGCATGTCGAAGATCAGGTTTACGGCTTTGCCGGTCTTGATCGCGCCGCTGAGGAGCAGCCGCGTCAGAAAGGTCTTGCCTGTGCCCGTTTTGCCGAAGACGGCGTTCGAACGCTCGACGAGCCGGTTCATGTTGATGCAGACGGGGATGGCATCCATCCCCAGCGGTTCGCCGATATGGAAATAGGTACTGCCGTCGTCGTGGGTTTCGTGGCCGAAGATGCGCGCGACATCATCCTCGGTGGCGCGAGCGACGAGCGAGAAATGCGCCGGCACGGTTTTGACGGAGCGCGGCGCGTCGTCCGAGAGTTCCTGGTGCTGCCGGTTGCTCATCATCAGCATAGGCTTGAGCGAGACCGTCGTGAAGGTGCCCATGCCTTGCATCACACGCCGCAGCAGGTCGTCGTCTTTCGAGGGGGGATGGAGCAGAATATTTTCGTTGGCGGCCTCGATGGATACGTCGGTGATCATCGAGAAGAAATCAAAGCGCTCTCCCTGGATGACCACAAACGTCCCGGCGACGACCTCTTCGATGGATTCCGTCGCGTCCAGCTTCATCTCGACGCCCTGGTTCAGCGAGCCGTGGGTGATGACGCCGATCTTCAGGGGGCGATCATTGGGGTTTTGATCAGAAATCATACAGCAAGGGGAAAGGGGTGCATACTCTGAAATCAGGCATTACCGGACTTGAGCGGCGGCGCGTCTTCTTTCCGGGTCACCAGGTTGACGGCTTTTTCGGTGAGCAGGCCGGTGATCACAACGGCGACGATTTCGCTGATGGTCTCCAGGACCAGTTTTCGAAGTACAAACTTGAGCGTTCTCGGGAGCAGCAGGAAACCGAAGAAGGCTCCGAAGAAGCCGAGGAGCCACATGATCAATGGATCACTCAGCGCCGACCGCTGAGCAGGTTCATCCGGCATGGTCGTTTTCTGAAAGGTGTGTGGACGGATAATACGACATTAAACGGAAAACACGACCCGCGTGCAATGCTCCGGGATGGGGAAATCTCCTGGCACCGCTCCCTTACCCGTTCTTCACAGCCAGTTGCCCACAGGCAGCGTCGATGTCTTGTCCCCGGCTCCGCCGAACGGTAACCGTGACGCCCCGGTCTACCAGGATGCGAATGAACCGGTTGAGGCGCTGCTCCGAAGACCGCGTGAAGCCCAGCCCTTCCACGGGGTTATACATGATCAGGTTGACCTTGCTCGGCGCCCAGGCCACAACATCGGCGAATTGTTGGGCGTCCTCGTCGGTGTCGTTCTGCCCCCGAAACATGCAGTATTCGTAGGTGATGCGGCGGCCCGACGTGTGGGTATAGTGCTGGATTGCCTCCTTGAGCGCGGTCAGGTCGGTGACGGCGGCCCGGTTGACGGGCATGATGCTGCTGCGTTTGGCATCGGTGGGGGCGTGGAGTGAGACGGCGAGGTTGCAGCCCGTAGCGTCGTCGGCGAACTGCTTGATGCGCCGCGCCAGCCCAACCGTGGAGACGGTGATTCGGCGAGGGGCAAGGCCGAAACCTTCAGAGTGGGTAAGAACGGCGATGCTGCGCAGGACGTTTTTGTAGTTCAGCAGTGGCTCGCCCATCCCCATGTAGACGATGTTGGTGATCGAGCGGCCATAGCGCTCCTGCGCCAGGGTGTGCATGAACCAGACCTGATCGAAAATCTCGCCCGCCGTCAGGTTTTGCTGGAAACCCATTAAGCCGGTGGCGCAGAACGTGCAGCTCATCGCGCAGCCGACCTGGCTGGAAACGCAGACCGTCAACCGCTTCGCGGTGCCGGTTTCGTCCATGTCGGGGATGAGGACTGCCTCAACCCGGCGGCCCGACGCGAGGGTAAAAAGTCCTTTCGCAGTGCCGTCGGTGGCCGTTTGAAGCTGCGACAGCGTAATGGTGTTGATGGTTGCGATGTCTTCCAGTTTCTTCCGGAAGGCTTTCGGAAGATTGGTCATCGCGTCGAAGGACGATGCGCCTTTGCCGTAGAGCCACTGGAAAAGCTGGCGACCCCGGTACGGAGGTTGGCCGAGCGCACGAGCCAGCTTTTCCAGGTCGGATCGCCTCAGCGTTTTTAGATCGACTGGCGTTTGGGGCGGGGTGCGGAGCAACGAATCGTTTTCCATAACCTCCCCAACGCGCGCTTCGCGCGGTCCGTTTCGCGATGCATCAACGGGATCGAGGTCCTTCACTTAATATTCCGCCGCCTGCCCCAGCACCGGCACCGAGTTGTGCAACTGAACGATTCGCCAGTAACCGAAGCGCTTTTCCAGGACGCCGGTGAGCCGTATGCCTTCCAGGCTGACGGGGGTTCCCTGCGCGATCAGGAACAGGTCGAACTTCTGGGAGAACCAGGCAACGTCGCCGGATTGAGAGAGGGTGACCAGTTGGTCGTACGTGTTGAATTCCACGTTTTGATACGAAGCATACTGCTTTCGGCGGGCCTCTCGGTAGGCTTCATACCCGACCCATTGTTCCGCGCTATCCGTTCCGATAATAATGATGCTGGCGTCGTGGGCAATTAAGTTGGCAAAGGCTTCCATGTCCTCGTCCTCCCACATGCGCCCGAAGCGGTCGATGGCGTTTTTCACCGCTTCAAGCTCGCTCACCCGGTCTATATTTTCATTGGCAGACGGCTGAGCAACCGTGTTGGAGGGGAACAAAATCAGGCTCAAGAGAAACGCGAAGGATGTAACCGTTTTCATCATCGCCCTCCATGAGTTAGTACAAAAAGTGGTGACCTGAGAACAGTATAATCGGGGCAGGCCCTGATGTCAATGAATAGGGGGATGTGAGAGGCCGGCGTACTGGAATAGAAGCAAGGCGAGCCGAAGGCGTCACCCTTCGCCGAAGAGCGGTTTTCGTGCCGTCATCACGGCAAATGCGAGGAGAACGACGGTAAATGCTCCACTTACGAGCAGGCTGCCAGGTAGCGATGCCGTGGTAATAGGGGCCGCATCAGGCCAGTAGATAGCCTGGCGAATAGCACTGACGGCATAGGAGACAGGATTTATATTCATAACCCATCGCAGCATAGGCGAGGCTCCCTCGGCAGGGAAGGCTGCTCCCGAAAGAAACCACAGCGGCAGTAAGACCAGGTTCATCACCGCATGAAACCCCCGGGTTGTGTCCATGCGCCAGGCGATGATGAAACCCAGCGCGGTAAAGGCGAGCCCCGTCAAGGTACTGATGAGCACCACGAAGAAGATGCTGATCAGGTGGAGCGGCAGTCCAAGGACCGGGAGGAGCAACAAAAACAACAGGGCCTGAACGACCGCCAGGGTCGTGCCCCCAAGCGTGTTGCCCAACACGAGCATCGTCCGCGAAACGGGCGCGACGAGCACGGCCTGCAAAAAGCCGGACTTGCGCTCTTCGACGATGGAGATGGTGGTGAATACTGCCGTAAAGAGAAGGATGAGCGTGATGATACCGGGAAACAGGAACTCCATGTACCCGATCTCTACCTCCGTGCCTTCAGGCATCCGGAACGTGCCGTGGAAGCCCAGGCCGAGTAACAACCAGAAACCGAAGGGCTGAGCCAGCGCGCCAAACAGGCGGCTGCGGTCGCGCACGAACTTGACGATTTCACGTTTCCATAAAGCAGCGACAGCATAGGCAGCAGGCATATCTCGTTGGGCCGTGTAACAGAAGTTGAAGGAAAAGGGGAGCAGGTCTTATGCGTTAAGCACCATGGAATGCTCTTCGAAGCGATGTCCGGCGTGGACCATGAACACATCTTCGAGCGTCGGCTTGCGGACCATGGCGCTGTCGATCTGAGATCCAAACGCTTCGAAGAGAGAGGCAAGCATCGTATGGGCTTCGGGGTGCGAAATCTGCACCGTATCGCCGATGACGCGCGCGTCGAGGCCGAACTGAGCCTGGATATGGTCGCACAACGTTCGGGTGTTGTGCGTTTCTAACCAGAGCGTCTCACCACCGAGGTCGTGTTTCAGGGTGGTGGGGGTACCGAGGGCCACCAGGTGCCCCCGGTCGATGATACCGACCTCGTCGCAGAGTTCGGCTTCTTCCATGAGGTGCGTGGCCACCATCATCGTTGTGCCTTCCTCGCGGCGGAGGCGGGCAAGGGCCTGCCAGAACGCGCGGCGGGCGACAGGATCGAGCCCGGTCGTGGGTTCGTCGAGGAGGAGTAGAGGGGGGCGGTGCAACAGGCCGCGTACCAGATCCACGCGGCGTTGGAGGCCGCCGGAAAGGGTTTTTACGCGATCCTTCCTCCGGTTAGTCAGGTCAAAAACCTCCAACAGTTCGTCGATGCGATGCCGCAGCGAGATGCCGTGCATGCCATAGAGCGCCCCCTGCACCCGCAGGTTTTCCTCCGTGGTCAGGTCGTCGTCGAGGGCGGGATGCTGGAAGATAGCGCCGATGCGCCGTCGTACGGCGGTTGGCGCAGATCGGGTATCGTAGCCGAAGACGTGAACCGTTCCGTTGCTGGGAGCCAGCAAGGTGGAGAGGATACGGAAGAGCGTTGTTTTCCCTCCTCCGTTCGGTCCCAGTAAGCCGAATAGCATACCGGAAGAGACGGTGAACGATACGTTCTGGAGGGCTACGTGGTCACCGTAGCGGTGGGTCACTTGTTGGATATCGACAGCCCGGTCATCCATAGATTGATTCCTGGGTACTAACGGTCGCTTGTGTGGCGAAGAGTGGGGATCACGCGGTTCGACGAGACCTTCTTCATATCAAACGATCAACGAAAATCAACACCACGAGCAGGGGGATGTAGAGGATCGATCCGATCAATACACGCCGGGCGTCGTGTGTGGTGCGCGAGCGGTAGAATGCATAGGCCGGAAGTAAGAACCGGACGCTGAGTACCAGCGCACCGGCCAGGTACACCCACCCCGTCACGCCTACGACGGTCGGCAGCGTGCTGACCAGGACCAGGAGCAACGTGAACAGCAAGGTTTGACGGGCCGTCGATACTCCGTCCGGTTCAACGACGGGCAGCATCCTGTAGCCGGCCCGGGCGTAGTCCTTGCGATAGATCCAGGCCAACGAGAGGAAGTGGGGCATCTGCCACAGCACGAGAATAGCGAACAGGGTCCAGCCCCCGAGGCCCAGCGTCCCCGTGGCGGCGGTCCATCCTCCAAGGGCGGGCAGTGCCCCCGGTATGGAACCCACAAAGGTGTTGTACTTCGTGGTTTGTTTCAGCGGGGTATAGACCAGCAGGTAGAGGGCCACAGTCAACGCTGCCAGGACGGCGGTGAGCAGGTTGACAAGAAGAAGAATAGTGGCAATCCCGGTGACGATGAGCACCAGGCCGAAGGGAAGCGCCACCCTGGGAGAGAGACGCCCCGCGGGAAGAGGCCGATGCGCCGTGCGACGCATCAAGGCGTCGAGGTGCCGTTCCAGGTAATGATTCAACACCGCGCCGCCGCCCGAACTCAACGCCGTGCCGATGAGCGTGTAGCCGAGCAACCACCCGTTCACGTCCTCGGGCGAGCCGAGCAGAAAACCCGCCAGCGACGAGAGCGTCACCAGGAAGGTAATCTCGGGTTTTGTAAGGTCCCAGTAGTCCAACAGCGCCGGACGGTTGGTGGCCGGCGGTGGGACCGGACGCCGCTTCGAAGGACGAGGCCGGTGCCGTTTCGAAAGGCGGTGTTTCAACACGCTGCTTTGAGGAGGACTAAGAACCTGCGTGAGGTCAGTCTCATCAATGGACCGAACAGGAAGTTCCATAGGGGCTAGGGCTCTCAGGTCGGGAGTAGACCGGCTAATGGAGGGCTAGAGCTTCGGGTGCGTTTGATTCGCGGGGAGCCGGAACAGGACGGCGCAGCGAGAGCAACGCCAGGCAGACTGCAGAGGCCATCAACAGGGCACCTACCACGAGGTGCGTTGAGTTCAGGATCACCTGTAAGGCACTACGCTGGGCCGTCTGGGATTCTACCAGTAGCACGATAAAGGCGGTGAATCCCAGCATAAACTGCACGGCGACGGATCCCAGCATAACCCAGGCACCCCGATTAAGCAAGCGCGAAGCTTCGAAATGCTTCCGAATATGAACGAAGACGGCGAACACCAACCCTGCTACCAGGAAGGCTCCTGTGGCATGGATACCGCCGAATAGCAAATCGATACCGGCACCGGGATGACGTAGCAGAGCCCCCAGCACGATCTGCACGTAGAGCGCCACCACCGAGGCGACCGCGAGTTGCCCGAGGCGTTTAGTCCGGGGGGAGGGTTCCGGCACGTCTTCTGCACGGAGCCAGCCGTCCGAGGTGAAGAGGGCCAGGGCTACGAGGAGGGAGAAAAAGAGCTGTGCGGCGAGGGCATGCACCACGGCGAGATCAAGCGAGACCCAGATCACGCGCAGCCCGCCCAGGACACCCTGGATGATCACCAGGGCGAGGGCAGCGAAAGCCAGTATGCGCATCCAGCGGCGCTCATCGGCCCGCCACGTCCATAGCGCCAGCAGCACGGTAAAAAGGCCCACCAGCGCACCGAGTAAGCGGTGACCATGCTCGGCCAGTATCGGCAGGCGGTTCCACCAGCGTGCACTCGGGTCGTTGGGGTCTTCGAAGCCCGTCGCGAGGGGGTCGTAGGAACCAAACGAACTGGGCCAGTCGGGCACGGCCAGTCCGGCGTCGATGCTGGTGACGAGGCCGCCCCATGAGAGCAGAGCCACGCACGCGATGACGGCCAGGATCGAAAATCGATAGCGACGGCGGGTGGAGTTTGTAACCGGATACACCTTGTTATCCAGACGCAACGCAGCCATGGAGGGGGAACGGTAAGAAAGAAATGGGGGGGCAAACGGGCGCTCCGTTCGTCAGATTCAGAGCAACGGGGTACCTAAACGACGGTTCCGTTAAAAGGCCTTGAAGGAACCAGTGAGCGATCCATGGTCGTAGTGGTATTCATGCAGGCAGTCAGAACAAGCAACGAGGACTAACACCCTCTCGCATCGGCCCGCAAGGCAGCAGGAAAGCGCCATAAACCCTTGTTTGTTTGATCCCATTCGATGTATAGTATGGTAATTGATGTAGATGTGTAGCGTGCTATAGATGTTTTGGTGCGGTAGTTATCGAAGGAGCATATCCTGTAAAACAAATCGGAAGGGAGGATACCAATGGTCGATTACTATGTGGCATTCTGGAATGTGGAGAACCTTTTCGACATCGAAAACTCACCCCGTCGTACGGAAAAGTTGGCCCGGACCCTGGCCGGTGAATTAAACGGCTGGACGGAAGCGGTGCTCACCCGGAAACTCAGCCAGTTGGCTTCCATCATTCAACAGATGAACGGCGGGCTGGGCCCGGACCTGCTGGGCGTCTGCGAGATCGAAAACCAGCATGTGCTGGAACGCTTGCGCGATGCCCTGGCCCCACTCAATCGCAATTACGATATCGTTCACGCCGACACGTCCGACCGGCGCGGCATCGACGTAGCCTTTCTGTTCGATGCCGATCTGCTTACGGCAGAACAAACGTTTTTCCATTTTATCGTTCGGCGTACGGCCACCCGTGATCTGGTGCAAGTCAACTTCAGGACCCAGGCCGGGCGGCTGCTCGTCGTCGTCGGCAACCACTGGCCGTCCCGGCGCGGAGGGCAATACGAGTCGGAACCCTACCGGATCATCGCGGGCGAAACGCTCGGGTACTTCCACGAGCGCATCCGGCAGGTGCAGCAGGATACCAACGTAGCGGTTTTGGCAATGGGCGACTTCAACGACGATCCCTTCAGCCGCTCGCTGGTAGAGTATGCGCGCAGCCGGCATCAACGTGCCAAGGTGACGCGTGCCCGGACCGCCACCTTTCTTAATCTTATGTGGCCCCTGCTCGGCCAGGGGCTGGGCTCGCACTATTTCAGTAACACGGCCTCGATCCTGGATCAGTTTCTTGTGTCCAAGGGTCTTGTAACGGGCAATGCGGGCATCAGCGTTAGGATGG
>JBHHWM010000211.1:0-8751 GCA_046756545.1 Rhodothermales bacterium | reverse complement strand
CCGTAATCCTGATACAGGATGACAGTGCTCGTGACTACCAGGATGGAAAGCACACCGGCCGCCATCCCAAAGATGACCCCCAGCAGCATCGCGAATACAAACATCCCGCCGGTCAGGGCCGCATCGGTCGCTTCCCCTCCGATCAGGGAAAACTGCAACAATTGCATCATCGCCCCCGACACCGACGCCAGGACGATGACCGGCCCCACGATGAAGAGCAGGCTCTTGCCCATCGTCTTATAGTTCTGCCGCAGGAACCGAAACGTGACGTTGAGCACGTCGCTGGCTCCACGGACCTGCCGCAGTTCGATGGCCGGTTCAGGGTGCATAGATCGGGGATCGATGGAGACGCAGGGGATATACGACGAAATACCAGAAGATGAAACCGAGGGACCCGGCGATAATCAACAGGCTCAACGGCAACGGCATCCCGGTGTAGCGGGTCACGAAGCCTTCGAGGAAGCCTGCCGCGATAAAAACCGGCACCAGCCCGACAACGATCTTGACGCCGCGCCTGGCACCCCGCATGAACGACTGCCTGCGCGAATACGTGCCGGGAAACAAGATGCTGTTGCCCATCACCAGGCCCGCTCCTCCGGCGATGATAATGGCCGAAATCTCCAGCGCCCCGTGGATATACACCACCAGCAGCGACGACCAGAGATAATCCTGCTGATAAAAGAGCGCGTGGAAAGCCCCCAACATCACGCCGTTCCTGAACAAGATATATGCCGTGCCGAACGAGCCCAGCAGCCCCATCACGAAGGCGAAGAACGAAACACGGACGTTGTTGAACGTGATGCCCAAAAACATATCGACCTCGTTCGCCTGCTTGTAGACGGCCATCGGATCGCCCTGCTCAATGTTTTCGAGCGTCATGTTGACGTAGCCGTCGCCCAGGATCAGGCGGACGAATCCGTCGTCGTTGAGCGCCGAGATCACGCCGATGCCGACCGACAGCGCGAACAACGCCAGCGACAGCAGCATCTCGCGCCGCGACGCGGCCATCGCCTCCGGCACTTCGACCGTCCAGAAGGTGAGAAAGCGGCTGCGGTCTTCGCGCTTGTTCTTGTAGATGGCCTGGTGCACCTCGGCGGCCAGCCCGTTCAGATAACGCGTCGTCTTGCTTTCGGGATAGAACGTCCTCGCATACGAGAGGTCGTCGGTGATCTCGACAAACAACTCGGCCAGGCGGTCGGGGTCGGCGGATCGCTCGTGTAGCAGTTTCTCGAACTGCTTCCACTTGTCTGCGTTTTGCCGTAAGAAAGCGACCTCTTGCATGAACCGAGGAGTTAGCGGTGGAGCGATGCGGCATGACTACCAGGGTTGAACGAACACGCGGCAGCGACGTAGGATCAAACCCTCCTGTGAAACAGGTCCAAGATACGCATCACCGGGTATCCATGAGAGCCGCCCTGGCCCCGTTTCAGTATCCCGTCAGGGAGTCGATGTCTGAAAAACCGTGTATCTTCATACGACCGTGATCTCCTGCTTCGTCTATCATCAACCGTATGGAAAACGTCCAGATCCAGACTGCTCAGAATGTAGGCATTGATTTCGAAGTAGCGGGGCTCGGCGACCGTGTCATCGCCGCGCTGATCGATTATTTCTTGCTTTTTTGCTATCTGATCGGCGCGAGTATTCTGGCGACTCAGGTCACCTCGATGGCGGTCAACGTCTTACTCTTTTTGCCGTACTTCTTCTATTTCCTGGTGTGCGAGCTTTTTCTGAACGGCCAGAGTATCGGCAAAAAACTGCGCAAGCTCAAGGTAGCCCGGCTCGACGGCTCGCAGCCGACCCTGGGTAACTACCTGCTGCGCTGGCTGCTCCGATTCATCGACCTGGATTTCTCGTTCGGGATGGTCGCCATCATTACGGTGTTCGTCACCGGCAAAGGCCAGCGGCTGGGCGACCTCGCGGCAGGCACCACCGTCGTCAAGGTCACGCCCCGCGTCTCGCTCCGCGACACCATTTTTGCCCGCCTCGAAGAAAACTACACCCCCACCTTCTACCGGGTCGACGCCCTCGACGACAGCGACATTTCCACGGCCAAGGATGTCTTGAACACCCTGGTCATAGAGAAACGATCCCACACGACGCGCGTCCTCGGAACGAAGATTAAAACCGCCCTCGAACACAAGATGGGCGTCTCGTCCGACCTGCCGCCCGTGGACTTCTTACGAACCGTGATTAAGGACTATAACTTTGTGAAGGGGAAGGTATAGCCGAGATCATCGCATCAGAAACGGGATGCAGGCATCAAGAACGGTTCGTCTTTTCCGAAGCGCTTGCCCGGTGTATCGGATTTGCGTACTCTTGAGGTCAAATCATGAGGCCTTTGCGCTTGAAGCTACACTCGTTACCGCATCCATCGGTAACCGCATCCGACCGTCGCAAAAAGAGGAGAACTGATGTCAGAAGAACTTATCAATCAAATCGTTCCTTCGTCATGGATACGGGACACGTTCAGCGTCAGCCCGGACAACCGGCACGTCATGTATGCCGTGGAGGTGGATGATGAACTGGCTGTTCTCGTAGATATGCAGGTAGGGAAACCCTACGATGATATCCGGAAAAGCCCGGTCTTCAGCCCGGACAGCCGGCGTGTAGCGTATGCGGCGCAGAAAGGCAGCAAGCGGCTCGTGGTGGTCGATGGGGAAGAAGGCAAAGCGTACGACAACATCGTGGGCAACCATCCCGTCTTCAGCCCGAACAGCCGGCGCTTCGCCTACACGGCGATGGAAGGCGGAGAAATCTTCGTGGTCGTCGATGGAAAAGAAGAACGAAAGCAATACAACGATATCGGCATCGGGGTACTCATGTTCAGCCCGGACAGCCGGCGACTGGCGTATGCGGCACAACGGGGCAGCCAGTGGTTCGTGGTGGTAGATGGACAAGAGGGGAAAGCCTATGACGGCCTCACGATTGCCGCCTTCAGCCCGGACAGCCAGCGCTTCGCCTACGGGGCCGGAACCGGAGGAAAACAGTTTATCGTCGTCGACGGGAAGGAGGAGGCCCCCTACGACGGCATCGTCAGCCTCCTCTTCAGCCCGGACAGCCAACGCATCGCGTATGGAACGGGGATAGGCGCAGAACGGCTGGTGGTGATAGACGGACAGAAGGGGAAAAAATACGCACTGGTCGGCAACATCGCCTTTAGCCCGGACAGCCGGCGTATCGCGTATGGGGCCGGAGCCAAGGGCGAACAGTTGGTGGTCGTAGATGGGCACGAACAGCAACCGTACTATGAAATCGGAAAAGATTCCCTGATCTTCAGCCCGGACAGCCGGCATCTGGCCTACACGGCCATTCTGGGCGATGCGCAGTGCGTGGTGCTGGACGGCCAGGAACAGACACACTACGACGGCATCGGCACGCTGGCGTTCAGCCCGGACAGCCAACGCCTGGCCTACGTAGCCATGATGGGGGAGGAACAGTTCGTCGTGATCGACGGCCAGGAACAGAAACACTACGACGATGTGCTGCGAGGTACCCTGGTCTTCAGCCCGGATAGCAAGCACGTGGTGTATGGAGCCGGAATCGACCGCGAAGAGTTTGTGGTGGTCGATGGCCGAGAGCACACTCCATACAACAGCCTCGTGACCATCGGCGGGGGCCGGATCGTCTTCGACGCCCCGGACCGCTTCCATTACCTTGCCCTGCGAGGGTTGGATATTTTGCTCGTAGAAGAAACGATATAGCCTGTCAGGATTGCACCGACGGCTCGGCAACCTGGTGAAGAACGGCTTCCAGGAAGGCGTCGAGGTCGTGCCCCGGCTGCCACCGAACCGGCTGCGTACTGTTGCGGCGGACGTACATCCAGTGCGCTAGCAGGCGCACCTCCTCGACTTCACGCTTCAGGTACCGCGCCGGGCGCTCCTGGTCGGGGTTGAAATGATACGCAAGCCGCTCGCGCAGGTGGGCAATCTCGTCGTCCTTCGGCGGCTGAGCCACGATGCACGTTTCGGCGTGGCGCCCGAAGCGAACCAGGAAGAGTTGGCTGGTCCCCGGCTCCCGGCCCGGCTGCACCAGCACGGCGTTGTGGTCGAGCACGGGTGAGGCGACCCGTTGCTGCTTGTCCAACAGGTGTTCCAGCCGCTGGAGCCAGTCGCGATACTCGCCGGCCAGTTCATACTTCATCGCCGTGGCGGCTTCTCGCATGCGCGCCTCCAACACCTCCAGCACCGAGCGATCCTGTCCGGTCAGGAAGTCGCGCACCCGCTGTACTTCGTGGGAGTAGGCGGCGGCAACCTCTCCTCCCTCACAGGGCGCAGTGCATCGCCCGATGGCGGCATAGAGGCATCGCCGTCCCTGTTTGAACGTGTCGTCGTCGCACTCGCGCAGCAGAAACATCTGGTTGATAACCCCGGCGACGACGTCGGCCTGCCGTCGTCCGCTGAGCGGTCCGAAGTACTCCGCCCCGTCGTCCTGCAGATAGGTAGTCAGCGAAATACGCGGGGCGACGTGTGAGGTGTCGAGGCGAACAAAGGGACGGTTGCGATACCGTCGCTGCGCCCGGTTGAAGCGCGGTTTATGCTCCTTGATCAGGTGCGACTCCATCAACAGCGCGCTCAGTTCCGACCCCGTCTCGGTCCACTCCACCCCACGCGCGGTCCGCACCAGCTTGCGGATCCGCTCGGGATGCGCCTCGATGCCGGTGAAATAGCTTCGCACCCTTGCCCGCAAGCTGTTCGCCTTGCCGATGTAGATA
Source organism: Rhodothermales bacterium (assembly GCA_046756545.1). Lineage (GTDB taxonomy): Bacteria > Bacteroidota > Rhodothermia > Rhodothermales > JBHHWM01 > JBHHWM01. The sequence goes on along the minus strand of JBHHWM010000211.1, from coordinate 4,040 downwards.
ATCGCGTCGTGCCTGTCCTTCATGAAATACACGCCTGGCGCGTCGGGCAGACGCGGCAATACCGTCTCGCGGATCGTACGGAGATGAGCCGGCTCTTTGCTGACCAGGCTGTACTTCCGGTGCTGAAAGTGGAGCAGTTCGTCGAGAGTATCGATCTCGTGCTCATAGGCAAGCTGCGAGAGGAAGCGCAGGAAGATCTCTGCCGTAGCCTCCGCATCGCCCAGCGCGCGGTGGCGATTCTTGATCGGCAGACCGTAGAAATCGGCAATGCTGGAAAGTCCTTTAGAACGCAGCCCCCGCAGGAGCCGACGAGCCAGCCGCAGCGTGCAGAGCGTAGAATTAGCCGGATGCGGCAGGTCGGCCCGGTCGAGTTCGGCGTTGAGGAAACGCAGGTCGAACGTGAGGTTGTGGGCCACGAAAACGTTATCGCCCAGAAAATGGAGGAAGCCGGGGAGCACGTCGGCTGCCACAGGCTGGTCGAACACCATCGCCGTGGTGATGCCGGTCAGTTGCGTAATGCGGTAGGGCACCGAGCGCTGCGGATTGATCAACTGCGTGAACTGATCGATGATCTTCCCATCCAGCACCTTCACGGCGGCTACTTCGAGGAGCCGGTCGGCTTCGGCATCCGTTCCGGTCGTCTCGGTATCTACAACGACAAAAGGAGTTTCTCGGACAAGCATACACCCTGGCTTTACTCCGGCCTCACCACATGGATCAGCATGCGCCCCCGCACAAGCGCCGGGCGATGCTCCAAAGTACGAAACGAACACCACGCATGCTTCCCTCGCCGGTCCCTATTGCGACTCCGAACGTTCCCGGCGAAGTGCTTCGGTCAACGCCGCGAGGTCGAAGTCCAGCAACTCGGCGATGCGTTGCCCGACGGCGGTGTTGTCGTAGTGCCCTATGAAGCGATCCCGGCCCAGCCCGAACGCATAGAGATTGACATCGACGGCGGTATGCCCGCCCGTGGTCCAGCCCAACCCGGCCCGACGCGCAATGACTTCAGCCATCGTAAAATTCATGCTGGCCTCACCGGCCAGAGCCCGCTCGAACTGCGCGGCTTCTTCTTCGGTGCATTCGATACCCAGGCGTTCGCTGAACAACGCGCACACCGTCAACGAATCGCTCCTTGCCATGTTCAAGAGCCCTCCGTGCGAAGCAGGGATGTTCTCGATCACCTCCGGGTGCCAGGTGTACTGAGGCCGTCCGTCCAGATTGCGCCCGAGCGTCAGGCCGCCCGTCTCGTGATCCGAGGTCGAGACGATGAGCGTCCGGCCGTCCTCGCGGGCGAAAGCGAGTGCTTCGGCCACGGCCCGGTCGTAGGCCAGGATGTCGTGAAGATGCCCGGCGGCGTCATTCCCGTGCGCCGCGTGGTCGATGCGGCTACCTTCGACCATCAGGAAGAAGCCGTCGGGATCTTGACTGAGCAGGTCGATGGCCTTCGCCGTCATTTCGGCAAGGCTCGGTTCCAGGGCCGCGTCGCGGTCGACCTCGTAGGCCATATGATCGTCGGTAAAGAGTCCGAGGACCGGTGTTTGCACGGTCCCGTCAAAATCCGCCCTGGACTGCAACACCTGAACTCCTTTCCCGGTCGCCTCGCCGAGCAGGTTGCGTCCGTCGGCCCGCCGTCCGCCGTCCTCCTGCGGAACGAAAAAGGCGCGGCCTCCCCCGAAGAGCACCTCGATATTCTGCTCCATCATCTGGGCTGCGATCTCGGCTTCCATGATGCGTTGCGGCACGTGGGCGGCATAGGACGCCGGCGTGGCGTGCGTGATGCGGCTCGTGGCGATCAGCCCCGTCGCCATACCGCGTGCCTCGGCGGCTTCCAGCACCGTCGCTACGGGTTGCTGCTCCGCGTCCACGGCAATAGCCCCGTTGTAGGTCTTCACCCCGCAGGCCAGGGCAGTCGCCCCTGCCGCCGAGTCCGTCACACGGCTGTTTGAGGCAAACGTGTGGACCGAGCCGACCTGGAGGGAATCGAGCGTCAGCGCCTCGCCGCCCTGATACCGGAGGTAGTCCCGGGCATAAGTGAAGCTGGCCGGACCACAACCGTCCGCGATGAACATGATCACGTTGCGCGGGCGGGCCTCGTCTTGCGAGGCGGCAGGCAGCGCGCAGGAAAACTCGATCATGCAAACCAGCACGATCAGGCTAAGGGACGCATGCTTTCTGAGCATCAGCATTTCTCGTTTAGAAGGATGACCTGTGTACCGACATGCCACGAAACGCCGACTCGGAAGCCCGGCCCCGACGCAGCGTTCGAAAGATAACGCACCCAACCCAGAACGGGCAGTGCTTTTCGCAATCTAACCCATTTTCCGATAAACACTCCGGTCAGGAATGAGGGGCGAGGTGTGCCGTCACCTCCGGATCGTAAAGCCCGATGAGGATACCGCGTGTGGGTCGCAGCACCGGCGTCTCGATAACCGCCATCATGCCGGTTCGCATCCTGGCGTTGCTTCCGGTGAGCGCGCGCACCAGAACCCCCATATCGGGCTGATGTCCCACCAGCAACACACGGTCGGGCCGGCCGTGCCGTTCCCACACCTCGGCGACGTCCTCCAGCGAGCAGCCGGGCCTGAGCAGCGCGTCTTCTTCCGGCTCGACGCCCCACGCCGGGGCCACCAATGCTGCCGTCTGGCGGGCGCGCACCAGGGGGCTGCACACCAGCCTATCCACCCGAAAACCGGCCTGTTTGAACGCTCGTGCTTGCTGTTTCAGCAGGCGGACGCCCTCCGGGGTCAGGGTCCGCGCTGCATCGTCCCGGCCCGGAGCGACCGGCCCGGCGATGCCATGGCGCAACAGGTAGAGAAGCATGGGCTGTTTGGAACGTTTAATACGCTGTTCTTCGACGAATCAAAAATGCAAAGAACGAAGCACGAAATACAACCCGTAATTTTTGCTAAATATTGGCAATGGAGCAATGCGTTACTCTTTTTTTCTTCCTAGCATGTTATCCCAGTGAAAAAATGGTATGTGACTCCGCCGCACTTCGCACCCCTCAATTTGGAAGTACGGATCGGGGTATGAAACTAGCCAAAGAACCCAGGCTCTTGGAGGATTTTATACAATGAATGCACAGCATCAGGGTCAAAAGGTGACCGTTGTCGGGGCCGGCAACGTGGGAGCGACCGTCGCAGAATGCGTGGCCCGCAAAGACATGGTTAAGGAGGTCGTGCTCGTCGATATCAAGGAAGGGCTGCCGCAGGGCAAAGCGCTCGACCTGATGGAAGCGGCCCCCATCCACCTGTTCGATACGGCGATTACCGGCTCGAACGGATACGAGGAAACGGCGGGCTCCGACATCTGCGTCATCACGGCGGGCTTGCCGCGTAAGCCCGGTATGAGCCGCGACGACCTGCTCGCCATCAACGCCAAGATCGTGCGATCCGTCACCGAGCAACTCGCCGCGCAAAGCCCCAATGCCACGCTGATTATCGTCTCCAACCCGCTGGATGTAATGACCTACGTGGCGTACATGACCAGCGGCTTTCCGAGCCACCGCGTGATGGGCATGGCCGGCGTGCTCGACACCGCCCGCTATCGCGCCTTCATCGCCATGGAACTCGGCGTGTCTGTGCGCGACATCCAGGCCCTGCTCATGGGCGGCCACGGCGATACCATGGTGCCCCTGCCGCGCTACACCATGGTCGGTGGAATTCCGCTTCCGGACTTGATGGACACCGACACGATCCAGACCATCGTCAAACGTACCAAGTTCGGCGGCGGCGAGATCGTCAAGCTGATGGGTACGTCGGCGTGGTATGCACCGGGGGCCGCTGCTGCCGAGATGGTCGAATCCATCATCAAGGATTCGGGGCGCGTGCTGCCCTGCGCGGCCTGGCTCACCGGCCAGTACGGGCTCAACGACCTTTTCATCGGGGTTCCGGCCAAACTGGGACGCAACGGGATCGAAGAGATCATCGAGGTCAACCTGGACGATGCGGAAATCGCGCTGATGAACCAGTCTGCCGAACACGTTCGTTCGAACCTGGCGTCGCTGGAGCGCCTGCAAGCCGCCGGGCAACTGGACTAAT
>JBHHWM010000210.1:0-8808 GCA_046756545.1 Rhodothermales bacterium | reverse complement strand
GTGAACCTAATCCAGAGAGCAGATCATGGGTATTGCGGCTTTTACCTTTTCCATCGCGGACATGCCCACGGGCGACAGCCTCGTTGTCAATCACTTTACCGGGGAGGAAGGCATCTCCCAAAATGTGCGAATTGAGATTGACTTCAATTATGTGACCACCTCCGCCACCGGTACGCCCGACGGGCTCGTGGGAAAGGCTGCGAGTCTGGGCATCGATTGGGGGGCAGGAACGGTGCGAACCATCCACGGGCGGATCGACGAAATACGGATGGGTAAGCGGCTCCAGTCGACGAATGATCAGAATATCACCGAATACGCTATTCAGTGTCGTGCTACGCTGACTTCGTGGCTGCACCTGCTTACCAAGAGCCACCGGAGCCGTGTCTTTCAGGAGCAGAACGTGCTTACCATTATTGAAAGCGTGCTGACCGGGGCGGGTTTTATTAAGAATACCCATTTCAAAATCGAAATCGTTGACGCCACCGTGTTCGACGTGCGCGAGTATTGCATGCAGTACGACGAATCGGACTTCAACTTCATCAGCCGGTTGATGGAAGACGAGGGCCTGTTCTATTTCTTCGATCATTCCGGTGCATCCGACGTGCTGATCATCACGGACAAAACGCCCTCCTTGCTGATGTCCAGTACGACGGTGTCGTATGCGTCTGTGGGAACGTATCCCTACCTGCCGAACCGTGGAGGATTGGTGGCTCGCGAGGATGAAGTGTGGGAGTTCCTGAGCCAGAGCAAGGCGCTGACCGGGCACGTGCAACTCCTGGGATACAACTATGAAGACTTCAACCAGGAGTATCCGCTGCCCGGCACGCTGGAGCAGGCGCTGGCGCAGGCCGAAGAGGACTATCAGGCGGCGGCTCAGGAGGCGGCTGCCGCTCCCGATAATGAGACCCTGGCGGATGCCGAGGCGCAGGCCGCCGCCAACGTCGAAGCCCTGAAACGGGCCACCTTCGCCCACGGCCAGTTCTTCCGGGAAGGCCGCGACTTTTCGAGACCGAAGAACAATCCGGAGGCCCTTGTAGCCGGAGTCGACTATCCTACCCAGGCGGCCTATGATACGGCGCGCACCACGCAGGTAGACCGGCTGGCGACCGTGCGCTTGCAGGAAGTTAACTGCCAACGCAAGGTCTTTACCGGGTTGAGCGAATGCGCGCGGTTTGTCAGCGGGTATCCGTTCACCTTGGGAGGGTATTACGGTTCTGCCGACCCTGTTGCCGGGGAGCCGTTCCTGATCACCCGGATCACCCACTTCGGAGGAGAAGCCACGAGCGTGCCGTCCGAAATCGAATCGACCGTCGATCCGAATGCGGTCCCCACGGTGTACTATAACGCGTTTACGTGTATCAAGCAGAGCGTTCCGTACCGCGCACCGCGCGTGACGCCGGTGCCGCAGGCTCCCGGCATACTCACCGCTCGGATCGGGAGTCAGGGCAATAACGTGGTCGATACCGAGGGGCGGTATGTTGTTAGAATGCCGTTCGAAGGAAGCGTCGGCACCGTCAAACGCCTACGGATGGCACAGCCCTATTCCGGGCCGGACTATGGGATCCACTTCCCCAACCCGGCAGGGGCCGAGGCCGTGGTTGCTTTCATCGAGGGAGACATCGACCGGCCCATCATCCTCTCGACCCTTCCCAATGCGCAGCACCATACGCCCACGCCGAACACGAACCTGAAGGTACCCACCCAGAAAAAGGTGAGCGAATGGGGGCCCGGCGGGGACCTGGTCGATGGAGAAGAACACTTCCGAGAGGAGAAGAAAGTCATCCAGACGGAGAAAGGGCACCGGCTTGTGATGGACGACGGCGATGCCGGTTCCAATGTGGGCATCACCTTGCAGGTCGGAAGCTCCAAGCCGTCGGGCTACCTGGTGGATGCGTACTGGAACAGCCGGATCGATATGGGAGGGTATCGGCGGAAGACCCACCTGGAGCGGGTTCTGGATAGCTGGGCCGCCGCGCAGGCGTGGCTCGGCCTGGCGCTGAAAAGTAAACGCGTTCCGGAGTTGGCGGGCCTGCTGGCGGGCCTGATCGCCTCGCAGGTCACGACGGGGAACTACCTGGCCGACACGTTCGGCGGGACGGCTCCGGTGGGCATCGCGCTCGGCACGGATCAGGACATCAAGATCGTGGGGCAGAACGGCGTCAATATCGTCGCCCCCAACATCTTCGGCGTCGTAGGCGGCGGGATGTTCGATGCCGTGTTGCCCGGGTTGAGCAGCCAGGGATCGCATCGCCTGGCCTGGTCCCTCACCAATTTCCTGATAGACGTCCTCTTTCAGGATCTCTTTAAGGAGCGCCTGGATGAGTTCAACGAGTTGAAGGAAAAGTCGGCCCAGATGGCGAGCAAGCCGGCAAAGGTGGCCCTCTGGGGACTTGGCTGGGAGATGAAGAAGAAGCTGGCCTACTGTAGCTCCGTAATGGAAAACTTCCTGCAAATACCCGGCGTCAATCTCAAATCCGCCGGCGGGATCAACCTGGGGGCCATGAGTAAGGTCACCATCGCGGGCGGTTTTAACGGCATCGAACTTGCGTCTTCCAGTAAAATCTCCCAGAACGCCAAGCTGGACATAGATCTGGAGTCGGATCGGGGCATCACGATCAAAGCCGGAGGCAACAAAGGCGCGAAGTCCTCGCTTCTGGGGGCCGTCCCGACCACCGTAAAAGGGGTTGCCGCCGCCGTAAAGCTGGCTTTCGGGGCGAGCGCTGCCGAAGTCCCGCCTCCCAAGGCTGTACCCATCAAGATCATCAACGAGCAGGGCGACATCCGGCTGCTGGCTGAGAAAAATAATATCATCAATTATGCTGACCAGAACATCGGTCTCGTGTCCGAAAAAGGCAATATTGAAGGATCGGCGGACCACGGGCACGTGCGCTTTAAGTCGGGCGGGAGTTACCTGTGGATGGGTGATGCAGACGCAGGTGTGCATCTGAGTTCTGGTAAGAAGATCATCATACAGACCGGCAAATCGAGCATCATTTTAGCGCCGGACGGCAAAGTCACCATCAAGGGGACGGAAGTTACGATTGATGGGAGCAATAAGGTGACCGTCGGGGGGAAGGAGGTCAGTGTGTCCGGGAATTCAGGTATTACGATAGGAGCTCAAGCGGCACCGTCGCCTCCTCCCATCTATCCGCCGGAGCCGCCTGAGGCGGATCTTCAGACGATCCTGGCGTGGATTCAAAACCCCGTGGGTCCTCATCCTCTGGAGCCTCACCAGCAGTGGGAAGAGCAGGTATCGAATATCGATGCTTTCGTGGAGAGTACGCCGCTAACAAAGATTGAGCTGAAGCCGACCTCGGTCAAAGTGATCTCTCAGCTCGATGTAGGCATCGAGTGCGTCACCTATAAGGCCGAAGCGAAAGCCATCGCCGAGATGAAAGGAGCCCTGGCCAAGATCAATTGACCCTTTGTTAAACCTGCCATACGAAGCTATGCCGTTTCCAGCCGCAACGATTACCTCCAGCCCGATGCACGGGCCGCCCGTGCTGGGGGCCGGATGCCCTACCGTGCTGATCGGGAACAAACCGGCCTGGCGCGTGACCGACCAGCATACGTGTCCGGTGGTCAACGCCCCGCCGCCTGCCGGGCCGGGGTCGCCGCACGGCCCGGGCATCACCGCGCCGCCGGGATGCATCACGGTTCTCGTAGGGGGGCAACCCTTGACAAGCCTCACCGACCAGATCATGGAGCCGGGGGCCGTGGTGCCCCCGATGACGGCGGACCCCATCATGATGGGCGTTCCGACCGTTCTCGTGCCCTGACGAATCATTTTGCTCATCCAGCATGGTTCTTCGCGCCGACATAGCAACGGGCGCAACGTCGCTCTACGAGATGGACCTTCGTCTGCCCGGCTACATCCCGCTGGAACTGGCGCGGAGGTACCGGAGCAACAACCCGCGCAAAGGCCCCCTGGGATACGGCTGGACGTTCAATTATGACATTATCCTGCGGGTCGAGAGCGACCGCATTATCTATCGCGATGCTTCGGATCGTGAGATCTACTTCCGGCTCGTCGAGGTCGGGAATCAGGTGACGCATCCCGACGAACACCTCGTGCTGCAACATCATCCCGATGCCTATATCATCTTTGCGTCGCCGGTGTTGCAACAGGTCTTTCTGAAGGCGAAGGCGAAGGGCTCTCTGTATCGCCTCAACCGGGTCGAGGATTTGAATAAGAACACCATCGAATGTCTGTACAAGGGCCCTCACCTCATCGGCTTCATCGATACGGCGGGGCGGCAGGTACACTGCACCTATGCCGATGATCATCTCGCCTCGATCCGGGTGACGGAAGCCGGGGATACCGCGCACGGCGAACGGGTTCGATCTTTTCGCTACGACGGACAGGGCAATCTGATCGCGGTTGCCGACGCGGCACGGCGCGAAGCGGTGTATGCCTACGACGATCACCTGATGGTGGCCTACACGAACCGCCTGGGCGGCATCCAGTATGCCCGGTACGACAAAGAGCGCCGCTGTCTCGCCCTCTGGTACAGCGATGGCTCCATGGTGCGGCGGATCGCCTATGACGACCTCCGGCAGACGACTCGGGTTACCGACTCGCAGGGAGCCCAGTTGCTCTGCCGGCACCTGGGAGATACCGTGCTCGCTCATATCGATCCAGACGGCCGGCAGCGCGATTATTACTACGACGAACAGGCCCGCCTCATAGGGTTCACCACCGTGGGGAGGGATATCACGGCGTTTCAGCGACTCGACCCGGACACCGGTACGCTGAATCACCTCGACGGCGGGGAGCGCGTGGCCTTTTTTACCTTCAATGCGTCCGGCCTGGCCGAGCACGTCGCTGACGGATTTGATAATCAGTACCGCCTGGCCTACGACGAACGCGGCAACCTGATACGGCTGACGACGCCGACCGAGGCGGTCTGGACGTTCGAGCGGGATGCGCGCGGGCGCGTGACGGAAGTGATCAGCCCGGAGGAACGGCGGGTGCGTCTGAGCTATAGCAAGGATGGGTGCACGCGTACCGTGACGGACGATCTCGGCCTGTTAGTCGAGGAAACCTGCGACCTGTTCGGACGGATCACGGAGCGCGTCGATGCGCTGGACCGGAGGCAACACCGGGTGTATGATCTCGATGGACGCCTGGCGACGGTGAAGATTGAAGGGGGGTATGAAGTCCGGTTTACATACGACGCCGAGGGGCATCTCACCGGCACCACCGATTCCCGGCACCGGGACTCAAAGCTACGCTATGACGCGTTTGGCCGACTCGTGGAGCGCACCGATCCCGACGGGCAGCGTTGGCAGTTCCAGTATGACCCCGAAGGACGTCTCGTTACGGTGCAGCGACAGGGGCAAACGGCGCGCTTTGCCTATGACTGGCACGGTCGTCTGGTGCAAGCCGTCGCGTTCGACGGTCGAACGGAGAGCTATGCCTATGAGGAAGGCGGCGTCGTGGGGGTGCGGCAGGAGGATAGCGAGAGCACGCGCACCTACACGCCTTTACATGAACTGACCGGGGATACGCTGCCGGACGACACCACCCGGCGCTTCGAATACGGGCCTTCCGGCGAACTCCTGGCGGCCTCCTGGGGCGAGGAAAGCCTGACCCTGATGTACGACGAAGAAGGGCGTCTCGCGACGATGGACCGGGGCGATGCGACCCTGATCTTCGCCTATGATTCGGACGGCGGTTTGCAGGCGATTGAGGGTGGACAGGACCCTCGGCTGGCGCTTCGGTACGATCAGCGGGGCCGAATGACGGAGATCCTTCTGGGGTCGGAGACCGTCGCGCAACTCACCTATGACCGGGGCGACCGCCTTGCTTCGCTCGACCTGCAAACCGGATCGCGCTACACCTTTGCGTATGATCGATTGGACCGGTTAGAGGAGAGAACCGTGCACGCGGTTGACGGAACCACGGCTTCCCAACGCTTTCGCACCAAGGATACCGCCGTACGGGCCGATACCCTGGTGCCCTCCCTTGCCGAACAAGACGGAGCGCCGGTCCAGGTCGTGTTGTTCCAGACCCGGTACAGCCTGGTGCTCGCCGCGCAGGTGCAGGGGCTCGACGTCCCGATCTGGGTTCAGCAGCACTACTTTGCTCCGTGGGATACCAACCTGATCCCCATGACGGTGCGTGCGGCGTTGCACGGCGCGGCCTCGTTGCTGGAAGGGAAAACCATGCCCCTGGGGCCGGAATTGCTCCGTCGATGGGAAAAAGAGGCTCACGAACGCGTGCAGGTCGGATATACCGACGTGCCGCTGTCCCGGCAGGTCGGGCGGCCCTGGAGGATGTTGGATCGGCGCTTCCTCGACCGCGCATTGTACGATGCGACCTACCCCCACAAGACGCCAGGTTTCCTCGCGCATCATCAACCGGACCCGGCCCGTTCCTCCGACGCGCTGATGACGGGCACCCACATGAACGGGTATCTGAAGCCCCGTGTCTGGGGGGATCGCAGCTTCGGGCGGGACCTGGCCGGTGTGGTGGAAGCGCATACCCCCGGCGGCCTCACACCCGACGACGTCAAACGCCTGCTCATGGAGTCAACCTGACCATGTCACCTTCTACTGATATAGCGCTTGATCTGACAGCCGTTGTGCCTGGAGCCGATCTCCAGGGGATCGATCTGAAGGGGCGAAAGCTCGAAGGGCTGACCCTCGATGGTGTCGATCTGGCAGGGGCCGACCTGCGAGAGGCGGAGCTTTCCGGCCTCTCGCTGCATCATGCGTCGCTGAAGGGAGCCAATATGCGGGGCGCTACGCTCACGGATGTCTCGTTTGTGGAAGCCGATCTCTCCGGTGCCACGCTGCATGGGGCCACCCTGGCGAACGTAGAACTGCGTGAAACCACCATGCAGGAGGTGGATCTGGAAGAGAGCCGCTGGACGGCGTGCGTCGTGGCCGAGGTCGACCTGACAGGTGCCGCGTTGCGAAGGGCCACCCTGGAAGATGTGTACTTCGACCGTGTGAATCTCGGTCGTGTAAGTCTGCGCCGGGCACACCTCGTCGGCTGCTCGTTTATTGAGGTGGAAATGACGGCGACCCGGCTGCGGGCAGCGCGGCTGGAAGAGGTTATGATGGACGGCGTGGTGCTTCGAGGGATGAACCTGAAAGAGATCCAACTGATCAGGTGCATCCTTACGGGAGCCGACTTGTCGGGAGCCGACATGCGCGGTGCCGTGATCGATGGGTCGCACCTGGAGCAGGCCGTCTTGCGCGAAGTGCAACTCGACGAAGGCGCGATCCGGGGGAGCCTGCTCGACGGAGCCGATATGCGGGGCGCAGTGATGACAGGGTTTACCATGACGGAGACATCGCTGCGAGGGGCGGTGCTGGCCGGCTGCGACCTGGGCGGCGCGGTGCTAAAGAACTCCATCTTCATCGGGGCCGACCTGGCACGCGTGCGGCTCTGCGAAGCCGACCTGCAACAAGCGGTACTCTCCGGCGCGAACCTGGCCGAGGCCGACTGTACGAAAGCCGTGCTCTCCGGTGCCGTACTCGAAGAGACGACCGCGCCCGGCGCTACGTTTAAGGATGCAGTTCTCGTGACGATGTATGCGCGCCGGGCCGACCTCTCCGGCTGCGACTTCACCCGGGTAAAAGCATCGGCGGCGACCTTTGAGCGCGCGAGCCTGGCCGGCGCAACGTTTCATCGGGGGAGCGCCGAAGCCGCCAACTTCGAAGACGCCGATTTACGCGGCGCGCAACTGGTCGAATTCGACTTTTCCCTCGTCAATATGGTCGGGGCGGATCTTTCCACCGCCCGGGCCGACCGGTGCGACTTCTACGGAGCCGACTTTTTCCTGGCCCGCGTCGATGCGTTTTCCCGCACGGGATGCTCCGAGGATCACGTCCGCTGGCCCGAACCGGCCCGAATGAAGTACGGCCCCGGCGTCGATCCGCCGTCCATCGAGCCGGAGCCGCTCTACCGGCAGGCCGCTACCCTCAAGGAACGGGAACACCTGGTGCTGGCCGCCCGGGAAACAGCCGCCACAAGGAGCTAACAAGCATGGATATTCGCAACGACACGCTGTTCGAAGAGGGGTTGGCTATTGGGCTGGGACCGGATCGGCAGCCCTGCCTGGCGGTCGTAGTCAAAGGAACCTTCACCATACCCCGAGCACCGGATGGGACCGTAGAGGTGGCCGATGAGCAGCGACCGATTCTGGCCGCCGAAGAATATCACGACGGCGACGTGACCGGCAGCCTCCGGTTCGATACCGACGCCGTTCCGTACAAGCCGCGCGCCGACGTGGTGCTCGTGGGCCGGGCTTATGCGCCGGGCGGGCGCCCCACCGAGCAGGTAGACGTGCTGCTCCAGGTGGGACGAACGAAGAAGGCGATGCGGGTCTTCGGAGATCGCCGGTGGTTGTTTCCCAGCCGTGCCGTCATGATCCCGGTCATGAGCGAGCCCGAATCCTTCACCGAGATGCCGATTCGCTACGAGCGGGCCTTCGGAGGCTTCGACCGGAAGGGAGGTAAATGGTGTGACAAAAACTACATCGGCAAAGGGTTCTTGGGCAAAAAGACCCGGAAGGAAGTCGACGGCAAACCGCTGCCAAACATCGAAGACCCCACCTGCCTGATCACCTCGTGGAACGACGAACCGCCCCCTGCGGGATACGGATTCTATAGCTCGTTTTGCCAGCCGCGCGCCGGCTACGGCGGCACCGAGCAGGGGCTGGAACACCCCCATCCGGTCTTCGGCCTGGCTGCCGATTTCAGTCACGACTACTACAATGGCGCGCACCCGGATCTTCAGGTGCCCGGTTACTTGCAGGGCGACGAAGAAGTGGAACTGATCAACCTCACGCGAGA
>JBHHWM010000209.1:0-8884 GCA_046756545.1 Rhodothermales bacterium | reverse complement strand
CTGGATCGCCTGATCCACGAGCGCATCCGCCTCGGGATTGTGAGTGCCCTGGCGGCAGGCGACGCACTCAGCTTCAACGACCTCAAACGGCTGCTCGACACCACGGACGGCAACCTGAGCGTCCATGCGCGCAAACTCGAAGACGCCGGATACATCGCGTGCCTCAAGTCGTTCGACGGGCGCACGCCGAAGACGGAGTATCGCCTGACGGAGGAGGGGCACCGCGCACTCGAAGCCTACCTGACGCAGATGGAACGCATCATCCAACTGGCCCGCAACCCATAAGCCCCACATCATGGAAACCGCCGCCATGCACGGTGTGCAATAGCCTCCCCGAACCCGGTACTCTTTTTTTATTTCTACACTTTATGGCACAAAGTACTTTTGAAAACAACAAGCCCGACGGCCTGCACGTCGCCCTCATCATGGACGGCAACGGACGCTGGGCCACAGCGCGCGGCCTGCCTCGCACCGCAGGGCACCGGGCCGGCGTCGAAGCGGTGCGGCGTGTCGTCGAAGCGGCCCCGCCGCTCGGCATCGGGATGCTGACGCTCTACGCCTTCTCGTCGGATAACTGGCAACGGCCCCCGGCGGAGGTGCGTGCCCTGATGCAGCTTTTGCGCGCACATCTGCCCGTCGAAGCCGAGCGTTGCCGGCGTCACGGCGTCCGGCTCAGCGTCATTGGCCGCCGCGACCGGCTTCCGGCAGGGGTGTGCCGGGCCGTCGCCGAAGCCGAGGCCTGCACCGCCGGGGGAAACGCCCTGCACGTTCGGATCGCCCTCGACTATTCATCCCGCGACGCCCTCTTGCAGGCAACGCGCCTGCTTCCTCCCGGCCGGCCCGTCACCCGCGAGGCATTCGCCTGCGCCATCGCCCGCGCCTATCACGCCGAGGGGGCCGCCCCGGACGTGGACCTGCTTATCCGCACCGGCGGCGAACGGCGCCTCAGCGACTTCCTGCTCTGGGAATGCGCCTACGCCGAGTTGTACTTCACCGATTGCCCCTGGCCCGATTTTGACGCTGCCGCCCTCCAGACCGCCATCGAGGCGTTTCAGCAGCGCGAACGCCGTTTCGGACGTATTCAGTCTTCTTGTGCTCCACACGTCACGCCCGTCTCTCTCCGGGTGCCTCACACATCCATCAATGGTACAAAGAATGACACGCCTCGCAACAAGCTACGAGGTATCGGTCAGCAGAACAGGTCGTCTTACTCCGTCAGTCACCTTCGGCTCGTGTCTGAGGCAAGCCTTGGGGTATGCGACCATGAAAAGAATCAAACGGACGAAGGTATCTATGGATAGTCAAACACGCATAGGGCTTGAACTCACCGGCGCGGCCCTCCTGCTCGGTGTGCTGGGCGACCAGATGCTGCGGGTGACGCCCTGGGGCCTGAATGCGCTGGTGTGGATCGGCGGCCTGGTCGTGATCAGTGGCGGCCTGGTGTACCGCTGGCGGGCGACGCTCGTACGCGCCGAACGCTGGCTCCTCCTCCCGGTGTGTGCGCTGGCGTTGCTCTACCTGGGTCGCGACGCCGCCCTCCTGAAGCTTATCAACACCGTCGCGGTGCTCACGGTGCTTGCGATGGGCATTCAACGCGCACAGACGGCTCGCCTGCGCCATCACGGGATCTCTCCCTTTGAACCACCGGGCCTGCTGGCTACCAGCCTCAAATCCATCCTGAGCCTGCCTCGCTTCCTGACGCGCGGCGTGGATTGGAAAAGCCTTTCGACGGAAGGACGCGGGCAAAAAGCCGCCGCCGTGGGCCGTGGGCTGCTCCTGGCCGTACCCATCCTCCTCACCTTCGGCGGGCTCCTCATGGCGGCCGATGCCGTCTTCGAATCCCTCGTCGCCCGCACCTTCACCATAGATCCGGCACGCCTGCCGGGCCACCTGCTGCTAACGATCCTTTTTGCCTGGATCGCGGGGGGCTTTTTGTACGGGGTGTTAATGAACGTGGGGAAGCCGCCTGTAACGGAGGACGGTGCCCCCGATGAGAAGCGACGGTTCTCGCTGGGCATGGTGGAAGTGGGCGTGGTGCTCGGGCTGGTAAATGGGCTCTTTGCGACCTTCGTACTGGTGCAGCTTTCATACCTCTTCGGCGGCTATACCACCGTCCTGAGCACGGCTGATCTGACGCTGGCGCAGTATGCCCGGCGCGGCTTCTTCGAACTGGTAACGGTGGCGGCCCTCGCCCTGCCGCTTTTGATGGGTCTGCGTCGAGGGCTGGTGGTGAAGAACGTGCAGCATCTCCGTCTCTTCCACCAGCTGGCCGGGGTACACGTCGTCCTGCTCTTCCCGATCCTGGCGTCGGCGGCACAACGCATGTGGCTGTATCAGCAAGCCTACGGCCTGACGGAACTTCGCCTGTACGTCAGCGCCGGCATTGTCTGGCTGGCGTTTGTGCTGGCCTGGTTCATGGGAAGCGTGCTGCGCGAACGTCCCGAGCGCTTCGTGCCGGGGGCGGTGGCCGCCGGCTTCGTGCTCGTGCTCGGGCTGCACGTGCTCAATCCGGATGCGCTCATCGTCAAGACCAACATGGCACGGGCCGTGGAGGGAAAGCCCTTCGATGCGCGCTACACAACGAACCTCAGCGCCGATGCCGTGCCCGCCCTGCTCGACGCGCTTCCTTCGTTAGCACCGGAAGACCAGGCGGACGTGGCGCGGTGGCTCCTCACCCGGTGGCACACGCCAGCCTCCGGGCCGGAGACCTGGCGCACGTGGAACCGGGCACGTTCGGCAGCCCGGCGCGCGGTAGAAGCCAACGCGACGATCCTCCGGCGCATCGCGGCCGAGACCCGGCAGCATCCCGATCCGCCTTCCGCCGAAGCAACACCTGCGGCTCCATCTTAGGGTCTTCCCGGTTCGATAGTCGAATTTCGACAAGATAGAGAGATTATTTCCAGACGCACCCTTAGCTGCCAAAACCAACCTGATTCTCCACAAACCAAAGGAACCATGCACCCCATTGGAAACCTGCTGATGGGACTCAGCTTCCTCGCCCTCGTGGCCGGAGGCGGCGTCCTCGTCTACGCGCTCCGCACGGACCGCCCGGCGCTGGCCCGGCACGTCGGAATGTTCGCCCTGGGCTGGGGCGCCCTGTATCTCATCGTGCTGTTCGGCACGTCGCTGCTGAGCGAAGAGCACGTGCTGCACCTCAACGAACGCAAGGATTTCTGTGGCTTCTACCTCGATTGCCACCTCGGCGTGTCCGTCGAGCACGTGGCGCAGGCCACATACGTCGGCGAGGGCGCGCTGCAAGAAACAGCAACGGGGATGTTCTATCTGATTACCGTCCGCGTAGATAATGACGGCGTCCAGGCCGATATTCCCCTGCTCAACCCCAGAGCCACGCTTCACGATGCGCGGGGCAGGACGTATGAGCGAGCCCTTGAGGCCGAAAAAGCACTGGCAGCCTCCGAGGGCACGTCCGTCGCCTTCGCGCGACGCCTGCCCGCCGGATCGTCCTATACCAAAACCCTCGTGTTCGACGTCCCCGCGAACGTGACGTCGCCGACGTTGCTCATCACCAAAGGCGTTGCCGTGGAACGCTTTATCGAACTGTTTCTCATCGGCGACGAAGACAGCTTCCTCCACCGAAAAACGGTCTTCGACGTATCCTGACCACCAGCAATCTCTCCTCCAACAGCAGCCGACCGCGCACCGAGATCCCGGCCCCGAACGGCTTCTTTTTTGAACTGATGAGACCCATTTTCTCTCGTATCCAACCTGGCTGATCCATGAACCCTGCATGCCTGGCGGGAAGCGCGTATCTTCCCTCTCCCGCCCCCTTCCATCACCAGACCGCATCACCCTCATGGATCTGAAGGATAAAGTCGCCGTCGTCACCGGGGCCAGCAGCGGGCTCGGGCGTGTCTTCTCCGAAGCGCTCGTGGCGAAAGGCGCGACCGTCTTCGGCCTGGCCCGACGCCGCGACAAGCTGCAAGACCTCCACCGCCACCTCGGCGAACGCTTTCATCCCATCGCCTGCGACGTGACCGACGAGGCCCAGGTGAAAGCCGCCGTCGCAACCGCCGCGCGCGAAGGCGGTCGCCTCGACGTGCTGATCAACAACGCCGGGCTGGGCAAATTCGGGCCGGTCGACGCCCTGCCGCTCGATCACTGGACGACGCAGATGGAGACCAACCTGAACGGCGTCTTCCTGTGCACCCGCGAGGCCGTCCCCGTCATGAAGCGACAGAACGAGCAAACCGGCTTCGGCGGGCACATCGTCAACATTGCCTCGGTGGCGGGGCTCATCGGCAACCCGCAACTCAGCGCCTACAACGCCACGAAGTTCGGCCTGCGCGGTTTCAGCGAGGCGCTCATGAAAGAGGTGCGCCAGGACGGCATCAAGGTGACGTGCGTCTACCCCGGCTCCGTCGAAACCGAGTTTACCGACGTCGCCGGTACCCGGGGTGCGCCCAACCCGATGCAGGCCGTAGATATTGCCGACACCGTCATCCACGTGCTGGAGGGCCCGGATAACTACCTGATCTCGGAGGTGGTGATGCGCCCGCTTCGCCCCAGAGGATAGCCAGCGTCGCCCCCGGACCCAAACAACGCCCCACCCGTTGCACCTCCCCAACGACGCCTGTATACTGTTTCTATCTTCCCCACACACCGACACAGCCCAGGGTTATGGAACGGCGTGACTTTATGAAAAAGGCAGCGCTCGGAGCCACGGCGGGAGCCGTGCTCGCCGGGTGCAACACCCCCACCCCCGGCAGCGAAAACGGCGCTCCGGCGATACAGACGCAACCCACGCTGCGCTGGCGGCTGGCCTCCAGCTTTTCGCGTTCGCTCGACACCATCTTCGGTGCCGCCGACGTGATGGCCAACCGCGTGAGCCAGCTTACGGGCGGGCGGTTTTCCATCCGTTCCTACTCCGGCGGCGAAATCGTGCCGGCCTTCGAAGTGCTGGAATCGGTGCAGAAAGGCACGGTGCAGATGGGGCATTCGGCCAGCTACTATTACATCGGCAAGAATCCCGCCTTTGCCTTCGATTGCACCGTTCCCTTCGGGCTCTCGGCGCGGCAATACAACGCCTGGGCCTACTACGGCGGCGGCACCGAGCTGCTCCGCGAACTCTTCGCCGATTTCAACATCCTCAACTTCCCCGGCGGCAACACCGGGATCCAGATGGGTGGCTGGTTCAATCGGGAGATCCATTCGGCGGCGGATCTGCGCGGGCTCAAGATGCGCATCCCCGGCATGGGCGGCCGGGTGATGGACGAACTCGGCGTGACGGTGCAACAGATTCCCGGCGGCGAGATCTACCCGGCGCTCGAACGCGGCGCTATCGATGCGGCGGAGTGGGTCGGCCCGTATGACGATGAAAAACTCGGCTTCCACAAGGTCGTGCAGCACTACTATTATCCCGGCTGGTGGGAGCCCGGCCCGTCGCTGTCTTTCTACGTCAACAAGGACGCCTGGGACACGCTGCCCACAGGCTATCAACACGCGCTGGAAGTAGCAACAGCGGAGGCCAACCTGTACATGCTGTCCCGCTACGACGCCCAGAACCTCCCGGCCTTCCAGCGCCTGCTCGACCAGGGAGTGCAGGTGCATCCCTTCCCCACCGACGTGATGCAGGCAGCCTCCGACATCACCACCGAGCTATTGGAAAGCCAGTCTTCCGATCCCGGCTATGCCAGGATCTTCGCGGCCTATAAGAAATGGCGCGAAGATTCGTACCGGTGGTTCTCGACGGCTGAACACGCCTATGCCACCTTCGTCTACGGCAACGCGGAGGACGGCGAATGTACGTTTTAGCTCCGGGCCGGGACTCCGACCACCCGAGGACAGGCATCTCCCGCCTTTGCCGCCTGCATTGCCTATGCGCCTGAACATCTGCATCTATTGTTCCTCCAGCAACCACGTCGAGGCCGGCTACTTCGATGTAGCCGAAGAAACCGGTCGGCTGCTGGCGGAGCGCCGTTTCACGCTCGTCTACGGCGGCGGCAACGTGGGCCTGATGGGCCGGATGGCGCGGTCCGTCCATGCGCACGGCGGGCAGGTCGTCGGCGTGATTCCCGAGGCGCTGAAACAGCGCGAAGGCGTCGCCTACGACGTCGCCGACCAGCTCATCACGACCGCCACGATGCAGAAGCGCAAGGCCATCATGTTCACGCGCGCCGATGCCTTCATGGTGCTGCCCGGCGGATTCGGCACACTGGAAGAGTTTCTGGAAGTGCTCACGTTGCGGCAACTCGGCTAT
Organism: Rhodothermales bacterium; assembly: GCA_046756545.1. Taxonomy (GTDB): domain Bacteria; phylum Bacteroidota; class Rhodothermia; order Rhodothermales; family JBHHWM01; genus JBHHWM01. Next base: position 2,667 of record JBHHWM010000209.1, on the reverse strand, counting down.
CACAACAAGCCCATCGCCCTGGTCAACACGGATGGGTTTTACGATCCGTTGCTAGAACTGTTTGATCACTTCTTCCGGGAGCGCTTTGCCCACAAACACAGCCGCGCCTTCTACTACATCGCGTCCGACCCGGAAGACGCGCTCCGGCACATCGAAGCCTACATCGCCGCCCACGCCGAGGAATGAGCGCGGCTACCAGAGGGCACGAAGCGCTTCACGCCTCCCATCCTCTCACACGTTATTCGGATGCCTACCAATCAGCCGGGCTACACCCGACCATCGCAGACCGGCTCTTAGCCCACGCTGGCGGGGAGTGCCACGTCGAGCGCCGCTTCCAGGTCATGCATAAGGTCGGCCGGCGCTTCGAGGCCCACGGACAGACGAATGCCGCTCGGATGGATCCCCATCTGTGCCTGCGCTTCGGGCGGAATCGGCGCGTGCGTCATGCTGGAGGGATGCTCGACGAGCGTCCGCACATTGCCCAGGCTGACGGCCAGCGTGATGGTATAGGCATGCTCGGCCAGGTGGTTGATGAACCGAACCCCGGCCTCCTGCCGGTCGTCCGGCGTCGCGCCCTCCAGTTCGAAGTAGAGCATACTGCCCGGCGCGAAGCGATGCCGGTAGTCGCGCATCTGTCGCTGCGCCGCATCGTGCCCGCCGACGGTATCGAGGCCCGGATAGGCGACGTGGGCCACCGCCGGATGCCCGGCCAGGTAGCGCGCCAGGTCGAGCGCCGTCTGCTGGGCCTGTTGCATCCGGACGGCCAGGCTCGGCAGGCCGTAGGTAAGGATGCTCCAGGCCGAACGCGGAGAGAGGACGCCGCCGAAATCTTTTCGATAGAGCAACAGGGAATCGCGGTGGGTGCGCGGCCCGACGACCACGCCGCCCATGTCGGTGCCGTAGCCGCTGATGCCCTTGGTCAGGCTATGCACCACGAAGTCGGCACCGTGGGTGAGGGGGCGCTGGCAGTACGGCGTGGCAAAGGTGTTGTCCACCACCACGTAGATGCGTTCCTCGGGCGGCCGTTCGGCGTTGAGGGCCGTCACCTGTTCGGCCACGGCGGCGATGTCGATGATCTCCAGCGTGGGATTCGTCGGCGTCTCGAAATAAATCACGCGGGTCTCGGGCCGAACATGGGCGTGCAACGCGTCGAGGTCGGTCAGATCCACCTGCGAGGAGGCGATGCCCAGGCGCGGGAGCCAGTTGTTGACGAGCGAGTGGGTACACCCATACATGGCCCGGTGCGCCACCAGGTGTTCGCCGGCTTGCAGCAACACACCGAACGCCGCCGAGATGGCCGCCATGCCCGAAGCAAACGTCACGGCCGTCTCCCCGTTTTCGGCCAGGGCCAGGTTTTCTTCGAGCAGGTCTTTGTTCGGCTCGCCCAGGCGGTCGTAGATGTAGATATGATGATCCGGTGCCCCGGCACACGCATACTCCTGAAAGCCCTGCGCGCCCCGCCCCGTCGAGTCGAGGCGGAACGTGGTAGAGGTGGAGATCGGCGGCACGAGGTGATGCCCGTACTCCCACGCATCGGACCGCATGCGCCCGTGAATCAGGCGCGTGGCCGGATCGTACTTCGCAGCTCGATCTTTCATAGCAAAAGGGTTCTGTTTTTTCTGTAAGAGCGGCCCCTCCCGCCCCCCTACAGATGGTTCCGGTCGATGGGGATTTTCGTCTCGTGCTTGACCGTCGAGAGCACGAAGGAGGTATAAATGGTCCCCACATTGGGGGTGGCGGTCAGCTTGTTCAGCAAGAAGTCCTCGTAGCGCCGGATGTCTTCGGCCACCACTTTGAGCAGGTAGTCATACTCGCCGGAGACGTGATAGCATTCCAGCACCTCGGGCAGCTTCCGAACGCTGTCGCGAAAGCGGTCCACCTGCTCTCGTTGGTGCGAGGCGAGGCTTACCGCGACGAACGCCGTCGTGCCTTTGCCCACCATCGCCTGATCGACCAGCGCCACGTAGCCGCGAATAATACCACGCTGCTCCAGTTTTTTGACGCGGTCGAGCGTAGTGGCAGGTGCCAATCCCATGCGACGTGCTAGCTCGACGTTGGTGATGCCGCTGTCTTCCTGGAAGATGTCCAGAATCCTCCGGTCGATGTCATCCAGTACTGGTACGTGCATAAATCGCCCTCATCGACATTTATTTGCCTGTATACCGTTATTATCGACTATTGTTCAGGAAATTGTCGAGTAATAGAGATAATAATTTATACTTTTCCCAATTATCACAAACTTCATTCGTCATACAATGACATACCTCGCTGCAAGCTATGAGGTATCTTGCAGCGGAACGGGTCGTTTTACTCCGTCAGTCGCCTGCGGCTCGTGTCCGAGGCACATTTACTTGCGTCAGTCGGATTTCGTCCTCCTGTCGGGGTATGCGACCATGAAAAGAATCAAAATCGACAGGCCGGTCATTCCTATATTGCTCTGGGCGGAAAAGCCCCCTTCCCCTGGCTTGAACCACGACCCGTACAGAACATGGATATCGATCTACAGGAAGAATACCGCGCCATTGGCGTGTTCTACGACCGCGTCGAGCCGGTGCTGGCCTTGCCGGACGACGTGCTGGTGACGGCACATCCCGAGGTCTCTGGCTGGTCGCCGGCGCAGCATCTCTTTCATATCCTGCGGGCCAACGGCATGATGCTCAAGGGCAT
>JBHHWM010000208.1:0-8919 GCA_046756545.1 Rhodothermales bacterium | reverse complement strand
GTGCCGGCGAGCCGTTGCCCGAGGTTAGTTTCCGTCGTCAGCCGCTTCCATATAAGGGGCCAGGGGATTGTCATAATCGAAACCGAAGTGACGCGGGTTTTGCCCGATCACAGCGGCGGAGAAAATTTTCAGCACATAGTCCTTGGTCTCTTCCGGAATGCGTTCTTCATACTCCTCCAAGAACCGCCAGTAGTTGCGCGCATCCGGATCTCTGGGAACGTCTTGAAACGTGGCCGCAAACGCCTCCTGCGGCGTCTCCGCCTCAATCGTACCCAGCCGGGGATTGACCCGATGCTCGCCCCAGTTGTACGACGCCATGACCAGCAACCCGGAGGCCTGCGCCAGCGTGCCGTGGATGTCGCGGAGATAGCGAGCCGCCGCCTCGGTGGCCAGCCGCCAGTTTTGACGATCATCCCCGGCATCGACCGCCCCGGTGTTCTCCAGCGGGCCGGGGTCGAGGCCGTACCGCCGGGCCGTGGCCGGGATGAACTGCCACATCCCCTTGGCGCGCCCCCACCGCGTCGGCACCCCGATGCGGTCCGGGATGAAGTCGCTCTCCTGAAGCGCCAGGTAGAAGAACTCGGGAGGCAGGCCCTGCTCCCTCAGCGTCCGGACGATAAAAGGGGTGTAGCCCTCCTCTTCCGCTCGCCGGACGGCCTGCTCGAACCGCCTTTGCCCCCCGCCCGTTTGCCAGTAATCGCGGATCATGTCATTGACTTCGCGAATAAAGCTGGCCTTCACGCCGAACTCACTCTCGTTAAAGATGCGGGCCGTCTGATAGATGAGCCGTTCTTCCTCGGTGCGCAATTTCCGATAGAAGCCCAGTTCCTGCACGTAGCCCTCGTAATCATCCATCAACCGCTGCCGCTGCTGCTCGCGCCGGGCAAGCTGCGTAACCAGGGAAGCGTTTCCCGTCTCTTCCACCGCGATGCGGAGTTCGGCAATGTCTACATCCTGCTGCCTGATCTGCAAAAAGAAATCGGCCGCCTGCTGCCGCAACCGGTTGTTTTCGATCTTCTGAAACACACCGAACCCGACCGCTACCACCACCACCACCACCATCGCCACGACGAGCCAGGTATATTTCCGCTTCTGCTTTTTTTGAACGGTCTTATAGGCATGCCGGATCATGCGCGTTCGGTCGCCGACAGAACCGCCGTCCGAATCCTCTTCGAAATAGCGTTCGATAATGTGGTCGAGCGACGGTTTTGGCTCGTAGTGCGCCCGCTTCGGCGTCGAAGCATCGGTGCTCGGAGGATCCGTTTTTTGCGGCGCTGTCGAGGGCGTATCGCTCGTTACTGCCGACGATGCACCGCTCATGGCCGAGGCCGCATCCCCCGAAATCGTTGGAGGAGAAGGAGGCTCACCGGCCCGCACCGTCTCCGCCTGCGACGCCGCATGTGTTCTTTTCGGAGGCATCGCCGCCACCTGCTCTTCTTCCGTCCGGCTCCCGGCCGGCTCGACCGAGAAATGCAGAATCGGCGCGTTCCGTCCCAACTGAACAGCGGTCGGCGTCTCCAGGCGAATCTGGGGCGTTCTCTCGCCGTTCAGGTACAGGCCGTTGGTGCTCCCGAGGTCACGCACCCACCAGGCCCCATCGTCGAAAACCACCTCGGCGTGGACGCGGCTGACCAACCCGGAATCGACCTGCACCTCGCATTGCCCTCCCCGTCCGATACGAAAGGACTCGGTAAACGAAAACGCCGCAGCGGGGGCATCTCCCTGTTCTACCTGTACGCGAATAAGAGGAGGCATGACCTGCCGCTCTACCGTTGATGACAGACGATTCATCGAAGAAAGGCATACCGGCGCGAAAAGCGGCTCCGGCTCCATCGCAGTGATACGCTTCCTGTACAAAGAATATCCCGGTGCGACTCTGTTGAAAAGCCGTCCCCTCCCGCCGACACGCTGTTGGTATGCGCGCGGACCTCGCCCGCAGCACCGCTCCTATAATTACTTCCTTTTGTCGATCAATGCAAGCATAAATCGACCTTCCTCGATGCCGATGGGTCCTCCTTGCTGCACACCGCCTCAGGTTTTCGGCACCGGCAACCCCATCACGAGGCTCACCTGCCGATCCAACACAAACGAAGGCGGCCGCAGGCGGATCGCCAGCAGGTTCTGATCCGGAACGCCTGAATCATCAACGACTTCGACGGAGACGGCCTCCGGCGGCACGGTATGTCCCTCTGTATGGAAAAACGCCCGGAGCCTGGCTTCGACGGCTTGTTTCACCTGCTCAACCGCCATGCCGGGGGCAAGGGCCTGCTGCGCCGCATACAGGTGATGGGCCGCCCGCGCCACAAACAGTTGACACGCCAGGGTAACGTGAATACGCGCCTCGGTAGCCGCCATCAGGTCTTCATAGGCTTCGGGCTGGCAGACCGTCTGGGCACGCGCCAGGTAGATCGCATCGTGCTTCACCAGGCCGTTCACCACTACAAAACCCGCCTTCGAAAACTCGGACAGCTTGCTGTCGGGGATGATAACCGACAGCGGCGTGTGGCCTTGCGGGCTTTTCCACAGCGGCAGGTTCTCGATGCGGCGTTGACTCCCCCCGACCAGGTGCGTCGGCCAGCCCGTCTCCGCATAACTCGCAGCCATACGCGCCGCAACGGCAAACGCTGCGTTTCCCCATAGCTGCCCCTCCTCGTTGAACGCGACATCTTTAGCTGGATGGTGATCGCCGTACGGGGCACGCAATAGAAAGGCCGGCAACGCCAGCGCGAGGTAGGCCGAGGATTTTTGCTGGCGCAGCTTGTTCCACTCGATGTATTCGGGGCCTTCGAAGTGCTGCCATAGCGGGGGCAGTTTGGCAAACCCGCTGTAATCGCTCACCCCAAAAAAGGCCGGCCCTACCGAGGCAACGAGCATCGCTTGCAAGCTGGCACCGGTCCCGGCCAGGTCTTCGAGCAGCGCCATGTCGGCGTTGCTGTTATCGAAGGCCACATCGAGGATGGCGGCGGATAGCGGGGGTTTTTCTAACGTCCCGCTGTGTTCGGGCATCAACACCTGATAATACAGGGCGGCGCTGAGATCGCCTTTGCCTGCTGCCAGCACCTCCAACTGGATGTTCTGCCGGAAGTGAATGCGATCAACGAGGAATTTAAGCCCGCGCCATGCGGCTTCGAGATGCCGAAAATCGGCGTGCCCGAAAATCGCGTTGAGCTGGCTGCCGATGCCGCTGTCGAGGTCGGCCAGCAGTTTGTCGGCAGCCGACTGCTCGACCTTCGGTGTCGTCTTGGTATCACCCGTGACGGCACTCATCAGCGCACCCATCAGCCCGGTGTCGCCCGTTGCTGCCGGTGCGGAGGGGTCTTCAGCCGGTTGCGCGTCCAGGTCGATCAGGCCCAACAGCCGGTCCAGCGTGCCTCCCCCCGACGGCTGATCGGGGGCGGCGGGCCCGGTGGACGCCGGTGCCTCGGGGGCTGCAATGGTCTGATAGAGTTGATCGGCCCAGCCCGGGTCGCCTCCCGTCTCCCCGAGGCGCTCGCGGAAGGTGTCTGGGCCGATGCCTCCGGTCTTGACCTCGGTCACCAGCACGCGGACCTGCAAGAGCCGCGCCAGCGACGGTACCTGCGCCGCGACCTGCGCCGGCTGAAACGCATCGAGGCTGGGAAATGAAAGATCCAGTTCCAGCAACGTCGGCGAAGTGCTGAGTGTATTGGGCACCTCGATGGCCAGGCGTGGAGCGACCTCCTGCATCAAGGCATCGAAGGAGTGTTTATCGACCCGCCGGACACGCGAGGGGCCGTCCCAGTCGACGTCTCCGGCCTGCGGGGCCAGGTCGCTAACCAGCAACAGGCGCAGCGGCAGGTGACTCGTCTCCCGGACAGGATCCTTTCCGGGTTGCTCGATTGATGTAGTATCCGGATCTGACGTGATGCGGAAGCCTTTGAACGGTTCGTCTTCCATAGTACAGGATTGGTTTATCACAGAAGGGAAGGGATCGAACGGAAGCACCGGCGATCATTGCGCACGGAACCGAGACCTCCTTGCGTTGAGACGATGAAACGGGGAGACGAAGAATCGAGGAGGGATTTCTCGAAGGTTTATACGTCGATGCAGCGTCTCGCCGTCCCTTCGTTTCTACGGGACGACCGGAGGGCACAACGTGAGTTAAAACATCTATCAACCAGGCCTCTGTCGATTTCGAAAAACTCAAGGGCAGCGCACCAGGCTCGCAACAACCATCTGCCCGCCATTACATCCTGCCTGTCTTGAAAAAGGTACTAATCGGCAGGCGCAAGCGCCATTAAAAAGGGTAACGATCTATTCAATGCCGGATGTTGCCCCTACGCGCGGTCTCTCCTCCAGGGTAGCCCCTTGTAAGGCATTGAAGAACAACTTGTAGGTCCCCCGAGGCTGCCCCCGGAATTGCGGGCGAAATCCGAAGAGAATCACCTCGCCTGTTCCCAGCGGCACGCGCATCATCGCGGCTTTCCCCCCGATGTGCTTCTCCGCACCCAGCGCCCAGCCACTCATCAACAGGTCCTCGTCCGCATAGGTAGCAACCACCTCAACCGGCGGCGGCGGGGCCGCCTGGATGTCCTCCCTGCCGCCTTCGCCCTCGCGGGATAACTGCACGACCTCGAAAGCGCGGCTCCTCCCGAACGACGAGGCCGTCGTTTCCTGCATCCCGTAGGCCAGCGGGTGCGACACCTCCACGTCGATGCGGATCAGGGAGCCGGGGATGAAGAACTGCGACGAGGAAACACCGGCCACCACGTTTCGGATGGGTAAGCCGAACTGCGTGATGGCGAACTCGGTAGCGCCGTCCAGAGCAACGAGGGTGCCGCCCCGTTCGACGTACTGCTTCAACGCCAGCGTCCCCTCTAGGCCCAGGCCGCCTACGTAGGCGTCCGGCATCGTCCCGGCAGCATGGCCGTTGAGCATCGAGGCGCTTCTCTGATGCGGCAGCACAATCGCGTCGTAGGCCGACAGGTCTTCCGTTCGGATATCGGCGTCGTGCAGCGTATCGACGGCGAACGCGTAGTCTTCCAGCAGCCAGCGGGTCCACCCTTCGTCCATCGAAGCGACCCAGGATTTATAGAGACCGACGCGGGGCCGCTTAAGTGCGTGCAAGGCCACCACAGGCCGCGATGCGATGCCGGTGAAGTCGAGGCCCTCTTCCTGAGCCTGTTCCTTCAAGCGTGCCTCGGTGCGCCGACCGGCTTCGATGAAAACGGTCCCGGCGGCATAGTCCGCGCCGTTGAGGGAAAACGCTTCACCGGCCCAGTACACGCGCTCGCCGGCTTCGAGCAGCCGGTTCACGGCACGCATGCTGGCATTGAACCGATGCGACAACAGATAGCCTTCCGTTGCGGTACCGCTCACCGCGCCCGGTGCTGCCGACACCCGCCCCGCTACCAGCGTCACGTCTGCTTCGAACGCCTCGCTAACGGGATCGATGCGGACGCCCATCTGCATAGGGAGGGTCCACCCGGCCAGGTCATAGGGCGGCTCCGGCGGGCCGTTGGGCGAACGGCGACGGTTCGGATATTGCTGCTTTTCGAGTAAGTCCGTCAGGTAGGGCCGGAAGGCCTGCGCGCCATACACGACGTACGATCCGGCAGGATACGCCACCCCTCCTGCTTCAAACGCCTCGTTCGCCCGATGTACTTCAACGCCGCCAATCGTCAACACATTGACAAGATTGGCGACCTCTCCGGGGTCCCATTGATCGACGGACAGGACGTAGGCATAGGGTCCCTCCGACGCGCTCTTCTCGATGGCATCCCGGCCCATCCGGTAGATATTGTAGAGCCACTGCTCCCGCAGATCGGCGGCGAGGCGCAAGACCGCCATCGACGCCGTAATCATGTACTCGACGGGTTGCTTGAAATGCGATTCGCCGCCTTTCCAGGGCATCGGATAGAAAATATCCGTCCCGTTCGTCGGGATGCCGGAGCCGCGCCGGCTGGCAATCATAGCCGGGAGCGAATCCGGCGCGTAGTAGCGCGGCGTGGGGGTCGCATGCGCGGTCTCGGTCAAGATGCCGACCATGTTATGAAAATAGGGGACGGTGCGCATCCCACCGTTCCACCACATACTGAAGACGACGTCCGAGATGACGCCGGGCATGTTGTTCATGGCAAATCGGTTCGCCATCGCCGTGCCCACCATGTTGACGCTCGTCGTCACGCCGGGGTGGATGTTGGGATTGACCGGATCGGCAAACGGCGGAATAAAAATGCGTGCCCAGGCCGGAGACGTCTGGTGATGGTTGTAGACGATCTGCGGATACCACTCGTTGTAGAGAGTCCGTGTCACCGCCGCCGATTCCGGCATATTGTTCATGAACCAGTCGCGGTTGTTGTCGTGGCCCACGTAGTGATGATAGAGCCAGGGCGGTCGCGTCGTTTCGAACGGCGTGCCGAGGTTGGCGCGATACCAACCGGCCATGATGTCCAGGCCGTCCGGGTTCATGTTGGGCATGAGCAGCAGGATGACATCCTCGCGAATCTGCTGCATTTCCGGCGTTTCCTCGGTGGCGACCTTGTAGGCAAGCTGCGGCGTCATCTGCCCGTGCGCCAGTTCGCTGGCGTGCAACCCGCCGTCGATCCAGACGATGGCTTTCCCCTGTTGGACGTGCTGCCGTGCCGTTGCATCGTCGATGCGGGCGCGGGCCAGTTCCTCGCTGATCGTGCGCCACTGCTCCAGGTTGGCGAGGTTCTCCTCACTCGATATGAACAGCAACAAAAGCGGTCGCCCCAACACCGATTGGCCGATTTCGATCATCTGCACGCGGTCGCTGGCGGCATCGAGTTGTTCGAGATAATCCTGGACCTGGCCGTAGTCGGCCAGCTTATAATCGTCGCCCGGTTCGAAGCCAAAGACGTCAGACGGAGCAGGGACCGGCTGCCCGACCGCCGCGGGAACCGTAAGAAGAAAAAGGGCCAGCAGGCTGATCAGGCCGGCCCGGACACGGTGTTGCAGAAAACACGAGCGCATCGCATACATAGCGTTATCGACCATCCGTTCGAAGGCAGGACATGATGGTAAGAGCAAGGGAAAAAGCCCTGATAATATACGTTTTCCGTCATCGAAATCTAGCCTTGTCTTCCTCAAAACAGACGACGCAAAACGTGGCGCAGCAAGGCGCGAACAACCTCGGCCTGCTCGGCATCACTCGCGGCCATCCAGGCCGGCACCCAGCACGAGCAAAAAGAGGACGATTTTTGAGCGCTTGCGCATGGCCTTTCTATAACCGGTCGCGTTCCTCTTCCGGCAGTAGCGCGATGATTTGGCTCCTGTAGGAATCGCTGTAGGCGGCGAATTGTTCGAGCAGCGGTCGGTAGGTCCAGTTAACAGCCCGACCATGATCCTTGCCGTAACGAAGCAGGGGAACCATGGCCAGCGCACACTGGCTGGTGGTAGCCCCCTCTTCGAGCAATTCATGTGCATAGGCCTCGATCTTCGCGATCTCCTGCTCGGCAATCCGATCTATGAGCATCATGGCCAGAGGCACAGGGGCATGGGGGACATACCCGCCGGGATCGTACGCGCCGGAAACCATGTCCGTGCACAAGGCGAAGACCTCCTCCGTATCGAGCACGTCCAGGAGGTGATCGACCAACGCGGCCTCGTCGATTTGACCACGCCTTGCAACCCGCCACCATTTCCAGATAGGCCACGTCTCCTGATAGGGACCGACGGCCAGTTTTACCTTCCGGTCGAGAGGCCCGAAAGGGACCAGCCCCAGGAATCGCCGCAGGCTTCCCTGGGTGTGTGGAATCCCCCGATAGCGTTGCGCCCAGGTGATCACCCCCAGATCACTCCCTACCCGCTTCAGGGTGCGTCGCTGCTCCTCGTCGAGTTCTTCGAGCACCACTTCATCCGTCCGTCTCTCGAATCGTTCGAACGTCATCGCAACGAGATGCTCTGCGACCAGGTACGGCAGGGGCCACTCCCGGCGAAGGTCTTCTCCAGCTTCATCGCCCTCCTTCACCTGACACTCCACCGCGCGAAGCAGGCTGGCCACCGCTCGCTCTCGATCCACAGGGGCGAGCATGGTAAGCGCCTCGGCAGCAAGTCCAGCGATGGCCCCTTGAGCCCAGGGGAACAGGTCCGGCGGTTCGCGCCGGGCACAGGCCGCCGCTTCCAACACACGCCACAAGGCATCCGACGCTTCCCCGGAGTGCGCGTACACATGCGCGACGGCACCGGCGGCCCGAACCAGGAACACCGGGTCTTCGAGCGCCCGGTCAAAAACGTCGAGATACTTCTCAGAAGGTACCTGCCCGCTGAGAATCCCCAGACTCACGAGCGCCGACGCTCTGACGTGAACCTCTGTTTCCTGCACATAGGCGGCGTGGATCTGTTCCAGGGCTGTCTCGGATGACGTTCGAAAGAAGGCCGACAGGCGAACTGCCTGGGCGCGAACGCGAGGGGCGCTATCGGCCAGCAACGAGAAGAAGACCGGCACATGCTGTTCAACAGCCGCAAAGGCATCATGCGCCCGCCGGCGATATGCTTGCTCCGCCGCACGCGTTTCCCCGGTGGATGTCGCTTTCAGATCGAAGTCGCGGCGGACGGGCAGCAGGCCGGGCATGCCTGTCTCCATCGCATGATCCACCAGCAAGGCACTCAATACGTCGAGAAGAACGTCTTTGGCTCTGACTCCATCCAGGTTCAACAACGCAACGAGGGCGGGAACGACGACAGGCACCGCTTCTTCCAGAACCCCCTGATGGCAGATCCGACGATAGATCCTTATGTAAATATTTTCGGCGTCGGCCTCATCGGGCACCGTAGCCACCTGCCGGATCAGGTCGCGCAGAGTATCCGCAGAGCCATATGCATCGCGCAACCGGGTCCAGGGAATCTCGTTGATGGTGTTGTCTAATCCGGTATTCATGGGCCTCAACAGCCGTAACGACGGGTCGTTTCTCCTCGATACTCAACGGTGCAGTTGTT
>JBHHWM010000207.1:0-8944 GCA_046756545.1 Rhodothermales bacterium | reverse complement strand
ATCCTTGATTTATAATGGCAGTGCTGAATATATGGCGCTACTCAGGGTTATTGGTGACGATGATTATGTTATTGAATCGTGTAATGAGAGGTTCATCAAAGCAAATCAGCAAGCCGGAATCGACATCACGCTTGACCAGGTTGTCGGCATGAAGGTTGATTATTTTCTCAAAGAAATTGTCAAGTCGGACCAGGAGAAGATTGATTTTATCTATCAGAAATACCGGGAGACCATAGCAACGGGGAGCCGGCTTCAATATGATGAGGAAACCCGGTTGGATGGCGTGATTATCTATTCTGAAACAACGCTGACTCCAATTCTGAATGACAAAGAAGAATGTACACACCTCCTTTATGTTTCAAGGGACATCACCGAGCGCAAGCAGGTCGTAGCGGCGCTTCAGGAAAGGGAAGAACGTTTCCGGAAGATTTTTGAGGACGGGCCGCTCGGTATGGCCTTCGTGGGCAAGGATCATCAGTTGGAGACAGTGAATGCCCGGCTGTGCCAGATGGTGGGGTATGCCGAGGAAGAGTTGAAGACCCTCACGTTCTCGGATATTACCCATCCCGACGACATAGACAAGGATGTACAACTTGCCCAACAAGTGTTCAACGGAGATATCCCGTATTACACGCTTGAGAAGCGATATATCCGAAAGGATGAGGGGATTCTGTGGGTTAATCTGACCGCTTTCGTCATCCGAGATGTGTCCGGAGCGCCGCTGTATGGCCTGGGGATGATCGAAGACATCACCGAGCGCAGGCGGGCAGAGGAAGAGTTGCTCAAACACCGTGAACACCTCGAGGATCTCGTCCATGAACGCACCGCCGAATTAACCAAGGCCAAGGAAACGGTCGAGATGGCAAACCTCGACCTGAAGATGAAAATCTCCGAACGCAGAGAGGCGGAACACGCGTTGCGTGAGGCCGAAGCAAAGTATCGACAACTGGTGGAATCTACTGTGGACTGGGTTTGGGCTATCGATTTGGAAGGACGCCATACCTACACGAACAAAGCCATCAAACAACTATTGGGCTACGACATCGATGAGATTGAGGGAGTTTCTGCCTTTCCGCTGATGCATCCTGAAGATCAGGAGACCATACGAGAGATGCTTGAACGATCCATAGCCCAAAAGCAGGGATGGACGGGTGTTCCCATTCGCTGGCTACATAAGGACGGTACCGCCCGTTATTTTGAGAGTACCGCGCAACCGATTCTGGATGCCGGAGGCAACCTGATTGGTTTTAGTGGCATCGACCGTGATATCACGGAGCGCAAGCGAGCAGAAGAAGCCATTCACAAAGCCAAAGAAGCGGCTGAAGCGGCCAACCGTGCCAAGAGCGCCTTCCTGGCCAACATGAGCCACGAACTGCGCACCCCCCTCAATGCCATCCTCGGCTTCACCCAACTCATGCAACGCGCCCCCGACCTACCCGCCGCCCAGCACGAAAACCTCGACACCATCCGGCGCAGCGGCAACCACCTCCTCGAACTCATCAACGACGTCCTCGAGATGTCCAAGATCGAAGCCGGACGCACCACGCTCAACGTCGTCGCCTTCAATCTCCACGCGATGCTCGTTACGCTCGAAGACATGTTCGCGCTACAGGCTTGGAACAAGAACCTGCAGCTCGTCTTCGAGCGCGCCCCGGAGGTGCCCCGCTACATCCGCACTGACGAACGCAAGCTCCGCCAGGTGCTGATCAACCTGCTCTCGAACGCCGTCAAGTTCACTGCCGATGGACGCATCGTCCTTCGGGTGCGGGCCACGCCCGAATCCGGCGCAGTCAGGCCGGATATCCGGTCGGACGGGAGGCTGTTCTTCGAGGTCGAAGACACGGGAAGAGGCATCGACCCGGACGAGATCAACCGGCTTTTCGAGGCTTTCAGCCAGACCGAGAGCGGTCGTCAGGCGCAGGAGGGCACGGGGCTGGGGCTCCCCATCAGCAAACGTTTCGTCGCCGTGATGGGGGGCGAACTTCGGGTCAGCAGCAAGCCGGGAGAAGGAAGCACGTTCTCGTTCGACGTCTACTATGAAGCAGCCGAGGCAGCAGCGACGCAGGGTTCGCCGGGACGCGTCGTGGGATTAGCGCAGGATCAACCGGTTCCTCGCATCCTCGTCGTCGAAAACAAACGAGAGAGCCGTCAATTGCTGGTCGATCTGCTTGCGTCAGTCGGCTTCAAGGTTCACGAAGCTTCGAACGGCAAGGAAGGCATCGCGGTCTGGGAAACATGGGCACCGCACCTGATCTTGATGGACATGCGCATGCCGGTGATGGACGGGTATGAGGCCACGCGACATATCAAGTCCAGCGACCATGGAAGTGAAACGGTCGTCGTGGCGGTGACGGCGAGTGCTTTTGAGGAGGACCGGGCAAAGATGTTGTCTATCGGATGCGACGACTTTGTCCGGAAACCGTTTCAAGAAAAGGACCTCTTCGAGACGCTATCGAAGCATCTGGGAATCCGTTATGCCTACGCTACGTCGTCTGGAGACACGCACCAGAGGGAAGTGGGCGAAGTACTGGGGCCGGAAGCGCTGGCCGGCCTGCCCGCCGGGTGGGTCGAAGCATTGTACCAGGCAGCGCTTGAGGCCGACCATATGGGCGTCAGCGAGTTGCTGAAACGCGTCGAGGGTGATCATCCCGAGGTAGCGCAGACCTTGACGAAATGGGTGGATCAGTTCAGGTTTGACAAGATTTTGGACCTTTGCGAGGTCATGCGGCGAGCAGAGGATGAAACCAAATGAACACCGCCCCCTACTCTTTCGCCCGCATGTAGGCGGACGGAGTGATCCCATATTTTTTAGAAAAGCACGTCGAAAAATAGGCTACACTTTTGAAACCTACTCCGTAGGCAATCTCGCTAACCGTGCCTGTTCTCCCGGCTAATAACTGCGCCGCACGCTCAAGCCGGATCGAACGTACGAAGTCGACGGTGGACTGATCAACGAGGCTGCGAAGGTGTCGATACAGGGTCGAACGATCGAGCGCAAGTTCCGAGGCCATCTTCTCCACCGAAAATGAAGCGTCACTCAGATGGGCTTCTACCACCGCTCGCGCCCGTTCCAGAAAGCGCTGATCGGACGACATCACGGACGCGTCGGGTTTCGGAAGCGCCGCCGCCTCCTGCATGAATCGTTCGCGTAAACGCTCGCGTGTTGCAATCAGATTACGAACGCGGGCCTGCAACTCGCGCACCTCAAAGGGCTTGGTCAGATAATCATCGACGCCTTCCCGGAGGCCTTCCAACTTGTTGTCGGCGGAAGCCTTCACCGTGAGCATGATGATGGGGATGAAGTCTAGCTCCGGATCTTGCCTCAACGCGCGGACGAAAGCATACCCGTCCATTTCCGGCATCATGACATCCGTAATGACGAGGTCGGGCAAGCACTGCCGCGCGCATTCCATTCCTTCTTTCCCATTCCTTGCCTCAAGGACCCTGTATTCCGGTTCCAATCGGCTGCGTACGAGGGCTCTGATCGAAGGGTTGTCATCGGCGATGAGTACGACGGTTCGATCCTCGTCGTTTTCATCCATGAGGGGGATGTCCGGTTTCTGCTGTTCGGTCACATAGTCCTGCTCAACCGAAGTGGCGACGTGCCGGGCGGTACGGAAGAGGTCGTCCTGCCTCCCTTGATCCTGAACGATGTCCTCACCGGATACGGTGCGGGTCGGAAGGGCTACGGCAAACAGGCTCCCCTGTCCAACCGTACTTTCCACCCCAATCGTTCCACCATGGAGTTGCACCAACTCCCTACTCAAGGCGAGCCCGATCCCCATGCCGATCTGATCCGGTGTGTACGCAAGCTCGGCCTGGTAGTAGCGTTCAAAAACGTGCGGCAGGGCCTCTGCGGGAATGCCGGGCCCTGTGTCCTGAACAAGGAGGTCCACCCCCTCTTTTTTCGACCTCCGGCATTCGACCCTCACACGGCCTCCTGGAGGTGTAAACTTGAAGGCGTTCGAAAGTAAATTGGTGAATACCTTGACGATGGCTTCCGGATCGACGTCGAGAAAGACCGATTCAGGCGGCGCATCGAACGTGACGGTGATCTCCTTTCTTTCGGCCAGCGATGCGAACGTAAGGAGGAGGTCGCGCAGGAGTGCGATGAGGTCCGTGGATCGAAGGTTCAACGACATCATCCCGGCTTCCATCTTGCTCAGGTCGAGCAGTTGTTGGATGAGGTGATCGAGCCGGTACGCGTCATTTTTGAGGAGGTCGAGGAGCCTGCCTGCCTGAGCAGCCTGCGAGCCCTGATAATACCTGCGCAGGTCGTCCAGGCGGGCTGAAATCAGGGTGAGCGGCGTCCGAAACTCGTGCGAGATATTGGCAAAGAAGCGAGACTTGACCTCGTCGAGTTCCATCAAGCGCCGGGCCTGTTCTTCGATCTGTGATTTTTGGGCCGCGAGTTCCTCGTTGGATCTTCGGAGGGCAAGGTGATTCGCAACGCGAAGCAGAATCTCTTCTGCCTCGAACGGCTTGGTTATATAATCCACACCGCCTGCTTCAAAGGCCCGTGCCTTGTCTATCATTTCATCAAGCGCACTGATAAAGATGACGGGGATCTTCGCCGTGCGTCGATCAGCTTTCAGGGCCTGGCAAACCTCGTATCCGTTCATCTCCGGCATATGAATATCCAGGAGAATGATGTTGAAGGGCACCGACCGGGCCGCCTTAATCGCCAGGTCGCCCCTTGTCACGGCCCGCACATCGTATCCCTCCTGGCTCAACACTTCGAAGAGGATACGCACGTTCTCAGGGATATCGTCAACGATGAGGATGTTACCTTTGGGCCCGGCCATCATACCTCGATGCGGTTGTGTCTGGCAGCAGGACGGTCCTTGCAATGTACCACCGGCCAAGACAACATAGTATCTCTATTCTCTGAAGTCTCGTCCTGCGCCATAGTTCTGAATCACGACAACGTCATGGGAGGCAAGTACTTCCTTTCAGGATGAAATAGCAAACTATCATGCCAAAGACCTCCCTATATAAAGTGCTACCAAGCCCTTCTCCTTTTCGTTTATCATGCAAAGTTGTTCACAAATCTTGCAAAGAGACAGAAGCACGTTGTTGAAGACCGTTTTACGTCGATAACAGGCACGAACGGTGCTGGCTGGTCGCGACGCCAAGATACACCCAAGCGAAAAGTCCACCCCCTTGAAGAGGAGATCATGAGCAGGTTAGCGGAAATAACACCTCCAGAGACAAACGCCACGACCTTGCGCGTGTTGATCCTGGAAGACAACCCCGGCGATGCTGAGATCATGCGCTACACCTTGGAGCAAGCCGGCTTCTCAGTATGCATCCAGCATGTGGATACCAGAGATGCCTTCCTGGATAGCCTCCACCCTGACCTCGATGTCATCCTCTCCGATCATAATCTGCCCGACCTCAACGCCCTGCAAGCGTTGAATCTGATGAAGGATCAGGACCTGGACATCCCATTCATCATCGTCAGCGGCACCATCCGAGAAGAACTGGCGGTGGAGGCCATCAAGCAGGGCGCGGCGGACTATCTATTCAAGGATCGGCTGGCCCGCCTGGCCCCGGCAGTCGTGCGCGCCCTGGATGAAAAACAACAACGCATCCAGCGGAAAAGAACCGAAGCGACCCTACGCGAGAGCCACCACATGCTTCAGGCCTTCATGGAAACCCTTCCCGTAGGCGTTTTTGTCCTCAATGCCGACGGCACGCCCTTCTTCGCCAACAAACCGGCTCAGGAGATCCTCGGCAAAGGCATTATCGGCGATGCGTCAAAGGAGGAACTCGCTGAGGTTTACGACGCCGTTCTCGCAGGTACCGACACCCCCTATCCAACCGAGCGGATGCCGATTGTGCGTGCCCTGGCCGGCGAACGAGCTACGGTGGATGACATGGAAATCCAACGTCCAGACCGGCGAATCCCCCTTCAGGTGTGGGGATCGCCTGTATGGGACAGCGAGGGACACATACAGTTCGCCATTGCCGCCTTCGCCGACATCACCGAGCGCAAGCAGGCACAGCTAGAACTCGAACGCTACGCCTCGTCCCTCGAAGATCAGGCCAAGCAACTCGCCTGCACTGTCCACGAACTCGAGCGGGCCAAAAAAGAAGCTGAAGCAGCCACCCGGCAATGGCAACAAGCCACTGAACGCCTCAAGGAGAACCAGGCCCAACTTGTCCATTCCGAGAAGATGGCCTCCCTCGGCCAACTCGCCGCCGGCGTCGCCCACGAGATCAACAACCCCATCGGCTTCGTCACCAGCAATCTCGGCACCCTTGCGGAATACACGGAGATTTTCACCCAACTGCTCGACGACTACCAGATCCTGACCGAGCACCTCTCTGCCGCCCAGCAAGCAGCACATCAAGACGTGCTTGACCGCATCCGCGAACGCCGAGAGGAAGAAGACCTCGACTTCATTCGTGAAGACGTCGATGCCCTGCTGGCCGAATCGCTCAACGGCCTGCACCGCGTCAAAGAGATCGTCCAGGGACTCAAGAGCTTCGCCCGGCTCGATGCAACCGACATGCAGATCGCCGACATCAACGAGGGCATCGAGGCCACGCTGAAGATCGTCTGGAACGAATTGAAGTACACGGTCGATGTGGAGACGCGCCTGGGTGTACTGCCGCGTATTCGGTGTTATCCGGGCCAGCTCAACCAGGTCTTCATGAACCTGTTGGTCAACGCCGCCCATGCCATCGAAGGGCACGGGGAGATCATCATCGAAACCGAAGCGACTGCCGCCGAGGTGCTCGTGCGTATCGCGGATACCGGTCGTGGCATTCCTGCGGAGAACATGGCCAAGCTCTTCAATCCGTTTTTCACGACCAAGCCTGTGGGTGCAGGCACGGGGCTGGGCCTGTCGATTTCCCACGGGATCATCAAGAAGCATGGCGGGCGCATCGAGGTCGAGAGCCAGGTCGGGTGCGGTACGACCTTCACCATACACCTGCCGATCACGGAGGTCGATGATGCCTGACCGGGTGCTGCTCTGGATCGATGACGAAATCAAGCTACGAATAAGCTACGGGTTTCACGGGCATCACCAGACTCGATGCGCTACTATCTCGCGCGAGACATCGCGTATTCCATGAGCATGGAACTTATGTGGGCGATCCCCACGCCTTGCCGATCCGGGCTACGCGGCTAGCTCGGGTCCAGACCTCCTGGGCCTGTTTCTTGAGGGCGGTTTTCTCTCGTCGAGGTGCGCTTTTGACGGCCATCTCCACAAAGTTGGTGCGGGTCATCGCGGCCACGTCCGCTATGGTCTTGTCTGCCAGTTTCTGGCCCAATTTTGAACGCGGTCCGAGGCCTCGCAAGGCGATGGCGGGCAGTTCGGCAACGGCCCCCGGCGATCCACTGTAGAGGGTCTCTAGTTGCTCCAGCCCCCGGCGGTCGAGTGTTTCCTCAAGGCCGGCCCTGACCAGACGCAGATCAGACACCCGGAGGCGTACCCCTTCTAGCGGGGCAATCGCCTCCTCGATGCTGCTGACGGTCTCCCGTGGATTGATGTCGGCCAGGGCATAGAATTCGCGAAGGGTATAGGTCTCCTGCGTACGCGGATCGTAGAACGTGCGGTCGCCCTCTCGTTCCAGGAGATCTGCAAAGGATTCCCCTTCTTCAGCCACGGTGAAGAAGATCGGGAGGGCGGACAAGCTGTTGTCGGGTTGGCGGAAGGTGGCCCGCGCAGCGGGCTCTGCCTCCGGCTCTTCACTCGCCGCCAGGTCGATGATTATGTTCGCCTCTCTCGTCGGCATCAGGGCGGCGAAGGTCGGGTGCACTGCCAGGCCATACCTTCCGGCACAGCGGTGATACGTCTCGGCAAATGAAATGACGTGCCGCCTGTGGGTATAGCGATCAATAGCCTGAACCTTGTTCCGGGCTACAATGACGCCGGCCAGGATAACCCAGGGTTCCGTGGGGCAAGGCGGGCAGGGCCGGTTACACAGATAACCGAAGTGCCGGGGGCGCGGCATCGGATTGTATGAGCGCCGTCAGCGCCTTGATGATATAGCTGTCGCGGATCCGGGTATACTCACAGGCGGTTTCGTCGCAGCCATTGGCATAGACCCGCACCGGTCGTGTAAGGCACTCGGCATACCGAACGGCTATGTACAGGGTTTGCCTGTTCAGGCGGGGCAGCGTCGGTCCGTCACACCAGGGATCGACCCCGGGGCCGCAGGTCGGATCCTCCTGGCATAAGTCCAGTGTGACTTCGCGATCGATAACAATCTCATCGCCGTAGGGACCCAAGATATAGCCCTGTTCGATAATGACCTCGCAGGCGTTGCCTTGTCTGACTCCGGCTCCACAGACAATGCCCCAGCCGTGAAGCAGACGGTTGTGCCGGCGCAGTTTGTTCCGAACGTAGTCCTGCGCTTGCGTCAGATCTTCCGGCGTAATAAGCTGCCGGGGAAAATAGCGGACCCGCTCCAGGTAAAGGGGCGTGGTAGGTGCGCAAATCAAGTGGTCGCTTGCCATCATTCTGGTGTTTTGCGTCTAAAGAGGAATCTAGCCGTTGAGAATGAACCAGCTTTCGAAAATGCCACCCTGAATGCCGTTGCCCGACGGGAGGACGCCGCCTATGTGGTTTCCATCGACGGCCAGGCCGTTGGCATCCGTCAGGAAGTCGCATTTCAGGATGATCCGGCACAGGATCGGCTCGGCAGGGTCGAAGTAATACTCCATCATGGCCCGGGTGCCGCCGCCCGGCACAAACGTGGCCTGGTTGCCCGTCAGGCTGATAGACTTGACCGGAACCGGCTGTATCTGCAGGGTTTCGGCAGGATCAGTCACCGGCTGTTCGAGCGTGACGACGAACCAGACACTGCCCCTCGTTGTGGCAGGCGTGACGGGTCTGTCGAAGATGACCTCCAGAGGAGATTGGAGGAAGGTATTGATGGAGCGTTCCCCGTCGTGAGGCCACGTGATGTCCACGACATGGGGCAGGTC